>JBEKBD010000092.1:0-11632 GCA_050015575.1 Roseiarcus sp. | reverse complement strand
GCCTCGCGCGAGAGATCGACGAGGCGGTTCCGTTCGACTAGGCGCCGCGCCGCCGGCGAGGACGCTTCGGCGGTCGAAACGAACCCGTCCCAGCGCCACAGATCGCCCTCCCTCGAAACCAGGCGCTGACCCGGCCGCAGCTCCGCGGCCAGGCTCTCGCCTTCCGCGCGCGCGACGACGCCGATCTGCGCGAGGCGGCGATGCAGCGCCGGCGGCGCCTCGACGCGCGAAGCCAGCGCCTCGACGCCGGGCGGCAGTTCGGGATCGCCTTCGCCGTCCGCGCCATGCGACCAATGCGCGGGCGCCGAAACGTCGGTGGACGCTTCGAGATCGTCGCCGAGCGCCGCGCCGAGCGCCTCCTCGTAGCCGCGCGCGACGTTGATCGCGTCGACGACGGGCGGCCACCGCCCTGGGCTGGCCGAGCCGAGCAGCTTGGTCAGCGTGCGCACTTCGGTTTCCAGCCGTTGCGCGGCGCGCTCGGCCTCGTCGAGGGGTCCGCGCCAGCGCGCTTCGGCCTCGCGCGCCTCGACGTGCGCCGTCTCGGCGCTCAACGCCTCCGCCTCGGCGCGCCCGAGCGCCTCGCCGAGCGTCGCCGCCGCCTCGCTCTCGGCGCGAAACGCCGCATCGTCCGCCTCGGCGCTCTGCAGCGCGGCGCGCTCCCCTTCGAGCCCGGCGCATTCGCCCTCGAAACGGGCGAGGCGCCGCGCCTCCTCGGCCAGCGCCGCGCCGAGCGCGTTGCGCCGCGCGTTGAGGTCGGCCGAGGCAGCCTGAGCCTCGGCCAGAGCGCCTTCCGCGACGGCGAGCCGCTGCTCGAGACGCGCGCGCCGCTCCTCCGCCTCGCGCTTGACGTCTTCCGACCTGGCGGCTTGCCCGGCCAGCGTCTCGTCCTCGGCGGCCAGACTCGCCATCACATGGGCGGCGTCAGCGATCAGCGCCTCCTCGCGCTGACGATCCTGGGCGAGCTGCGCGAGGCGGCGCTCGAGTTCGCCGACGCGCTCTTTGGCGCGCTTTTCCTCGTCCGCGAGCGCGTCGCGCGCCAGCACGAGTCGATGCAGCGCGGCGCCGACGCGCGCCTCTTCCTCGCGCAGCGGCGGAAGATCGGCCGCGGCGATCGCCTGCAGCCGCGCCGCCTCTCCCTGCGCGCGGGTGCGCTCGGCGACCTCGCGCACGTCCGCTTCGAGCCGGCGCTCGGCGGCAGCGAACTGCGCTTCGTGTTCCCGCCAGGCGATCAACCGCGACAGCGCCTCGTGACGGCGGATGTCCTGCGCCACGTTGCGATAACGCGTCGCCTGGCGCGCCTGCCGTTTCAGGCTGTCGACCTGCGCGTCGATCTGCTTGAGAACGTCCTCCAGCCGCGTCAGATTGTCCTCGGCGCCCTTGAGCCTGAGCTCGGCCTCGTGGCGGCGCGAATGAAGCCCGGAAACGCCGGCCGCCTCCTCCAGAATGAGGCGGCGGGCCTGCGGTTTGGCGGCGATGATTTCGCCGATCTGGCCCTGGCGCACCATCGAGGGCGATCGCGCGCCGGTCGAAGCGTCGGCGAACAGCAATTGCACGTCGCGCGCGCGCACCTCGCGTCCGTTGACGCGATAGGTGGAGCCCGATTCGCGCTCGATGCGGCGCGTGACCTCGATCGTTTCGGCGTCGTTGAACGCGGCGGGCGCGCGCCGATCCGAGTTGTCGAGCGTGAGCCCGACTTCGGCGATGTTGCGCGAGGGCCGCTTGCCGGTGCCGGAAAAGATCACCTCGTCCATGTCGGACGCGCGCATGTTCTTGTACGAACTCTCGCCCATCACCCAGCGCAGGGCTTCGAGCAGATTGGACTTGCCGCAGCCGTTCGGGCCGACGACGCCGGTCAGTCCGGGCTCGATCTGGAATTCGGTCGAATCGCAAAAGCTCTTGAAGCCGGCGAGACGCAGCCGCTCGAATTTCATGGGCTTCGCCCTCTTTCCTTCGTCCCCTTGCGCCGGCGCCGAACACGACGGCGCGCAACCCCTAAGGTTTGCGTCAATCTCGCCTCCGCCCCCCGATGGCGGCGTCGCCGGCACGCCGCCACAAACGCCGCGCGCGATCAAGGCCCGAGGGGGAGAAACCTGTGCGAAACCGACCTATTTCAACAGCGGTTGCAAGACCTGGTCGAATTCGCCGATCGTCAGCGCGCCGTCCAGCTTGCGCCCGTTGACGAAGAACGTCGGCGTCGACACGACGGCCAATCGCGCCGCCGCGTCCCGCGTCTTCTTGAGGGAATCATAGAGTTCCCGGTTATTGAGGCAGGCCTCGAAGTCCGATTGCGACATTCCCGCCTGTTCGACCTGCGCCAGCAGCGAATCGATCGGCGCGGCGACGAACGCCCAGTTATTCTGCTGGGCGAACAGCCGATCGATCATAGCGTCGCGCCTGTCCGGGCCGGCGCAGCGCGCCACCATGAAGCCGGCGGCCGCCAGCGGGTCGAGCGGAAATTCGCGCAAGATGAACTTGGCCTTACCCGAATCGACGTACTTGGCCTTGAGCAGCGGCCATGTCGCCTCGTGAAACTCCGCGCAATGGCTGCACGTCATCGAGGCATATTCGATGATAGTGATTGCGGCCGAGGGCGAGCCCTCGACGATGTCGGGCAGCGCGCCCGGCGCCGTCGACAGATCGGCCGGCGCGCCCGCCGCGGGCGCGGCGCCCTGCGCGTGAACGGACGCGACCGAAAGCGCGAACGCGACGAGGCCCGCGGGCGCGGCGCGCCGAACGGCGCGGGCCGCAGCGGCGGCGAAACGAATGGGCTTCATGTCGCTCCCTTTAAGGAAATGCTCGGCGGCGAAACGGCGTCCGACCGGCGGCGGCGGACAATAGCGGCAGTCTTCCGGGCCGCCAAGCGCCGAGCCGCTTTTCCTGCCGGGGTTCCTCTTCTCCGCCGCCTCGCGATGGCTCGACACCGCGGCGGCTTTGCTGTATGAGGCGCGCCTCAACTGAAAACAGCGCGCCGAAGCGCTCGTCGGACCCGCGCAAGCGGGCTCGGCGTCACGGCATGGAGAGGCAAGTGAACATCATCGAGACGCTCGACGCCGAACACGCGGCCAAATTGAGCGCGGACCGCAAGATCCCGGATTTCTCGCCCGGCGACACCGTCATCGTCAACGTCAAGGTGACCGAAGGCGAGCGCACGCGCGTTCAGGCCTACGAGGGGGTGTGCATCGCGCGCAGCGGCGGCGGCCTCCAGGAGAGTTTCACCGTCCGCAAGATTTCCTATGGCGAAGGCGTCGAGCGCGTCTTTCCCGTCTACTCGCCCGTGATCGAGTCGATCAAGGTCGTTCGCCGCGGCAAGGTCCGTCGCGCCAAGCTCTATTATCTGCGCGACCGCCGCGGCAAGTCGGCGCGCATCGCCGAGCGCGTCGAGAGCGCCTCCGCCAAGGCGGCCGACGCGCCAGAGGCCGCCGAGGCGGCAGAGGCGGCCGCGCCGACGACGTGAAGGGACGCGTCTGAAGCGCGGGACCCACGACTTTCGATTCGCCAATCGCGCTGACCGAGCGCCCCTTGCTCCCCCTGCGCGAGAAGGGCGGGGGCGAAATCCTACCCTCTTCCCGCGCCGCGTGTTAATCGCGTCGGCATGAGCGAAATTGCCGGAGAGGGCGCGTCGGACCCGGAGCGGCGCGTCGTCGTCGACGTCCTGGCGCCGGTGGCGGTCGACGTCGCCTACAGCTATCGCGCGCCCGCTCGATGGGGCCTCGCGCCCGGACAATTCGTCGCCGTGCCGCTCGGCGCTCGGCGCGCCGTCGGCGTCGTCTGGGCGACGCGCGATGGCGACGGCGACAACCTCAAGTCCGTCGCCGAGATTCGCGATCTCGCGCCGCTGCGCAAGCCTTTGCGCGACTTCGTCGACTGGGTGGCGCGCTGGACTCTGGCGCCGCGCGGCATGGTGTTGCGCATGGCGACGCGCGCGCCCGAGGCGATCGTCCCGCCGCCGCCGCGCCTAGTCTTTCGCGCTGCCGGCAAGGCGCCCTCGCGGCTGACGCCGGCGCGCGCGCGCGTGCTCGCCGCCCTCGCCGATCGCGCGCCGCTCGCCAAGACAGCGCTCGCGGAGGCCGCCGCTTGCAGCGCGAGCGTGATCGACGGCCTGGTCGAGGACGGCGCGCTGGAAGCGGTCGCGCCGCTTCCCGAGCCGGCCGCGGCGCCGCTCGATCCCGACTTTGCCCGTCAAACGCTGACGCCCGATCAGCGGGCCGCGGCCGACGCGCTGACTCGCGCCGTCGAGGCGCGAGCGTCGGGCGCGATCCTGCTCGAAGGCGTCACCGGCTCCGGCAAGACGGAGGTCTATTTCGAGGCGGTCGCCGCGGCGTTGCGCGCGGGCCGTCAGGCGCTGGTGCTGCTGCCGGAAATCGCGCTGACGGCGCAATTCCTCGACCGCTTCGCCGCGCGCTTCGGCACCCGCCCCGCCGAATGGCATTCGGCGATCAGTCCACGCCAGCGCGAGCGGTTGTGGAGCGCAGTCGCCAGCGGCGAAACGCACGTCGTCGTCGGCGCGCGCTCGGCGTTGTTCCTCCCCTTCGCCGATCTCGGCCTCATCGTCGTCGACGAGGAGCACGAAGGCGCCTACAAGCAGGAGGACGGCGTGATCTATCACGCGCGCGACATGGCGGTGGTGCGCGGGCGCCTGGAAGGCGCGCCGGTCGTGCTCGCCTCGGCGACGCCGTCGCTGGAGACGCGCGTCAACGCCGAGCAGGGCCGCTACGGCTGGCTGAAGCTCGCCGCGCGCTTCGGCGAGCGCGCCCTGCCCGATCTGGCGGCGATCGACCTCAGGCGCGAGGGCCCGCCGCGCGGCCGCTGGCTGGCGCCGCGCCTCGTCGCCGGGATCGAAGCCGGCCTCGCGAGCGGCGAGCAATCGCTGCTGTTCCTCAACCGGCGCGGCTATGCGCCGTTGACCCTGTGCCGCGCCTGCGGCCATCGTTTCCAGTGCCCGAATTGCGCGGCCTGGCTGGTCGAGCACCGCTTCCGCAAGGCGCTCGTCTGCCATCACTGCGGCCATGTCGAAAAGCGCCCCAACGTCTGCCCGGAGTGCCAGGAGGCGGACAGCCTCGCCGCCTGCGGCCCCGGCGTCGAGCGCCTCGCCGAGGAAGTCGCGGCGCTGTTTCCCGGCGCGCGCGCGCTGACGCTGTCCTCCGACTTCGCCGGCGGCCTGGAGCGCCTGCGCGCCCAGCTCGACGCGGCGGCGCGCGGCGAATACGACATCGTCATCGGCACGCAGCTCGTCGCCAAGGGCCACAATTTTCCGCTGTTGACCCTGGTCGGGATCGTCGACGCCGACGTCGGCCTCGCCAACGGCGACCCGCGCGCGGCCGAACGCACGTTCCAGATGCTGCGCCAAGCGACCGGACGCGCCGGCCGCGGCGACAAGGTCGGCCGCGCCATGCTGCAGACCTGGCAGCCCGAGCATCCCGTCATCGCCGCGCTGCTGTCAGGCGACGCCGAGCGCTTCTACGCCGAAGAGACGCAGCAGCGGCGGCGCGGCGGCCTGCCGCCGTTCGGGCGCCTCGCCGCGATCATCGTCGCGGGGGCGGACCGCGGCGGCGCCGAAGCGCACGCGCGCGCGCTGGCGCGGGCCGCCCACGCGCTTTCGCCGAGCAAGGCCTGGCGCCTCGCTCCGATCGGCGGCGTCGCGCAAAGCGACGAGATCGCGCTGCTCGGCCCGGCGGAAGCGCCGATGGCGATGCTGCGCGGCCGCCATCGCTTCCGACTCGCGCTCAAGGCGCCGCGCGGCGTCGACCTGCAAGGGTTCTTGCGCGCGCTCATCGCCGCCGCCCCGCCCCCGCGCGGCGGCGTGCGCGTCGTCGTCGACGTCGATCCGCAGAGCTTCATGTGAGGACAAGGCGATCGGGATACGGGCCGGCTCATCGCGATCGCGAAACCGCCCGGAGCGGCCCACGTGAACCTTCGAGTGCTTCAATCGGAAACGCTATCGCTTGTCATCGCCCCTGTTGAGAGCAGCCTTCGACTGCGGCATTTCGACCGACGCTCGGCTCCAATCGACTGTCATTCCCGCTTCCTCGGGATCCGCGGCGATCGCCGCTTCGATTTCCGCTTCCGTTATGGCGGCGGCTCGCGCCCAATCGCTCTTGCTCTCGCCGCGCCTGCGCATCGCCTGCAATTCTTCGGCCGAATATCTCACGATGCGCTCCTTCATCGCCATGCCATGCCCCCACTCCCTGTCTTTCGCCTGCCGCAGACCAGGCACCGTCTCGACCTTGTCCGCCTTAGCGCCGGCGGGGCGCGGCCGTGGTTGACATAGGCGTTGGTGCGGGCAATGCAATTGAAAGTGTATTCCGCGAGACCTCGTATTTCGCAAGTGCCCTTACGGTCGAACACCGGCGGCAATGTCCGACATGCTTGGACGCGGAGCAGCGGCCCCAGGATTCGGCGGGATGAACACTGAAACAACCCACTGCCTTCGGCCAACGCCCTGAACGTCCAAATCTATCCGAACGGAGAGCCATTGCGCTTTGGGACCTTCCGGCAGCACGTCCACGCTCCAAACACGACCGACACTTTGCAACGGCGTGTGTTGCCTCCCCAGGACCTCGTCATTGTACGCGATAGAAGCCTGTCTAATTACCTCCAATTTCAGAAGATTGGCGAGCCACGGAGAAGCACGAAATGCGTCGTAATATTGAGCGAAGCGCGTTCCAAATTCAGGATGGAAAGGGCTTTCGCCTCGCTGCAAGGAGAGACAACATCGAATTCGTTGCGGCAGAGAGGCCAGCCCTGAAACGACGGCAATGCTGCCGCCGGGAGCGAGCATTAGATCATTGGTTTCGGTCGAGATCGCGAAGTCAGTGCCAAGAGCGTGAGCGTCGATTCGCGGGAAGCTCCGAGACACATGACATTGGACGCTGTATCCTGTCCCGCTTTTGATCACTCGAGGTGCCTGCAAAATGAGGCGCCCATCGCCGAGCGCATTCACGAGGACATAACGATCGCCGTTCGGGCTATTCGCAAAGCAATCAATGAACGAAACAAGCGTCGCGACGTCGCCAACCACGAAGTGCTTTATCTGGATAACCCACACCGACTCAGCGACGCTCATCAACTCGCCAACGCAAACAATGTCAGGGCCAATCGCGATTAAATCGTCGGCAAACGTTGATCGGGCTAACGCACCTCGCAGTTCTTGGGCGCTTGCCAATTCGTGGTTACGCTTCATTTCGCGGAGAGATTCGATCGTGTAAGTGGCGTCATTGCGGTCTACCAACGTGGCGTGGTTGGCGCAAAACCAGATACCGTTGTCGATAGACGAACGCTCGTCAGGCGTCATGGAGGCTACGTATCGTTTGCCGCGCGGTGAGGCCGCGCAGATGTGCGCTGCTTCGCCGATGTTTGCTACAGCACGGGACGATTCGTCGCTTGGCCCCACCGTACGCTGCCCACATCCTGGAAAGGAGCACAGATATCCCGCGCGAAGCGCGAGAATCCTCTTCGTTTGCGCGGAAAAATCGTCCCGATTGTTCATATCTCGGTTCCTTCACGCGACGCATAGAACGACGATGTTAGGTCCACGGAAAATCCTGTCCTTCGTGGATGGCACCCATGGACGAATGCGCGGTCGAGCAAGACCGCGGCTCGTCAGATTGTGCCGAGCGCAGCCCGCGGCCGCGTCTACAAGCGCCCCCTTACTCCCCGCCCTTCGCCAGCCGCAGGTTCGGCAGCGTCTCGATCTTGCCCGCCTCCTCCTCGCCGAACTCCATCGCGTCGATGCGGGCGGCGCGGCGGGTGACTTTCTCGGTCGAAGTCGCGATCAGCCCGACGTCCTCCTGCGCTTGGCGGAAATGGCCCTCCAGTTTCGCGCTGCGCTCGGCGAGCAGGCGCACGTCGTTGAGCAGCTTGCCGACTTCGGCGTGGATCGCGTGCGCCGATTCGCGCAGGCGGGCGTCGCGCAGAATCGCCTGCGTCACCTGGATCGCCATCATCATCAGCGACGGCGAGACGATGACGACGCGGCCGCGATGCGCCTTCTGCACCACGTCGTCGAAATGCTCGACGAGATCGGAATAGATCGATTCCGACGGCACGAACATCAGCGCGATGTCCTGCGTCTCGCCGGGGATGAGATAGCGCTCCATGATGTCCTTGACGTGCTTGCCGACGTCGCCGCGCACGCGGGCCGCCGCCGCCTTGCGCGCCTCCTCGGAGCGCGCCTGATTGAGCAAAGTGAAGGCTTCGAGCGGGAACTTGGCGTCGACCGCGAGCACGCGCGGATCTCCCGGCAGGCGGACGACGCAATCGGGGTGAACGCCGGTGGAGAGCGCGGCCTGAAACTCGAAGGCGCCGGCGGGCAGGCCGTCGCGCACGATCGCCTCCATCCGTCCCTGGCCGAAGGCGCCGCGCGTCTGTTTGTTGGCAAGAATGTCCTTCAGCGACACGACTTCCTCGGTCATGCCGGCGATGCGCGCCTGCGCGGCGTCGATGACGGCCAGCCGTTCGTTGAGCTTGCCGAGGTTGGCGCCGGTGATCTGCGCGTGGCTTTCGAGCCCGGCGCCGAGCCGCGCGCCGACGTTGTCGAGGCGCTCCGCCATCACCCGCGTCATGTCCGCCTGCCGCGATCCCAGCCATTCGCCCATCGAGCTCAGCCGCCCGGCGAGTTCGGCGCCGGATTGGGCGAGCGCGGCGATGCGCGCTTCGAGTTCGCGCTGGCGCTCGGCCGCCGCCGCGGCTTCGCGCCGGCGCGCCGCGCCCGAACGCCCGAGCGCGACGACGAGAGCGATCAGCAGCAGCGCGATCGCCACGACCGCGCCGCCGAGCGCCTGGTCGAAAGTCAGGGGATAGCCGTCGAGGACGACGAGGACCGGGTTCATGGCGCCGAGCTTAGCCGATTCGTGGCCGTAAATCGAACGAAAGACGAACAGGTTTGACCGCGCCGCGGAGCGCGATTATCAGACGAGGACGAAACGAGACCGCGAGAAGGACGCCATGGCTCCGCGCCCCCTCATCATTCTCCCCGATCCGAAGCTGCGCCTGATCAGCGCGCCGCTCGGGCAGGTCGACGACGCGCTGCGAAAACTGATGGACGACATGCTCGACACTATTCACGACGCGCCCGGCATCGGCTTGGCGGCGATCCAGATCGCCGAGCCGGCCCGCGTCGTGGTGCTCGATCTGGCCAAGAAGGACGAACCGCCGCAGCCGCAATATTTCGTCAATCCGGAGATCGTCTGGTCCTCCGACGAGCGGTCGGTCTACGAGGAGGGCTGCCTGTCGATCCCCGAATATTACGAGGAGGTCGAACGCCCGGCCAAAGTGCGCGCGCGCTTCCTCGATCGCGAGGGCAAGCCGCAGGAGATTCTCGCCGAGGGGCTGCTGGCGACGGCGCTGCAGCACGAGATCGATCATCTCGACGGCGTGTTGTTCATCGATTACATCTCGAAGCTCAAGCGCGACCGCGTGGTGAAGAAATTCGCCAAGATGGCCAAGCGGGCGGCCGAAGGCCAACGGCCGCTGTAGCGGCGCGCGCGACCGGCGGCGCGACCCCTCGTCCGTCGGCCTTTGGCCGACGCCTTATCGCGCGGCAGAGAAGGAAATTGCGCGCTCGCCTCACGACGCTTTCAACGCGTCGAGCGCGATATTCAGGCGCAGGACGTTGACGCGCGGCTCGCCGATCAAACCGACGAAGCGACCTTGGATGTTCGCCTCGACGAGGGCGCGCACCGCGTCCTCGGGCAGGCTGCGCGCCTTGGCGACGGCGGCGACCTGAGCGAAGGCGTTTTCGGGCGAGATGTTCGGGTCGAGCCCGGAAGCCGAGGTCGTCACCGCATCGGCGGGGATCGGCCCTTGCCAGCCCGCGGCGCGCTTGGCCTCGACGTCGGCCTTCACGCGGTCGAGGAGCTTCTGCGAAGTCGGGCCGAGGTTCGAGCCGGTCGAGTTGGCGGCGTTGTAAGGCGCGTCGATCGTCTTGCTGGGATCGTCGGGATGCGCGGGATCCTGGGCCTGCGTCGCCGAGGGACGGCTGTGGAAGTATTTGTCGGTCGCGAAGTTCTGGCCGATCAGCGCGGAACCGACCGGGTTTCCGCCGACCTGCAGCAGGCTGCCGTTGGCCTGATACGGCATGGCGACCTGCGCGATCCCGGTGATCGCCAGGGGATAGGCGAGGCCGGTCAGCAGGGTGAACAGCGCCAGCAGGACGATGGCGGGGCGAATTTGGCTCAGCATGACTTTGATCCTCAAGCCAGATGCAGGACGGCGATCAGGACGTCGATGACCTTGATGCCGATGAAGGGAACGATGATGCCGCCGAGGCCGTAGATCGCCAGGTTGCGGCGCAGCAGCGCCGCCGCGCCGACCGGGCGATAAGTCACGCCCTTCAGCGCCAGCGGAATCAGCGCGATGATGATCAGCGCGTTGAAGATCACCGCCGAGAGGATCGCCGACTTGTCCGAATGCAGCCCCATCACATTGAGCGCGCCGAGTTCGGGGTAGGTGGTCACGAACAACGCGGGAATGATGGCGAAATATTTCGCCACGTCGTTGGCGATCGAGAAGGTCGTCAGCGAACCGCGCGTCATCAGCAACTGCTTACCGATGCCGACGATCTCGATCAGCTTGGTCGGATCGGAGTCGAGATCGACCATGTTGCCCGCTTCGCGCGCCGCCTGGGTGCCCGTCTGCATGGCGACGCCGACGTCGGATTGCGCCAGCGCCGGAGCGTCATTGGTGCCGTCGCCGCACATGGCGATGAGCCGCCCGCCCTGCTGCTCCCGCCTGATGTAGGCGAGCTTGTCCTCCGGCGTCGCCTGGGCGAGAAAATCGTCGACGCCGGCTTCCGAGGCGATCGCGGCGGCGGTCAACGGATTGTCGCCGGTGACCATCACCGTCTTGATGCCCATCGCGCGCAACTCGGCGAAGCGTGGGCGGATATCGGGCTTGACGATGTCCTTGAGATGGATGATTCCGAGCAGGCGCTGGTTGTCGGAGACGGCGAGCGGCGTGCCGCCGGCGCGCGAGATGCGATCGACCGTGTGGGTGAATTCGGCTGGCGCGCTGGCGCGCGTCAGGCCGGACTGCGCCAGGATCGCGTCGACGGCGCCCTTGCGCAGCACGCGTCCGGGCAGGTCGATGCCGGACATGCGGGTGTGCGCGCTGAACGGCACGATCCCCGTGCGCCCCGCATCCGGCGGCGCCGTCACGCCGTAGCGGCTCTTGGCGAGCGCCACGATCGAACGCCCCTCCGGGGTTTCGTCGGCGAGGCTGGCGAGCAACACGGCTTCGGCCAACGCGCGTTCCGAGACGCCGGCCACGGCGATGAATTCGTCGGCCATGCGGTCGCCGAAGGTGATGGTGCCGGTCTTGTCGAGCAGAAGCGTGTCGACGTCGCCGGCCGCTTCGACCGCCCGGCCCGAGGTGGCGATGACGTTGAAGCGGATCAGCCGATCCATGCCGGCGATGCCGATCGCCGAAAGCAGGCCGCCGATCGTCGTCGGGATGAGGCACACCAACAGCGCGATCAACACCGTCACCGAAACGACCGTTCCGGAATAGCCGGCCAGCGGCCACAGCGTCACGCAGACGATCAAGAAGATCAGCGTCAGGCCGGAGAGCAGGATCGACAAGGCGATCTCGTTGGGCGTCTTCTGCCGCTCGGCGCCCTCGACGAGCGCGATCATGC
>JBEKBD010000091.1:0-12095 GCA_050015575.1 Roseiarcus sp. | reverse complement strand
TCGCATCGAGAAAGGCCCGCCCGCCTCGAGGGACGGACGGGCCTTGAGCTTATAACCGGCCGACGGGCCGGCGCGTCACTTCTTGGCGGCCGGTTTGGCCGGCGCGGCGGGAGCGCCCTTGGCGGGAGCGGCGGCGGCGGGCGCGGCGGCGCCCGGCGCCGCAGGAGCGGCGGCGGCGGCGGCGTCGGCGCCCTCGGCGGGCGCGCCGGCGACGGGCGCGGCGCCCGGCGCGGCAGCGGCTGCGACCGGCGTTACCTCCACGACCACCGTCGGCGGCACGATGGTCACCACGGTGTAATCGGTCCTGACGTCGGCCGCGCGGCAACCTTCGGGCAGCTTGATCTTCGAGACGTGCACCGAATCATGGAAGTCGAGGCCATCGAGATCGATGACGATCGACTCGGGGATCGCGTCCGCCGGCGCCACCACTTCGACGCTGTGCAGCACCAGATTGACCGCGCCGCCCTTCTTCAGGCCGGGCGAAAGGTCGCGATTAATGACGTGCACGGGCACGCCGATGCGCACGCGCGACCCGGTCTTGAGCCGGAGAAAGTCGACGTGCGTCGGCTGGTCGGTGACGACGTCGAGCTGATAGTCGCGCGCCAGCACGCGCTCCTTGCGCTCGCCGACCTGCAGATCGAAGATCGACGTCAGAAAGCCGCCGGCCCAGATGTGCTTGTTGAGTTCCTTGAAGTCGACCGAGATCGGCTCGGCCTTCTCGCCGCCGCCGTAGATGACGCCCGGCACACGGCCCTCGCGACGAACGGAGCGGGCGGCCCCCTTGCCTGTCCCGCTACGCGCCACGGCCGCGAGTTGCTTGATCGCCGCCATTTCGCTTGTCCTTCATGTCGTTGGTCGCGCCCTGCCTCCAGGGGTGTCGGAACGGGCGCGAAGCGCGGCTTATAGAGAAGGCCGGCGCGAAGGGCAAGGGCGGCGCCGGTCTTGACCTAGGTCAAGAAGCGCGAGAAACGTGGCGCGCAACATGAGCGCGCTCGCATCTTCCAGGAACGCGCCGAAATTCGCCAGGCCGCACCGCGGACGAGGTCTCATGGCATCCACCCGTAGTTTCGCCGGCGCTCATGGAGGGCGCGAACACTTCATCGTCGTCGAAGCGCCCGAGTCGCGCGACCTGCCGAGCCAAATTCGTCTGCTCGCCGACTCCTATCGCGAAGCGCAGGCCCGCCTCGGGGTTGGCCCGAACACGGCGGTGTTCCGGCGCGTCTTCCTCAGCGACGCCCTCAATCAGGCCGCGCTGGTGCGCGAAAGCGCGATCTTCGACGATTCGGTGGCGATCTCCATCGTCCAGCAGCGCCCGCTGCGCGGCGCCAAAGTCGGGCTGCTCGCCTACCACATCGATGCGCCCGACGGCGTGGTCAAGCGCCGCCTCTCGCCTCGCCATCTGCTGGTCGAGAAAACCGGCACGCGGCATTTATGGAGCACGCGCCTGTGCTGCGAAGACTCCGACCGATCGCTGTCGTCCGAGGCGCAGACGCGCGTCGTGTTCGATGAACTGATCCAGACGCTCGGGCAGCAGGGCGCCTCGTTGCGCGATCATTGTCTGCGCACGTGGATTTACATGAAGGACGTCGACATCTTCTATAGCGGCATGGTCGACGCCCGCCGCACGTTGTTCGTCAACCAAGGGCTGACCGGCTCGACTCATTTCATCGCCAGCACCGGCATCGAGGGCGGCGGCGCGCATCGCTACGACGTGATGGCGATGGACGCCTATTCCAACCTCGACGTCGAGCCGAGGCAGATTTCCTACCTCAACGATTTCGACCGTCTGTGCGCCACCAAGGATTACAACGTCACCTTCGAGCGGGCGACGCGCGTCGCCTACTCCGACCGCGCGCATATCTTCGTCTCCGGCACCGCGAGCATCGACTCGGCCGGCGAGGTCATTCACCGCGGCGACCCCGGGCGTCAACTCGATCGCGCGCTGGAGAACGTCGAGGCGCTGCTCCGCGCCGGATCGGCCTCGCTGGCCGACATGATGCACTTGATCGTCTACCTTCGCGACCCTTCCGACCTCGCGCTGATCGAAGGGCGCTTGCGCGAACGCTTGCCCGACCTGCCGCTGATCATCGTCCAAGGCTCGGTTTGCCGGCCCGAATGGCTGGTGGAGGTGGAGGGCGTCGCGATCGTCGGCGCCATGGACGCCGACATGCCGAGGTTCTAGGCTAAGAGCGCCGACGCGCCGCAAGGCGGTCAAGAGAGGTGCGTTATGCTCGAAGAGACGCGACTGACGATGTTCGACGAGGAGGCCATCAGGGCCGCCGAACTCCGCCGCGATCCTTACGACTACGCCTACGTCGAACAGGCCATCGACCCGAAATGGAAGGACGAGGTGCTGGCCGACGCGCCGGAAATTCCGCACCGCGGCAGCTACGCGCTGCCGAGCCTGAGATACGGCCCGAAATTCGCGGCCTGCATGAAGGATCTGATGAGCCTCCGGTTCCGCCGGCTGGTCGAGCAGAAGTTCGACATCGATCTCACCGGCCGTCCCGCATCGATCGTCATGATGGGGGCGACCAGCGGCGCCTACAACGAGGGCTACGCCCATCCCGATTCGAAGCACAAGATCATCACCGTGCTGGTCGGGTTCAGCCGCGATTGGCCTTACGAACGCGGTCGCCTCAGGGTTCTGCGCAGCAACAACCGGGACGACTACGCGTTCGAATTCGCGCCGGAATTCGGACGCATCCTGATGTTCCGCGTTTGTGACCATTCCTGGCACGGCTTCTTGCCGCAGAAGGGCAAACGGATGAGCGTGCAGCTCTGCTACGTGGATTCCGAGTGGTACGCGCATCGCGAGAATATCCGCCACGCGATCAGCGGTTTCGCCAAGTCCATTCCGGGCGTGCGCGAACTGGTCTTCATGGCGCCGCGCTCGTTCGGCGGAAAGGGTTGACCGCGCCCTATTCCTTCACGCTGGCGCCTTCTCGCTCGCCCGTTAAGCAGATGGCGCGAGAATTGCTGGATCATGGTCCGATTCGCCGGCGCGCGCGGCAGACGGGAGCGCGCTGGTTTGGAGCATGGCGATGACCGGGCGCGACGGGCGCAACGCCGTTCTGACGATCCTGCACCAGGGTCACTCGACGCCGGGACGCATCGGCATGGCCCTCGACGCTCTCGGCGTCCGGCTCGACATCCGCCGCCCCAGCCTCGGCGAACCCCTGCCGGAGACGCTCGCCGACCACGCCGGCGTCATGGTCTTCGGCGGGCCGATGAGCGCCAACGACGAGGACGACTGGATCAAGCGCGAGATCGACTGGCTGGCGGCGCCGCTCGCCGAGAACAAGCCTTTGCTCGGCGTCTGTCTCGGAGCGCAGATGCTCGCCCGCCAATTGGGCGCTCCGGTGTTCTCGTATCCCGACAAGCGCAGCGAAATCGGCTATTACCCCTTGGCGCCGACGCCGGACGCGGACCGGCTGTGCGCCGCGCCTTTTCCCCGCTGCGTCTATCATTGGCATTGCGACGGCTTCGAGCTGCCGCGCGGCGCCGAGCTGTTGGCGAGCGGCGCCGAGGATTTTCCCGTCCAGGCCTTTTCCTTCGGCGCGGCGATCGGGCTGCAATTCCACCCCGAAGTGACCTACGCCATGATGTGCCGCTGGACGACGCGCGGCGCCGAGCGGCTGAGCCGCCCCGGCGCGCAGCCGCGCCAGCGGCATCTCGAAGGCTGGTTCCAGCACGACCGCGCCGTCGCCGATTGGCTCGGCGCGTTTCTGCCGGTCTGGCTCGCGGGCGCCGCCTCGCGCGCCGATGGCGGGCGGCGGCGGGGGCCGCAAATCGTCGAACGACGCGGTGATCCGATGCCGCAGGCCGTCACCCTTGGTCAGCAGTATTGAACGCGCGCGCTCCTTTACCCCTTGCGGAAGAAGCGAGCAGAGCCGGCCGACCGCTCACGCGGCGGCGGCGAAGCGGACGGCGGAACCGGCGGCGACGAGGCGACTGAGCGGCACGTCGTCGACGCGGCCGGCGACTTTTTCGACGGCGAAATTCACCTCGACCAGCGCGTCGGCGCCGTATTCCTCCGCCTCGCGCACGAGAGCGCCGAGCACGGCCTGCCAATCCGCCTCGGGGTCCGCCGCGCGCGTCGCGCGCCATTGCCCCACGGCCTTGACGCGGCCCAGCGAATAGTGGGCGCGGCGGCCGTCATCGAGCGCCTCGGAAAAACTGACTTGCATGGGATTGCTCGTTCTCTTGGCCTCGTAGGATCGTCTGCGCCGGCCAATCTTTCTCTCGCCTTAAATGTGCGCCTGACGTGACGACATTCGTTGGTTTGGGTTGACGAAACGTGGCCGCCGGACGGGCGCAAGAAGAAAAAAAGAGAGCGGCGCCGGCGTGGCGCCGCTCGGGCGATTTCAGGGATTAACCAACTTTAACCTTTGAGGGCCGGCCGGCCTCAACTCTGCGCGGCGGCCTCGGCGGCCTCGGCCTTTTCGAGATCGGCGCCGGTCTGCTGATCGACGACGCGCATCGACAGCTTGACCTTGCCGCGATCGTCGAAGCCCATCAGCTTGACCTTCACCTTGTCGCCCTCCTTGACGACATCGGTGGTCTTGCCGACCCGGCCTTTGGCGAGCTGCGAGATGTGCACCAGGCCGTCCTTGGAGCCGAAGAAATTGACGAAAGCGCCGAACTCCATCGTCTTGACGACGGTGCCATCGTAGATCTGGCCCACTTCCGGTTCGGCGGCGATCGACTTGATCCAATTGATGGCGGCCTTGATCTTGGCGCCGTCGCTGGAGGCGATCTTCACCGTGCCGTCGTCCTCGATGTTGATCTTGGCGCCGGTCTTCTCGACGATTTCGCGGATGACCTTGCCGCCGGTGCCGATCACTTCGCGGATCTTGTCGGTGGGGATCTTCAGCGTCTCGATGCGCGGCGCGAATTCGCCCAGTTCCGCCCTGGCCCCGGTGAGCGCCTTGCCCATTTCGCCGAGGATGTGCAGGCGGCCTTCCTTGGCCTGGGCGAGCGCGACCCGCATGATCTCCTCGGTGATGCCGGCGATCTTGATGTCCATCTGCAGCGAGGTGACGCCCTCGGCGGTCCCGGCGACCTTGAAGTCCATGTCGCCGAGATGATCCTCGTCGCCGAGAATGTCGGACAGCACGGCGAAGCGCTTGCCTTCGAGAATGAGGCCCATCGCGATGCCGGCGGTCGCGCGCTTCATCGGCACGCCGGCGTCCATCAGCGCCAGCGAGGAGCCGCACACCGTCGCCATCGACGAGGAGCCGTTCGATTCGGTGATCTCGGAGACGATGCGGATCGTGTAGGGGAACTCGGCGACGGTCGGCAGCATCGGGTGGATGGCGCGCCAGGCGAGCTTGCCGTGTCCGATTTCGCGTCGGCCGGGCGGGCCCATGCGCCCCGCTTCGCCGACGGAGTAGGGGGGGAAGTTGTAGTGGAGCAGAAAGCGCTCCTTGTAGGTCCCCTCCAGCGAGTCGACGTATTGTTCGTCCTCGCCGGTGCCGAGCGTCGCCACAACCAGGGCCTGCGTTTCGCCGCGGGTGAACAGCGCCGAGCCGTGGGTGCGCGGCAAAATACCGACCTGGGCGAGGATCGGGCGCACCGTCGTCAGATCGCGCCCGTCGATGCGGCGCTTGTGGTCGAGGATGTTCCAGCGCACGACCTTGGCCTGCGCGTTGTGGAACGCCTCGGCGACGTGTTCGGCGGGGAATTTCGCTTCGCCGCCCTCGGGCGCCAAAGCCGCCATCACTTTCGCCCTAGCCGCCTCGACGGCGGCGTAGCGCTCCTGCTTCTGCGTGATCGCATAAGCGGCGCGCAAGTCCGCTTCGCCGATTTCGAGCGTCGCCTTCTCGACCGCGGCCTTGTCGCTCGGAGGGAGTTCGCGCGGCTCCTTGGCGGCCTTCTCGGCCAGGCGGATGATCGCCTGGATCACCGGCTGAAACGCGGCGTGGCCCGCCATCACCGCCTCGAGCATCGTCTCTTCGGAAAGCTCCTTGGCTTCCGATTCGACCATCAGCACCGCGTCGGCGGTGCCGGCGACGACGAGGTCGAGCGCCGAGTCCTTCATTTCCTCGATGGTGGGAAAAACCTTGAGCTGGTCCTTGACGAGGCCGACGCGCGCCGCGCCGACCGGGCCCATGAACGGCACGCCGGAAAGGGTCAGCGCCGCCGAAGAGGCGATCAGCGCGAGAATGTCGGGCTCGGTCTCCATGTCGTGGCTGAGCACGGTGGCGATGACCTGCGTTTCGCAACGGAAATCGTCGGGGAACAGCGGCCGGATCGGGCGGTCGATCAGGCGCGAGGTCAGGGTTTCCTTGTCCGACAGTCGCCCTTCGCGCTTGAGATAGCCGCCGGGAATGCGCCCCGCCGCGAACGCCTTCTCCTGATAATGGACGGTGAGCGGAAAGAAATCGACGCCGGGCTTGGCCGCCTTGACGGCGACCACGGTCGCCAGGACAGTGGTCTCGCCCCAGGTCGCCAGCACCGCGCCGTCGGCTTGGCGCGCGAGGCGGCCGGTTTCGAGAACGAGCTTGCGGCCGCCGAGAATCAATTCTTCGCGTTGGATATCGAACATCGTTTCATCATCCTCTTGTTCATCAAAAGGATGCGAAAGCTGTCGGCCCCGCGGCGGGCTCATCCATCTCCGTCGTCGGCAAGACGGCGAGGGGCTGGCCCGTGTCGGGCCCAGCCCCTGGCGATCCTGCCGCAGGGCGTTCGCAAGAACGCCCATCCCTCGACGGCCAATGACGCGCGGCTTTCGCGATCCTATGGCGCCGGCGGCGGCCCCATGCCGCCGCGCGGTCTATTTTTCCGCGTTCAGCGACGAATGCCGAGACGCTCGATCAGCGCCTTGTAGCGCGCCTCGTCGCTTCTCTTGACATAATCGAGAAGCGTTCGGCGCTGCGAGACCATCTTGAGAAGGCCGCGGCGCGAATGGTTGTCCTTGACGTGGGTCTTGAAATGGCCGGTCAGGTTGGCGATTCGCTCGGTGAGGATCGCGACCTGAACTTCCGGCGAACCGGTGTCGCCGACCTTCAACGCATAATCGCGAATGAGCGCGGCCTTGCGCTCGGCGGTGATCGACATCGAACTTCCCTTTCCTTGCGGCGAGCGCGCCTCGCCTGCTGCCTTTCGGCCGAGCCGGGATGTCGTCCAGGTCGGTCGCGTCAAACCGGGGCGAAAACCCCAGGCCGGCGGCTTATACAGGATTTTCGGCGCGGCGCCAGAGGATTATCGCCGAGCGGCCCGCCGGCGCCCCGACTTCCCGGCGTCCGCCTGTTCCCGGTTCGTCCGCCGCCGGCCGAAGCGCTCTCACTGCCGATCGGCGGCGCAAACCTCGCCGCTTTCGTCGAATTCGGCGAGGCCGTACTCGAGATGCGAGGCGAGCAAGGAATCTTCGAGCAGATAACCGGACGTCGGCCGCCGGCGCCCCCCGCGCGCCTGCGCGACGGCGGAGAGCCATTCCTCGGCGGTGAACTCGCCGCGTCCGACCCATGACAGGGCGACCAGTTCGCATTGCTCGTCCTCGTCCATGGCGTCGATGGCGGCCGCCAACTCGGCGCGAGCGGGCGCAGCGGCGGCGGCGGTCGAGACGCCGACCAATTGGTCGTCGCTCGGGTTGGGGGCGCCCGGTTCGAGACCTCTGTTTTCGCTCTCCAATTCGCGCGCCTTGACGATCACGAAGCTTACTTTCTCGGCGTTGATGTCGGGCATCGCTTTCCTCCCTGCCGGCGCTCTCCCGCGCGAGGGCGCGGCCCGATCTTTTCCATCACATTATTACTAATGGAGAGTTTGTCGAGGCGGATTGGCCCGACGTAAAAGCGACGCCCATTATTCGCGGGTCGCGGCGCCGGCGGCGCGAGGAAAGGAGGGGCGTGACGGCGACGCGAGGCGTCGCCCAGCCGAGAATCCTTGCCGGCGGGCCGCGATCGACGACGCCCGGCGAAGGCCTCCCGGCGCGGCCGCAGACGCGGGCCCCGCCTTCAGATCACGTTGCGCTCCAGCAACGGCCGTCCTTCCGCGAGGCGCGAGAAGAAAAATCGCTCAAGTCGAGCGAGACGTAGCGCCCTTGCGCGATCAATTCGGCCAGGCCCCGCCCGATGGCCGGCGACTGCTGGATGCCGAGGCCGGAAAGCCCCGCGGCGAGATAGGCGTTCTCGTATTCGCCGAGCCGGCCGACGACGGCGTCGCGGTCGAAAATATTGGGATCGTAGCGGCCCGCCCAGCCGCGCGTGACGCGCAGCTCCTCGAAGGCGGGAAAGCGGCGCGCCAGCGCCGGCCGCACGATCTGCTCGAACTGGCTCGACGCCACGTCGAATGCGTCGCAATCAGGATCGTCCGCCTCCGGAGGCGAAACGCCGGCGAGATAGGTCCGGCCCTCGCGAAGAAGACGCCGGCGGCGTCGATGACCAGCGGACAATCGGCGAAACGCTGCTTGGCCTCGAACGCGAAGATGCAGCGCTTGCGCGAGCGCGCCGGGATTTCGACGCCGAGGTCGCGCGCACGCCGCCGCGCGCCCCGCTCTTGAGCCTCACGCCGCCCACGCGCGCGCCCTCACGCTCGACGCCTTGGCGTGGCTCATGTCCCTTTCGACGACGAGGACGCGGCCTGCGAAGGAGGGCGCGGCGGCCAAATGATAGGCGGTCGAGAAGCCGATCGCCGCGCCGCCCGCGATCGCCGCGTCGAAGGTTTCGCTCGTCGCGCGGGCGCCTTTTGCCGTCAGCGAGCCACGGCCCGGCGGTTGTGCGTTCGCCGCCGAAGCGTTGTCAAGCGATCGAGCCGCCGTTTCGGACGGTCGGGGAAGCTCGGATTGCCTCGGCGCGGCGCGAGGGTTACAGGTCCCGGCGACGACAAGGAGCCATTCGATGCGACCCTCCCAGCGCGCCAACGACGAAATGCGCACCGTGACCTTCGAGCGCGGCGTCGCGCGCTATGCGGAAGGCTCGTGCCTGGTGCGCTTCGGCGACACCCATGTCCTTTGCGCGGCTTCGCTCGAGGACAAGCCGCCGCCGTGGCTGCGCGGCCAGGGCAAGGGCTGGATCACCGCCGAATACGCGATGCTGCCGCGCGCCACTTCGACCCGCACCCGGCGCGAATCCTCGACCGGCAAGGTCTCCGGCCGCACCCACGAAATCCAACGCCTGATCGGCCGGTCGTTGCGCGCGGTGGTCGATCTGCCGCGCCTCGGCGAGCGGCAGATCACCCTCGACTGCGACGTCCTGCAGGCGGACGGCGGCACCCGCACCGCCGCGATCACCGGCGCCTGGATCGCCCTCGCCGATTGCCTGAAATGGATGGTCCAGCGTTCGATCCTGCGCGACAGTCCTCTGA
Source organism: Roseiarcus sp. (assembly GCA_050015575.1). GTDB lineage: Bacteria > Pseudomonadota > Alphaproteobacteria > Rhizobiales > Beijerinckiaceae > Roseiarcus. Next base: position 2,789 of record JBEKBD010000091.1, on the reverse strand, counting down.
AGGACCACGTCGCCGCGGTGTCCTGCGGCGTCGTCAAGGGCGAGGCGGTCCTCGATCTCGACTACGCCGAGGATTCGACCGCCGAAACCGACGCCAATTTTGTCATGACCGGCTCGGGCGGCCTGGTCGAAGTGCAGGGCTCGGCCGAAGGCGCGCCGTTCAGCGAGGCCGAGCTGATGAAGCTGCTGGCTCTGGCGCGCGGCGGCGTCGGCCAGCTTATCGCCCTGCAGAAGGCGGCGATGGGCTAAAGGCTAAGGTCGGACGTTTGGCGCTCCGCCTCGCGGGGCCGCCAGGGGCGGAAAGTCGATTTCAAATCTCGCAATGTCATGCGGCGGAGCTTAGCGTCGAAGCCGCCGGCGCCGCGGCGCGTGCCGACCTTGCGGCGCTCGCTATGGAAGCAGAGTTCGTTCCCTGTCGCGACCATCGCATTGGACATTGCTTGGCCCCGGCTCCGCAACGTCAACAACTGCCGCTAGTAATATTAAATTAAGTAAATTGGCCGCGATCGTCGGTAACGACTAGTTGAGTTACGCTCTATTAATCGGGGCGACTTACCGTACGCAAACTTTTTGGAACGGGCGCGGTTTTATTCGCTTGGCTCGGACCGTCGCGGCGGAGGAACTTCAATTGCCGGCAATTCCGATGAGGCGCACCGAAGGAGCGCTCGACGAATCCAGCATCGCCGCGCTCGCGCGCGCGGCGAGCGAGTCTCATCAGGTCGTCGAGCGCGACCTTCGGGCCGAGATCGCGACGCTGAAGGCGCAGGCGCTGCGCTATCAGGCGGCCATCGACAACATCGCGCAAGGCGTTTGCTTTTTCGACCGCGAAGGGCGGCTGATCCGATGCAACAGCCGCTACGCGGAGCTTTATCGACTTACGCCTGAGCAAGTTCGTCCGGGCGCGACGCTGCGCGAGATCGTGGAAGCTCGCGTCGCCGCCGGAACCTGTGCGATGACCGTAGACGAGTATCTCGCCGTGTCCGCTTCCGCCAATTCGGCGGACGCCTCGAGAAGCTGGACCACCGAACTCGTGGACGGCCGGACCATTCAGCTCTGTCACCTGCCGATGCCCGACGGCGGTTGGGTGGGGACTCACGAGGACATCACCGAGCTCAAGGCCACGCGCGCCGTGGCGAACGAGCGTGTTTCGTTGCAAGCCCTGATCGACTGGCTGCCCGACAATCTCTGGGTCAAAGACGTGAAGAGCCGCTTCGTCATTTCCAACCAGGCCACGGCGACCCGGATCGGCTTGCCGGGGCCTGCCGACCTGATCGGCAAGAGCGACCTCGAACTCCTTCCCTCGGAGATCGCGCAGAAATTCTTCGCCGACGAACAGAAGATCGTTCAGACCGGACAGCCGATGGTCGACATGGAGGAGTACGTCTTCGACGCCTCGGGCGGCAAGACGTGGATCCTGACGACGAAGGTTCCGCTGCGCAACGACCACAACGAAATCTTCGGCGTGGCCGGCATCTCGCGCGACATCACCGAGCGCAAGCTGGCGGACGCGCTGCGCGACGGGCAGGCGCAAATCCTGCAGATGATCGCGATGAGCGCACCGCTCGAGGACGTGCTCGATCGTCTCGTGCGCCTCATCGAATCCCAGTTGACCGGGATATCCGGCGCCATCCTGCTGGTCGACGAGGATGGGACGCGCCTGCGTCTCGGCGCCGCGCCGAACCTGCCCGAGTCCTATGTCAATGCCGTCGACGGCGCGCCGATCGGTCCCAACGCGGGCCCGTCCGGCGCGGCAGCCTATCGGCGAGAACCTGTCATCGTCGCCGAGGCCCGGACCGACCCGCTGTGGGCCGATTACCAGGACTTGGCCGCCGCGCATGGGCTTCGTTCGTGTTGGTCGACGCCGATCCTATCGCATGACGGCGGGGTGCGGGGCGTGTTTGCGATGTATTCGAAGGAAGCGCGCGAACCCTCGCCGGTCGAAATGCGCCTCATCGACATCGCCACCCACATGGCCGGCATCGCCATCGAGCGCAAACGCGCCGAAGACCGCATTCGCTTCATGGCCAACCATGACGCGCTGACCGGGCTGCCGAACCGCGCGTTGCTCAACGACCGACTGTCGCAAGCCCTTTTGTATGCGCAACGATACGATCGCTGGGTGACGGTGGCGTTCGTCGATCTCGACAATTTCAAGAACATCAACGACAGTCTGGGCCACAACGCCGGTGACGAACTCTTGAAGGCGGTCGCGAAGCGGATGGTCGCATGCCTGAGGGCGACCGACACGGTGGTGCGGATCGGCGGCGATGAATTCGTCATCCTGCTGTTCGATCAGCCCAAGAGCGCGGAGATCATCTCCGCGACGGTGCGGAAGATCGCCGCGGCCATCGCCGAACCGATTTGTCTCGAAGGCCACGATCTGCGCGTGACCAGCAGCTTCGGCGTCGCGAACTATCCCGACGACGGGACGGACGCCGAGGCGCTGCTGGCCAGCGCCGACGCGGCGATGTACCGCGCCAAGGAAATGGGCCGCGACAATTTCCAGTTCTACACGCCCGAGCTGAACGCCAGGGTCCACGAAAAGTTCCTTCTGCAGGAGGAGTTGCGACGCGCCGTCGCGCGTCGCGAGTTCGCTCTGGTCTATCAGCCGCAGGTCGACCTGCGGACAGGACGCGTCTTCGCGGTCGAAGCGTTGATCCGTTGGAAACACCCGACCCTGGGCCTGTTGTCGCCGATCAAATTCATTCCGATGGCCGAGGAGACGGGCCTGATCGTGCCGATCGGCGACTGGGTGCTGCACGAAGCCTGCCGGCAGAACAAGGCCTGGCA
>JBEKBD010000090.1:0-12153 GCA_050015575.1 Roseiarcus sp. | reverse complement strand
TCGAGGGAGGGCGATCTGTGGCGCTGGGACGGGTTCGTTTCAACCGCCGAAGCGTCCTCGCCTGCAGCGCGCCGCCTGGTCGAACGGAACCGCCTCGTCGATCTCTCGCGCGAGGCGGAGGCGGCCCGGCAAGCCGCCGAATTGGTCCGTGCCGAAGCGACCCGCGCCCAGGGCGCGCTGCGCGAAGCGGCGAACGCCGAAGGCGCGGCCCGCCAGCGCGCGCGTGAGGCGCGGAGCGCCGTCGACGCCGCCCGCGGGGCGCTGGCCGCGACGGAACGGCGCCGCGCGCAGACCCTTTCGCGCCTCTCGGCGTTGGACGAGGCGTTGGCGCGCGCGCTGAGCGCGCGCGATGAAGCGGCGGAACGTCGGACGCAATCCGAGACGGCGCTGAAGAATCTGGCGCCGAGCGAGGAATTGGCGCTGGCGCTGGAGAGCGCGCGCGGGACGGCCACGGCCGAGCGCGCCGAGTTCGCCGAGGCGAACGCCGCGGCGCAGAATGTGGCGCGCGAAGCGGAAGCGCGCGAGGCGCGGCGGCGCGCGATCGCCGCCGAGCGGGACTCCTGGGTCGAGCGGCGGGCGAAGGCCGAGGCCTATATCGCCGAGATCGCCGAGCGGCGCGCGGCCGCGCAAGCCGAACTCGAATCGCTCGCCGACGCGCCGGCCGTTTTCTCGGCGCAGCGCCGTGAGTTGATCGGGCGTCTAGACGAGGCCGAGGCCGCGCGCAAGGGCGCGAGCGACGCGCGCGCGCTCGCCGAGACCACGCTCGCCGCGGCCGACCGCGCCGCGCGCGCCGCGCTGGAGGCGATGGGGTCGGCGCGCGAGGCGCGCGCCGCCTCCGAGGAACGGCTGGAGGGCGCGCGCCAAGCGCGGGAGGCGCTGCTGCGCGCGATCGCCGCGGATCTCGACGCCGAGCCGGCGGGCCTCGCGGCCCTCGCCGGCCTGGCGAGCGGCGCGGCGCCGCCGGAAGCCGACGTCGTCGAACGCAAGCTCGAGAGCCTCCGGCAGGAGCGCGAGCGCCTGGGCGCCGTCAACCTGCGCGCCGACGAGGAGCTCGCCGAAGTCGTAGCCGGCCGCGATCGGTTGATCGCCGAGCGCGACGACTTGACCGAGGCGATCAAGCGGCTGCGCCAGGCCATCCATAATCTCAACCAAGAGGGGCGGGAGCGGCTGCTCGGCGCCTTCGACGCCGTCAACAAGCATTTCGGCGAATTGTTCGCGACGCTGTTCGAGGGCGGCTCGGCGGAGTTGCAACTCATCGAGTCGGACGATCCGCTGGAATCGGGGCTCGAACTTCTCGCCCGCCCGCCCGGCAAGAAGCCGCAGACGCTGACGCTGCTTTCCGGCGGCGAGCAGGCGCTGACGGCGTTGGCGCTGATCTTCGCGGTGTTCCTGACCAACCCGTCGCCGATCTGCGTGCTCGACGAAGTGGACGCGCCGCTCGACGACTACAACGTCGAGCGCTTCTGCAACCTGCTGGACGAAATGCGCAAGCGCGCCGACACGCGCTTCGTCACCGCCACGCACAACCCGATCACCATGGCGCGCATGGATCGGCTGTTCGGCGTGACCATGGCCGAGCGCGGCGTCAGTCAGATCGTCTCGGTCGATCTGGCGACCGCGGAGCGGTTTCGCGAGGCGAGCTGAGGCGCGCCCTCGTCCGGCGCGGCGCGGGCCTCGCTCGCCGGCCGACGCCGGCCGAAAAGGGAGTTGAGCATCCTATCGCCGCGGCGCCAAGCTTTTCCCTGTATTTACAAACATTTCCAAGGATTTCCAAATTTTATCCTTGGTCGTTTCGAGGCAAATCAAGGGCTTGTCGGCCAGTCGAGCCGGAATCGCATTTTCTCCAATCTTGTCGTCGTCGCGGTCGCGACGAGCGGCCCGGCGATGCGCCGCCGAAGGCCCGCGCGGCGTCGGCGGAGAGCGCCGTCGAGGGGCGGTGCGGCTCCGACCGGGAAGGTCCGGCGTCGACTGCGGGCCGCGAATTTCGGCGATTTGCCTCCTGTTCCCGTAAACCCTAGAATTGTGCGTCCGACAACCTCGGGCTAGCTTGGCTCGCTGTAGGCAAGGACAAATCGAGGGCTCTAATGAAAATCAGTCGTCGTATGGTATTTGCCTCCATCCCGCTGTCGCTTCTTTTCGCGAGTTCCCTGCAAGCCGCGCCGAAGAGTTCCTGGGACGGCACATGGAGCGGATCGTGGGGAGGAAGGGACCCCACGTCGATAACGATCGCAGGGAATCGGGTCGTTAGCTACGAATACCAAGGCGTGTCCACGCCGGTGGCGACGAGCAAGGTGACGGCGAAAAGGGTAACGTACCGAGGCAAGGGGACCACCGTCAGGCTCACAAGAACCAGCAACACGACCGCATTGGCGACGTTGCACAGCGCGCAGGGCGACGCGACCGCCGAACTGACGAAGCAGTAGGCGCTCCTCCACTCCTTCCTTCTACGCTTTGCCGCACAAGTATGTTGCAAGATGGACATTGTGCGCCCTGAGATCGCGGCGGCTGCAAAGACGATGATGGCGGCGAAATAAAACGGGGAGCGTGCAGGCTTCGCGCCTAGGGCGTCACCGCGCTTATCAGGCTGCCTATGACTCCCTGGCGGAAAGGCGCACAAATAGGCGGTGTTTGCGATCGGATCCGCGTCAGGTTGCGAAGCTTGCGTCCGATTTGAATCCCATACGTTGGATGCGGATTGCATGCGCGGGTGGCGCACGGGAGGCTTGTCATCCCGTAACGTCCAGAACTGATTTATCAATTCTTGCTTTTCCGTCGCCTCGTCGCCGGTTGGCGTTGGCGGTATCTTAACTGGGCTCGCTCTAAAATAGATCGCAAACGAACATCGATCCGCCAGGAGCGCGTCCGTGCGTGGGTTCAAGTACTGGGCTGGCAAACTTCCCCGTCTCGCTCGCAGACAAGCCCCTCTCTTTATCGGCGCTGGAATCCTGATGGCGTTCGTTGTGGCCGCAACCGTCACGCTTGTCGTGTATTTATACGACCGCGGGATCGAGGAAGCCTCGAGGAGCACGGCAAATCTTTCCCATGTTATTTCGTACCAAGCGAATCGCTCGTTGCAATCTGTCTCCTCGGCCGTGTCCGACGTCGTTGAGCGTTTGCAAAAGGCCGGCGCGAACTCGACCTCCGATTTGGAATCTTTGGGTGAAAGCAAAGACATCCAGGCGATGTTGCGCAATCGCGCCGCGGCAAGCCCTTCGATTGACCGCCTTTGCATCGTCGGCGTCAACGGAATGATCGGCGGCCGCTCGCCCTATGGACTTATCGGCAGCGAGTCCATGAACTATTTGCGCGACGCCGCTCCGGGCTCTGTCTATTTATCAACGCCGCTTCAAAGCATGGGAACGTGGCTGGTGAGTTTTTCGAAGCGCATTTCGGCACGCGACGGCGCCTTTCTCGGCGTGGTCGCCGGCATCGTCAATTTAACGACCTTCGATGAGCTCTTCGACAACGTTATGGTTGGGGAGCACGGATCGATTTTTATCTTTCGTACGGATGGAGAGCTTGTCGCTTGGTATCCGCAGAACGAAATGGGGCTGGGCTTCAAGCTTGGCGACAGCGGGCTGTTTACGGACTCCTTTTCAAAGCATCGTGACGGCGTCCTGCGGCAGAAGATTGGATTTGACGGCATGGATCGCCTGTTCGCCGTCGCTCATTCTCCTAATTTTCCTGTTGCGGCCGTCGTCGCCGCGCCGCTGAACGACATCGTGGCCGATTGGATCCGTCAGGCCGAAGGCCTCGCGTTTGCGGCGGGCGTGATCGTCTTGTCGATTATCGCCGGGGTCATCAGGCTCGCGGATCGCATCGATCAACTTTCCGACGCACGGGAACGTGAGGCCGTTCAGGCTCAGCTCGCGATCCAGTACAAGCGGTTCAATAACGCGATGGACAACATCGTGCAGGGAGTGGCGTTGTATGATCGGAACCATACTTTGATCGCTTGCAACAAGCGGTACGCGGAAATCTACGGCCTTCCTGAAAAATTGACCAAGCGCGGGGTCACGCGTGCGCAAATTCTCGACCATCTCGGCGATCAGGGATTCGGAAAGGTCTCAGGCGAGCTGCGCACTGAGGCCGACGGCAGCATCTTGATCGTTAACGAACTGTCGGACGGACGCGTCATCGCGCAGCGGAAGAAGGAGCTTGCCGATGGCGGCTCGGTGTCGACGTGTGAGGATATCACCGTGCGCTGTCGGGCCGAGCAGAAGGTCCAGGAAATGGCGACCAGCGACGCGCTGACCAGCTTGGCGAACCGTTACGAGTTCAAGCAGCGCCTCGATCAGTGTCTCGCCGAGGTTCGGCGCCGCGCCGGCAAGTTCGCCGTCTTTTATCTCGACCTCGATCATTTCAAGGCCGTCAACGATAGTTTGGGGCACCCGGTCGGAGACCGATTGTTGCAGGAGGTCACCGCGCGAATCAAAGCGATCGTCCGTACGGACGACACCGTGGCGCGGATCGGAGGAGACGAGTTCGCCATCATTCAACGCGTCGAACGCGTTCCGCATGATTCGATGCGACTGGCGGAGCGCCTGATCGCCGGCGTAAGTGAGCCTTACAATATCGACGGCAACAGCATCGTAATCGGAACAAGCATCGGTATATCCGTGACGCCTACCGACAGCGTCGATTCCGATGAGTTGATCCGCAACGCCGATGTGGCTCTTTATCATTCCAAGGCGAGTCGCGGCAGCTACAAGTTCTTCACGCCGTCGATGGACGAACAGGTTCGCTCCCGTCGCGCGATGGAAAACGGCTTGCGAGTCGCGATCGCCGAAGGGCAGTTCGAATTGTATTTTCAGCCTATCGTTTCGGTCGCCGATAGGCAGGTGAAATCGTTTGAAGCGCTTGTGCGTTGGCGGCACCCCGAACGCGGCATTGTGCTGCCCGGCGAGTTCATCTCGCTGGCCGAGGAGAATGGTCTGATTGTGCCGATTGGGGAATGGGTTTTGCGTCAGGCGTGCCGCGAAGTCGCAAAATGGCCGGAGCCTATCAAGGTGGCGCTCAACGTGTCCGCCGTGCAATTCAAGTCTCCGGCTCTTCTTAGCTCGATTGCCGGAGCGATCGACGCCGCAGGCGTCCAAGGCTCGCGGCTGATCGTGGAAGTCACCGAGAGCGTGATGATCAAGGACGCCGAGCAAGCTGTTTCGGCGCTTCATTCCATACGTGACATGGGTATTACGGTTGCTATGGACGACTTTGGAACCGGATATTCGAGCTTGAGCTATTTGCGCCGTTTTCCCTTCAATAAAATCAAGATCGACAAGTCGTTCGTCAGCGAGCTTGGCGAGTGCGACGAGAGCGCTGCCATTGTGCGCGCGGCGAGCAGTCTGGCCAAGGCGCTTGGCATGGAGACGGTCGCCGAAGGGGTCGAGACGGAGGATCAACTGGCTCGCGTCGGAATCGAGGGCTGCTCCGAGGCTCAGGGGTATCTTTTCGGCCGCGCGATGCCGGCGGGCGAAGTTCTTCGCTTCCTCGGCGTGGAGCCTCAGGAGGCCTCCAGCCCATCCATTGCGACGGCGGCGTCGCAGGAGGCGTTGGAGACGTCGGATGCGCCGAGACAGAAGGTCGAGGTCAACCGCACTTCTCCGCGCGCTATGGCTGCTGCGAGTCTTCGTTCGGCGAAGGCCGCCCCCGTGTTTCCCGTCGTCAAAACGAACGCAGCGCAGCGTTCATCGCTCCATTCGCGGAGTTGGTTGGAATTGGGTTGGCGCAGTCTCCGGGTTGGTCGACCGAATTGATTCCGGCGACGGAACGCCTCGCAGCGATCATAACGCAAGCGGCGCGCGACGCGGCGTTGAAATTGAGAGGCGTCGCCGCGGTCCATCCGTTCATTTGAGCCGCGCCTCGGCGGCGGCGAAATCTTCGCGGGTGTTGAGGTTGGCGAAGGGGTCCTCGCCGTCGACCGGCGCGAAGAAGACGGGGGCCGCGCCGAGCCGCGCCATGACGGCGCACGGGCTCGCCGCGCCTCGCGCGAATTCCGCCGCGATCTCGCCGGCCGCGCTGTCGCGCCACAGCGCGAACATCGGCTCGAGGCCGCGCGCGCTCTGCGCGACCGCGACCGATGCGCCTCTCGCGGCGATCGCCGCCGCGAGCCGGGCGACGAGATCGCGGGGCAGAAACGGCGCATCGCACGGCGCGGTGGCGAGCAGCGAAAACCCGCGCCGGCGGGCGAAAGCGAGGGCGGCGCCGACGCCGCTGAGCGGCCCGTCGCCCAGCGCCGGCGGCGGGTCGGCGACGACGGCGCAATCGAGGCTGGCAAATCGCGCCGCCTCGCCATTGGCGCTGATGATGAGCTCGGCGACCTGCGGGCGTAGCCGCTCGACGACGTGCGCAATCAGCGGACGCCCGGCGAGCGGCAACAGCGCTTTCTCCGCGCCCATGCGCGTCGAGCGCCCGCCGGCGAGCACGACGGCGGCGATCGGCTCGGAGGGGATCGGCGTTCTCCTCGAACTCATGCGAAGGCCACGTCAAAACCATGTCAGCGCCGTAATTTTGCACGCAACTGTGTTGTAGGCGAAGCCCTTTCTGAGGGCGAAACGGCGCCCGCGCGCCAAATTCGGGCTTGCGCAGTCAGGAGGATGGGAAATGACGGCAGGACGCCGGCAGTTCATCACGGGTCTCGGCGCCGCCGCGGCGGGCATGGGTCTGGCGGCGCCCGCGCTCGCCGATCCCGCGCCCGACGTGCAGTGGCGGATGACCTCGAGCTTCCCGCCTTCGCTCGACTTGATCTACGGCGGCGGCGAAGCGCTGGCCAGGGCGCTCGCCGATCTCACCGATGGCCATTTCACGCTTCGCATTTCGCCGGCCGGAGAAATTGCGCCGGCGCTGGAGGCGCTCGACGCCGTCGCCGACGGCAGGGCCGATTGCGCCCACACCTCGCTCGCCTATTCCTGGAGCAAGGATCCGAGCTTCGTCTTCGCCTCGGCGACTCCATTCGGCATGAACGCGCGCCAGCACGCCGCCTGGCTGCAGGAAGGCGGCGGCGGCGGCCTCATCGAAGAACTGCTCGCCGAACGCAAGATCGTCGCCTTTCCCGCGGGCGACTCCGGCGCGCAAATGGCGGGCTGGTTCCGCAAGGAGATTCGCGGCGCGAACGATTTCGCCGGCCTCAAGATGCGCATCGGCGGCTTCGCCGGCAAGGTGTTTCAAACGCTCGGCGCCGAACCGGTGTCGATGCCCAAGGACGCCGTCTACGATGCGCTGCAGTCGGGATCGCTCGACGCCTTCGAATGGGTCGGGCCTTACGACGACGAGAAATTCGGCGAGCGCAGGGACGCCCCCATGCAGGTCATTTCTAAGGTCGCGCCCAACTATTATTACCCCGGTTGGTGGAAGGGCGGCATGAAACTGCATCTCGCCGTCGCCAAGGACAAGTTCGACGCCCTGCCGAAGGCCTATCAGGCGGCGCTGCGCGCCGCCGCCGCGATCGCCAACGCCTCGGTGCTGGCCAAATACGACGCCGCCAATCCCGGCGCGATGAAGCGCCTCGTCGTCGGCGGCGCGCAATTGCGCCTGTTTCCGCAGGACGCGATCGAGGCCTGCTACAAGACCGCCAACGATCTCTACGCGCAACTGAGCGCCGACGACCCCAAATTCAAGAAAATCGCCGATTCCTACACGGCCTTCCGCGACGACCAGTATCTGTGGTGGCAGGTGGCCGAATACACCTTCGACAATTTCATGATCCGCGAGCGGCGCAGCAAGTCCTAGCCGCGCCGCCTTGACTTCGCTCGCCTCCAGCCATTACTGCCGGGGCAGGCGGACGCAGGAGGGCCCGATGCGGCGTCGGACTTTTCTCGTTCTTGCCGGCGCGAGCCTCATCGCGCCCGCGGCGCTGGCCGCCGATACGGCGCCGGCGGATATCGTGGCGGAAATCTATCGCCTCGCCGCCGGCGCGAAGGGCGACTATCAGAACGGCTCGATCGAAGACAAGCGCGTCGCGGCGTTGTTCACGAAATCGCTTCGCGCCGCTTTGAAGGCGATGGACGCGCGATCGAAGAAGGCCAACGAGCCCATTCTCGATTTCGATCCGGTCACCGATTCGCAGGACCCGATGGTCGAGCGGCTGACCATTGCGCCCGAGGGAGAGAGCGGCGCCGCCGCGACGTTCTACAGCGGCGACGTCAAGCACGTCGTGCGCTACGTCTTGGCCAGGGAAGACGGCGCCTGGAAGGTCGACGACATCGCCGGCGGCGCAGGCGACGAGAGGTGGGACCTGCGCGAGATCATCAAGCCTGGCGCGAAATAGCGGCGCGGGCTCTGACGGCGCCGCGTGGCCTAAGGGGGGCGCCCAAGGACGCGTGAACCCGAACGAGCGGCGTCGACGCCGGGCCGATCTCGATCGGCGCATCTGGCGCCCGCCGCCCGCCTTTCTCTTGCCCTGGCGCCCCAATTGGCCACATAACGCTCCCCGCACCCTCGCCCAAAGGCCAAACCCATGCCCGCACTCCGCTCCCGCACCTCCACCCACGGCCGCAACATGGCGGGCGCGCGCGGACTTTGGCGCGCCACCGGCGTGAAGGACGGCGATTTCGGCAAGCCGATCGTCGCGGTGGTCAATTCCTTCACCCAGTTCGTGCCGGGCCACGTCCACCTCAAGGATCTCGGCCAGCTCGTCGCACGCGAAATCGAGGCGGCGGGCGGGATCGCCAAGGAATTCGACACCATCGCCATCGACGACGGCATCGCGATGGGCCACGACGGCATGCTCTATTCGCTGCCCAGCCGCGAGATCATCGCCGACAGCGTCGAGTACATGATGAACGCCCATTGCGCCGACGCGATGGTGTGCATCTCCAACTGCGACAAGATCACGCCGGGCATGATGATGGCGGCGCTGCGCCTCAACGTCCCCGCCGTGTTCGTCTCCGGCGGGCCGATGGAGGCGGGCAAGGTCAAGCTCAAGGGCAAGACGGTGGCGGTCGACCTGATCGACGCGATGGTCGCCGCCGCCGACAGCGCGGTGAGCGACGAAGAGGTCGCGGCGATCGAGCGCTCGGCTTGTCCGACCTGCGGCTCGTGCTCGGGCATGTTCACCGCCAATTCGATGAACTGCCTCACCGAGGCGCTCGGCCTATCGCTGCCCGGCAACGGCACGCTGGTCGCCACCCACGCCGACCGCCGGCGATTGTTCGTCGAGGCCGGCCATCTCATCGTCGATCTCGCCCGCCGCTGGTACGAGCAGGACGACGCCAGCGCGCTGCCGCGCTCAATCGCCAACTTCAAGGCGTTCGAGAACGCGATGAGCCTCGACATCGCGATGGGCGGCTCGACCAACACCGTGCTGCACCTGCTCGCCGCCGCCCAGGAGGGGGAGGTCGACTTCACCATGGCCGACATCGACCGGCTGTCGCGCCGCGTGCCGAACCTGTGCAAGGTCGCGCCCTCGATTCCCGACGTGCATGTCGAGGACGTCCACCGCGCCGGCGGCATCATGGGCATCTTGGGCGAGCTCGACCGCGCCGGGCTGCTCAACCGCGACGTCACAATGGTTCACGCCGAGTCGCTCGAGCAGGCGCTGGCGCGCTGGGACATCCGCCGCGGCGCCTCGAAGGCGACGCGCGAATTCTACGCCGCGGCGCCCGGCGGCGTGCCGACTCAGGTCGCCTTCAGCCAGGCCGCGCGCTGGGAAAAGCTCGACGAGGACCGCGTTAAAGGCGCGGTGCGCGACGTCGAGCACGCCTTTTCCAAGGATGGCGGCTTGGCGGTGCTGAAGGGCAACCTCGCCGAGGACGGCGCCATCGTGAAGACCGCCGGCGTCGACCCGTCGATGTTGAAGTTCGAAGGCCCCGCCAAGGTGTTCGAGAGCCAGGACGACGCTTCGCAAGGCATTCTCGGCGGCGAGGTCAAGGCCGGCGACGTCGTGGTGATCCGCTACGAGGGGCCGCGCGGCGGGCCGGGCATGCAGGAGATGCTCTACCCGACCAGCTACCTCAAGTCGAAGCACTTGGGGAAGGCATGCGCGCTGATCACCGACGGCCGCTTTTCCGGCGGCACCGCGGGGCTGTCGGTGTGCCACGTCTCGCCCGAGGCGGCCGAGGGCGGCGCGCTCGCCCTGATCGAACCCGGCGACAGAATCGCCTTCGACATCCCCGCGCGCAAGGTCGAGCTGCGCGTGTCTAGCGAGGTTCTCGCGCGCCGCCGCGCCGCGATGGAGGCGAAGGGCAAGGACGCCTGGAAGCCCGCCAAGCCCCGCAAGCGCGCCGTGTCGAAGGCGTTGCGCGCCTACGCGACGTTCGCCACCAGCGCGGCGCGCGGCGCGGTGAGGGAGGTTCCCTGAGCGCCCGCCCACGGCGAGACCAGCCTGAGGAGGCTGCGATGCACAAGCGAAAACTCGGCCGCACCGACCTGTCGATCGCCCCCGTCGTGTTCGGCGGCAACGTGTTCGGCTGGACGGCGGACAAGAAGACGTCGTTCGCGTTGCTCGACCGCTTCGCTGCCGCGGGACTCAATGCGATCGACACCGCCGACTCGTATTCGACCTGGGCGCCCGGCAACCAGGGCGGCGAATCCGAGGCGATCATCGGCGAGTGGATGAGGGCGCGCGGCAATCGCCACGCGATCACCGTCATCACCAAGGTCGGCTCGCCGATGGGGCCGGGCAAGAAGGGTCTCTCCGCCCGCTATATCGAGGAGGAGGTCGAGGCGTCGCTGAAGCGGCTGCAGATCGAGACCATCGACCTCTATCTCTCGCATTGGCCGGACGCGGCGACGCCTTACGAGGAGACGCTCGGCGCCTACCGGCGGCTGATCGCCAAGGGCAAGATCCGCTGGTGCGGCGCCTCGAATCTCGACGCGGGCCAGCTCGCCGCCGCGCTGCAAGCGGCGAAGACGAAGGGCCTACCGCGTTACGAGGTTCTGGAGCCCGAATACAATCTCTACGATCGCGCCGCTTTCGACGGGCCCTTGCGCGATCTCTGCCTGGCGCAGGAGATCGGCGTCATCGTCTATTACAGCCTCGCCAAAGGCTTTTTGTCGGGCAAATATCGCGGCGAGGCCGATCTCGGCCAAAGCCCGCGCGGCGGCGGCGTGAAGGCCTACCTCAACCCGCGCGGCTTCCGCATTCTCGCCGCGCTCGACGAGGTCGCGGCGCGCCATGGCGTCGAGCCGGCCGCGGTCGCGCTGGCCTGGATCGTCGCCCGGCGCGGCGTCACGGCGCCGATCGCCAGCGCCACGTCGCTCGCCCAGGTGGAAAGCCTGATCCGCGCGGCGACGCTGACGCTGAGCGACGCGGACGTCGCGGCGTTGGACCTGGCCAGCGCGCCCTGAGGCCGGCGACGGGGGACGCCGAATGCGGCGCTCGACCGGGATCGCGGCGACCGTCTCGCCGTCGGGGCGGAAGGGGCTCGCCTAGAGCGTCAGCTCCACCTTCACCGGCGCGTGGTCGGAGGGGCGCTCCCAGCCGCGGGCCTCGCGCAGCACGTGCATCGATTTGACCGCGTCGGCGAGCGCCGGGCTGACCCAGACGTGGTCGAGGCGGCGGCCCTTGTCGGCCTTCGCCCAGTCGGGGGCGCGGTAGCTCCACCAAGTGTAGAGCTTCTGCTGAGGGGGCGCGAACTTGCGCAAGGCGTCGATCCACGGCCCGGCGGCCTGGGCGCGGCCGAGCTTCTCCACTTCGATCGGCGTGTGGCTGACGACGTCGAGCAACGCCTTGTGGCTCCAGACGTCGTGCTCCAGCGGCGCGATGTTGAGATCGCCGACCAGCACGGCGCGGCCGGCAGCCTTCTTTTCCTCGCCGAACCAGGCCGCCATTTCGTCGACGAAGGCGAGCTTGTGCGCGAATTTGTCGTTGACTTCGGGATCGGGCTCGTCGCCGCCGGCGGGCACGTAGAAATTATGGATTTCCAGGCCGTCCGCCTTGCCCGCCAGCGTCACCGCGACGTGGCGCGAATCGCCCTTGGCGCAAAAATCGCGCCGGCTCTGGCGGCCGAACGCGTGGCGCGAGACGATCGCGACGCCGTGATATCCCTTCTGGCCGTTGATCGCGGCGTGGGGGTAGCCGAGCCGCGCAAACTCGGCGAGCGGAAATTGCGCGTCGGGGCACTTGGTCTCCTGGAGGCAGAGGACGTCAGGGCGCTGTTCGGCGAGATAGCGCGCGACCAGCGCGATGCGCAAGCGCACCGAATTGATGTTCCAGGT
>JBEKBD010000089.1:0-12267 GCA_050015575.1 Roseiarcus sp. | reverse complement strand
CAGTCGCTGTTACTGACGAACCAGAGCGGCGGCGTCATCGACGCCAACGTCTCCGGCAAGACCCTGAGCTTGGATGTCGGCAGCTATACAAACCAGGGCCTCATCGAGGCCACCAGCGGCGGCGTGCTCATCGTCGAGGATGCGGTGACGGGATCGGGTTCTGCGGTCGTCACCAACGGAGGCACGCTCGCCTTCACCGCGAGCTTCCAGCAGAATGTTCAATTCAGCGGCGCGGGCACATTGAAGCTGGCGCAGGCCTATGCTGGCGCGCTGAGTTCGTTCGCCGTAACCGACGAGATCGATCTGACCTCAGTCGCCTTTTCGGCGGGCGAACGTTTCGTCTTCCAGTCGACGACCAATGGCGTGCAGACTTATGCCGTCGAGGGTGCGAGCGGCAATGTGCTCACATCCCTTAGTTTCGCCGGCCAATATGCGGCGGGCGATTTTACGCTCGCGAACGACGGCTCTGGCGAGTTGCTGCTCGGTCTCGCCCCGACGTTGGCGATCACCAGCACGGGCGTCCTAACCAACCAGACGACGCAGACGATCAGCGGCACCATCGATGCGGCTGACTCCGGCCTGACGGTGTCGATCTACGACGGGACGACTTTGCTCGGAACGGTGAAACCGGCTGCCAACGGCAATTGGACCAAGTCGGTTGTGCTGCTCTCGACTCAAGGGGTGCAAGCGATCACGGCGCGGGCGACCGACGCGGCGGGCAACGTCGGAACGAGCAACTCCGTCACCTACACGCTCGACACGATCGACCCGACGCTGGCGATCACGAATACGAACACCCTGACCAACCAAACGACGCAAACGATCTCCGGCACGATCGACTCCGCCGACGCCCGGCTGACGGTGTCGATCTACGATGGAGGGACCCTCATCGGAACGGCGACGCCGGCGGCCGGCGGCAACTGGAGCGCGTCGGTCACCCTGCTCTCGAGGCTGGGGGCGCAAGCGATCGCGGCGCAGGCGACGGACGCGGCGGGCAATGTTGGAACGAGCAATATCGTCACCTACACACTCGACACGCCTCCGACGATCACGGGGACGGTCGCCGGTCAGGCCACGACTTCGGACGTTCCGATTGCGCCGTTCTCCAATGTAATGATCGCCGACGCCAACCCCGGCGCGACCGAAAGGCTTACGATCACGGTCGGCGGCGCCGGCGGGACGCTGGCGGATGGCGCAAGCTTCACCGGCGTGAGCAGCCTGAGCGGCTCGGACGGCAGTTACACATTGTCGGGGACGGCGAGCGCGATCACCGCCGAACTTGACGATTTGGTGTTCACGCCGACTGCGGGCGCGCCAAACACGACTTCGACCACCACGCTCACTCTGAACGATTTGAGCAGCATCTATGGATCACCGACGGTCGACAGCACGACCACCGTCGTCGATAGCGATCCGGCGGTCGCGCCAACGATCACGGGTGCGACGACCACCGAAACGGCCTCGGAAAAGCCGATCACGCCGTTCTCCCATGTGACGATCGGCGACGCCAATAACGGCGGGACGGACACCGATACTTTGTCGATCATGCTTTCGGGCGGCGGCGCGCTGGCGGATGGCGCAAGCTTCACCGGCGCGAGCAGCCTGAGCGGCTCGGACGGCGCTTACACGTTGTCGGGGACGGCGGCGGCGATCACCAGCGAACTCGACGCGCTGTCGTTCACGCCGGTCGACGGCGATCCCAACAGCTCCGTAACCACGACGTTCACGCTGAGCGATTCGAGCAGCGCCTTCACGACCCCCACCGTCGACAGCACGACCACAGTGACCGACAGCGACCAGGCCGTCGCGCCGACGATCGAGGGGACGGTCGCGGGCCAGACGACGAATTCGGAAGCTGCGATCGATCCGTTCTCTACCGTGACGATCGGCGACCTCAACGTCGGCGCGACCGACACGCTGACGATCACGATCGGCGGCGCCGGCGGGACGCTGGCGGATGGGAAAGACTTCAGCGGCTTGATGGCGACGAGCGCCTCGGGCGTCTACACTCTGTCGGGCACGGCGAGCGCGATCACCAGCGAACTCGACGCCTTGACGTTCACGCCGACGGCGGGCGAGCCGTACACGATTTCGACCAGCACATTCGCGCTGAGCGACGAGAGCAGCGCTTATGCAACGCCGACAGCGAACGATGCGACCACGGTCGTCGATAGCGACGCCGCGACGAGTTCGGTGATTTTGACCATCGCGACCGCCGTCGAATATCAGAAGAACGTCTGGGTGATCCATGTTCCCTCGGGCGACACGATCACCGTCGCCGATACCGCCGCCAATATCGCTGCGATCACGCAGGCGCAGGCGACCGCGTTGAAGGTGGCCGGCTATGCCAGCATCGGTTCCACCGACGGCGCGGTGACGCTGAGCGTCGCGGCGGCGCAGATCCTGTCGGGCGATGGCCTGAAGGTGACGGGCGCGGCGGCGATCGTCGACGCCTACAACGCGGCCGGGACGCTGCTTTCGACCGTGACCTCCGCCGCGACGCTGACGGCCGAGGGGTATGAGCTCGGAGCGCTCGACACGGCGGCGGATATCGAGGCATCGACGGCGACTCAGATCGCCGGCCTTTTGGCGCTGCATGTCAAGCGGATCGCGGCGAGCGATACGAGCGTTGCGCTCAGCGCAGCGCAGGCGACGGCGCTGGAGACGGCCGGCATCGTGGTCGCAGCGCCGACCGGCGACAAGGTCACGCTGTCCGACACGGCGGCGAACATCGAGAAGCTGAGCGCGGCGCAGATTGCGGCGCTTTCGGGAATCGGGGTCGCCAGCGTGACGCTGACGGGCGCGTCCAATGTCGTGAGCGCGGCGCAGGCGGAGGCGCTGACCAAGCTGAACGGCTTTGCGCTCGGCGCAGGCGCCAAGCTGACGGTCGCCGACAACGCGACCGATTTGCTCAACGGCGCCTACGCGGCCGGCCTCGCCGTCGCGACGGCGGCGACGCTGACGGGAACGGCCAATAGCGTGAACGCGGCGCAAGCCGAACAGCTCGCCGGCCTGACGGGCTTTACGCTCGGCTCGGGCGCCAAGCTGGCGGTTTCCGACAACGCGGCCGATCTTCTCAGCAGTTCCTACGCGGCGGGCGTGTCCAAGGCGACCAGCGTGACGCTGACGGGAACGTTCAATGGCGTGAGCGCGGCGCAGGCGGAGACGCTGACCAAACTGAACGGCTTCGCGCTCGCCTCGGGGGCGACGCTGGCGGTTGCCGACAGCGCGGCCGATCTCCTCAATAGCGCCTATGCGGCGGGCCTGGCCAAGGCGACCAGCGCGACGCTGACGGGCTCCAATGGCGTGAGCGCGGCGCAGGCGGAGGCGCTGACCAAGCTGAAGGGCTTTACGGTCGGCTCGGGAGCGAGCCTGGCGGTCTCCGACAGCGCCGCCAATCTGCTCGCCAGCGCCAATGCGGCGGGCGTAAAGGACGCCACCAGCGTGACGCTGACGGGCGCCAACAGCGAGACCGCCGCGCAGGCGGAGGCGCTCGCCAAGCTGAACGGCTTTGCCCTCGGCGCGGGCGCCAAGCTGGTGGTTTCCGACAGCGCGGCCGATCTTCTCAACGCCGCCTATGCGGCGGGCTTGGCCGAGGCCACCGGCGTCACGCTGACGGGAACCTCCAATGTCGTGAGCGCGCCACAGGCCGAACAGCTTGCGGGGCTGACGGACTTCGCGCTCGGCTCGGGCGCCAAACTGACGGTTTCCGACAGCGCGGCCGATCTCCTCAACGCCGCCTATGCGGCGGGCCTCGCCGACGCGACCAGCGTGACGCTGACGGGTTCAAACGCGGAAGACGCGGCGCAGGCGGAGGCGCTGGCGATGTTGAAAGGCTTCACGCTCGGCTCGGGCGCCAAGCTGGCGGTTTCCGACAATGCGACGAATCTGCTCGCCGGCGCTAACGCGGCGGGCGTGAAGGACGCGACCGGCGTGACGCTGACGGGTTCGAACATCGACGTGACCGCGACCGAGGCGGCGGCGCTGGCCAAGCTGAAGGGATTTTCTCTCGCCTCGGGGGCGAGCCTGGCGGTCTCCGACAGCGCGGCCGATCTCCTCAATAGCGCCTATGCGGCGGGCTTGGCCAAGGCGACCAGCGTGACGCTGACGGGCTCCAATAGCGTGAACGCCGCGCAGGCGGAGACGCTGGCCAAGCTGAACGACTTCACGCTCGGCGCCGGGGCGACGCTGGCGGTTTCCGACAACGCGGCCGACCTGCTCAACAAGAACAACGCGGCGGGCCTCGCTGACGCGACCAGCGTGACGCTGAAGGACACGGCGGCGGATATCGAGAAATTGACGCCGACTCAGATCGCCGCTCTGGCGGGCCTCGGCGTCAAGGCGATCGCGGCGACGAACGCCTCCGTCTTGTTGACCGTCGCCCAGGCGACGGCGCTGGAGACCGACGGCCTCGCGGTTTCCGCTCCATCGGGCGATGTCGTGACGCTGTCCGACACGGCGGCGCACGTCGAGGCGCTGACGCCGGCTCAGATTTCCGATCTGGAGACGATCGGCGTCGCGGGGATCGCGGCGACGGGCGCATCGCTGGCGTTGAACGCGGCGGATGCGGCGGCGATCGAGACCGCGGGGCTGACGGTCTCGGCCCCGCGCGGCGACACAGTCAGCGTTTCCGACACGGCGGCGAACGTCGCCGCCGATCAGTCGCCATTGAGCGCGCTCGCCGCAAGCGGCGAGATCGCCTGGATCGAGCAACTCAATACCGACGGCTCCCACACCTTCGGCTCGATCGAGAACGGGACGACGATCGCGGGAACGGGCGAGGACGACACGTTCGTGTTCGCGCCCGCCTTCGGCCACGACGTCATCGCCAACTTCGCCGCTACGGGAACGAACCACGACGTCCTGGAGTTCAGCGCCTCGAGTTTCAGCTATATGAACTCCACGATGTCGCAGGCGGAGGATTTGAACGCGTTGCTGTCGAACGGCGGGCTGACTTCGCCCGCAGCCGGCGCCATGATCACCGATACCGCCGGCGACACGTTGACGCTCGATCGCGTCGCCAAGGCGACCCTCGCCCTGGCAGACTTTAAGTTCGCGTAGGTTCTGGCCCGCGTCTCGCGACTTCGAGGCCCCGCCCCGTCGGCGCGACGCCGACGACGGGGCGGCGGTCGGCGTGGATATCACTCCGCCGCCTTCGCCTCGCCCTCCAGCGCCGCGACGCCGGCCTCGAATTGCAGCCGGGCCAGCCGGGCGTAGAGGCCGCCGGCCGCCAGCAGGCTGGCGTGCGAGCCCTCCTCGACGATCGAGCCGCCGTCGATCACCAAAATGCGGTCGGCGTCGACGATCGTCGCCAGGCGATGGGCGATGACCAGCGTCGTGCGCCCCTTCATCAGCGCGTCGAGCGCGCCCTGCACCAGCGTTTCGTTCTCGGCGTCGAGCGAGGACGTCGCTTCGTCCAGCAACAGCACCGGCGCATCTTTCAGGATCGCGCGCGCGATCGCCAGGCGCTGGCGCTCGCCGCCCGAGAGGGTGGCGCCGCGCTCGCCGAGCGGCGTGTCGTAGCCGTCGGGGAGCGCGGCGACGAAGCCGTCCGCCGCCGCCTGTTTGGCGGCTTCGACGATCTCGGCGCGGCTCGCGCCCGGCGCGCCATAGGCGATGTTGTCGGCGACGCTGGCGCCGAAGATGAACGCGTCCTGCGGCACGAGCGCGATTCGGGCGCGCAGCGCCTTGGGATCGACCTGGGCGATGTCGACGCCGTCGAGCGTGATCGCGCCGCGCGTCGGATCGTAGAAGCGCTCGAGCAATTGAAACAGCGTCGACTTGCCCGCGCCGGACGGCCCGACGATGGCGACGACCTCGCCCGGCGCGACGCGGAAGCTCAAATCGTAGAGCACGGGCTCGCTCGCGCGTCCGGGATAGGCGAAGCCGACGCCGTGAAACGCGACTTCGCCGCGCGTCGGCGAGGGCAAGGCGAGCGGCGCGCGCGGCGCGACAATGCGCGGCTCGACCGCCAAGATGTCGCCGATGCGCGCCGCCGCGCCCGCCGCCTGGGAGACTTCGCTCCAGACCTCCGAGAGTTGGCCCAGGGCGCTGGCGCCCAACACCGCGAACAACAGAAACTGGGACAGCTCGCCGCCGGTCATGCGGCCCGCGATCACGTCCTCGGCGCCGAGCCAGAGCACCACGACGACGCTGGCGAAGGCCAGGAACATCGCCGCGACGGTGACGACGGCGCGCGACTTCGTCATCGCGCGCGCCGCCTCGTAGGCGGCGTCGGCGGCGGCGCGATAGCGCGCGGCGGTGAAGCGTTCGGCGACGAAGGCCTGCATCACGCGCACCGCGGCGAGGCTCTCGGCGGCGAACGCGGTCGCCTCGGCGAGCGTATCCTGGGCGAGGCGCGAGCGGGCCCTGACCGCGCGCCCGGCCGCATAGAGCGGCAACACGATGACCGGAATCGCCGCCAGCACGTAGGCCGAGAGCTTGGGCGACGTGACCACCATCAACGCGATCGCGCCGAAGAACATGAAGATGTTGCGCAGCGCGATCGAGGCCGACGAACCGAACGTCGCCTTCAACTGGGTGGTGTCGACCGACAGCCGCGAGACGATCTCGCCGGTCTTCTCCGCGTCGAAGAAGCTCGGGTCGAGTCGCGTCAGATGGGCGAAGAAATCGCCGCGAAGATCGGCGACGACGCGCTCGCCGAGCGTCATCACCAAGTAGTAGCGCGCGCCGGAAGCGAGCGCGAGGATCGCGACGACGCCGATCAGCGCGCCGAAATAGACGTGGATGAGGCCGGAATGGGCGTCGGAAAAGCCGCGGTCGATCATCAGTCGGACCGCGATCGGCACGACCAGCGTCGCGCCCGAGGCGACGATCAGCGCGACGAGGGCGGCGAGGATCCGACCGCGGTGGACCAGCGCGTAGGGCAGCAGCGGCCGCAGGGCGTTCAGCGACACGCGGGCGGGTTTCGGCGCGGCGCTGGAGGACAAGGTCATCGAGCCGGGGTCTCCTGATCGGGGTCGAGCGCGCCTTACCTCATGATCTCGGCTCAATAATCAAGACCCGGGGCGCGACGCGAGCGCTTGTGCCGCACGAGGCCGTGCCTTATAGAGACGCCAATCGCAACGGCCGCCGGCCTCCGGACGGCTGTCGTTTTGTTCGCCGAGGACTTAGACGATGAAGGCCGACATTCACCCCAATTACCACATGATCAAGGTCGTCATGACCAACGGCGAGGAATACGTCACCCGTTCGACTTACGGCGAGGAGGGGGCGACGCTGCACCTCGATATCGACCCCAACACCCATCCGGCCTGGACCGGCGGCTCGCAGCAATTGATCGACCGCGGCGGCCGCCTGTCGCGCTTCAAGACCCGCTTCGGCGGCCTCGGCATCAGCGCCAAGAAGTAAGAGCGCCGCGGCGGCCCTTCACAACCTCCGGATCGACGTGATCGCGCCGCGGGTCTGGGCGGCGATTCGAGCGCGCGCCGCTTCGAGCGGCTCGCTGACGACCTTCATGTGCCAGCCGCTGGCGTGCAGCAGCGTTTCGGCGTCGCGCATGACCCCGACATGACCCTCCCAGAAGATCAGATCGCCGCGCCGCAGACGGTTGCGCGTTTCCTCGACCGGCAAGGGCGCGCCGAGCGCCGCCTCCATCATGTCGCTGTCGCGCGGCGCTTTTATCCCGGCGGCGCCGAGCGCGCTCTGAATGAGGCCGGAACAGTCGATTCCCTCCGAAGTGCGCCCGCCCCAGAGATAGGGCGTCTCGACGAAGCGCTCGGCGACGGCGACGAAGTCGGGCTCGAAACGGTCTTTTCGCGCGAGATGCCGGGCGTAGACGCGCAGCCCCTCGGGCGTGGCGGCGAAATCGCCCTCGAATCGCTCGACGCGAACAAGCGCGCCGAGCGACAGCGCCAGACGCGGCGGCTCTCTGACGTTGGCGCTCGCGTAGGCGTGGGCGCGCAGCGCCGCGACGCGGTGCGTCGGCTCGACGGGCGCGGCGAGGGCCGCAGTCGGGAGATAGCCGACATAGCGATCGCGGACCAATTGCGCCCAGGCCCACTCGCCGCGCTCCTCGTAGACGACGGCGATTTCGCCGTGCAGGGCTTCGGTCTCGAGCGGCGCCGCGGCGTCGGGCGCGCGCCGCAACGGCGCGCTGGCGACGGATATGCGCCGCTCCCGCCCCTCGACGAAGCGCGCCGCCTCGACCTTGCCGCGCAAGGAGAGGGCGGCGAGGTCGGGGCGCGCGGGCGTGACGCGGCGGTCGAAGACGGGCAGGGGCGTAGAGGGCATTTCGCCAACGCGGGCAAAGCAAATCGTTGCGGGATCGTGGGCCAGGGTCGGCGCAGCGTCAATGGCGGGCGCCTCCCTCGGAGGGCGCCCGCGAAGGCGCACTACTGCCTGCGGCGCAGGGAGAATTCGCCGCGGCGAATGCGCTCGGACAGCCCGTCCGCGATCGCGGCGACCCGATCCTCGCCGTAATTGGCGACCAGTTCGCGAAACGCGGCGCACAGCGCGGCGTCGGCGAAGGCGTCGACGTCAATGCCATCGAGAACCGCTTCGGCGAACGCCTCGCTGACGTAGGCGAGCGCCGCGCGACGCGCGTCGGCGGCGTCGAGTTCCTCGAGAGAACGTTCGAGCAGGGCAAACATCGCGCGTATTTTAGGGCGACGCGCGGCGAACCGCGACGGATGTCTTTAATAAAGGTTAATTCAACTGCGGAAGATGGGGCTACCCGGCCTTTCCCTGCGGGGAAGAGCGGTCGACGCTGGATCGCGCCGCGGCGAGGTTAAGAGTCGTCGGCCGTTTCGATCAGCGCTCGCGCTCGTTCGAGCAGGCGGCCCATGACGACGCCGATCTCGCGGCACGCGACGATTTCGTCGGGCGACAATCGACCCCCGGCGTTGTCGCAAAGCGCGGCCGCGGCGGAGCCGAGCGTATTGAGGCCCGCGGCGACGGCGTCGAACGCGTGGCGCGCCACCGGCGCGAGCCGGTCGTAGCGGTCGAACGCCGCGCCGGCGCCGGCGCCGCGCAGAAGCGGGGGCGGTCGCCAGGTTCGCAGGTCTTCGGCCAAATCCGGCAGACGGTCGATCTGCCCGATGATCATCACGAATTCATCGAAATGGCCGAGGAAAGCGCCCGCCGCGTCGCTGGCGACCGCGCCACGTTCGTCGGCGGCCTCGCGCCGAAGCGGCGGCGCGAGGCTTGGCGGCCAATCCTCGTCGGGCGAGCCGGAGAGCATGGATTCACCTCGGCGTTCGGGCGCGCCGCGGGCGAACGCGGCGTTCCCTTGACGCGCATGCCGATTACGATACCCCAACAGAGTTAGGGGACATGCGGCGATTTACCGACGATTATTCGCGTTTCGCCCGATGGACAACGCGCCGGCGTTGCGCCGATGATGGGCGCGCTTCGCGTGGGGAGGCGAGGATGTGCGGACGATTTGCGATTACGCTGCCGCCCGAAGCGGTGCGCGCTTTCTTCGCCTATGTCGAACAGCCCAACTTCCCGCCGCGCTACAACATCGCGCCGACGCAGCCGATCCCGCTCGTCATGGCGCGGGCGCACACCAGCGGGCGCGAGCGCCATTTCCTGCTCGCGCGTTGGGGCTTTTTGCCCGGCTTCGTCAAGGACCCCAAGACGTTTCCGCTGCTGATCAACGCGCGCGCGGAAACGCTGGCGGAGAAGCCGAGCTTTCGCGCCGCGCTGAGGCGCCGGCGCTGCCTCGTCGTCGCCGACGGCTTCTACGAGTGGCGGCGCGCCGCGCCGGGCGCGGCCAAGGGAGCGGCGAGCGCGCCCTTTCTGATCCGCCGCGTCGATCGCGCGCCGTTCGGCTTCGCCGGCCTGATGGAGACGTGGAGCGACCCGAGCGGCGGCGAAATCGACACCGCCTGCATCGTCACCGTGGCGGCCAATCGCCTGATGGCGCTCGTCCACGACCGCATGCCGGCGATCCTCGATCCCGAAGCCTTCGCGCTGTGGCTCGACAACGACGGCGTCGAGGCGCGGACGGCGACCGCCTTGCTGCAGCCGGCCCCCGAGGCCGCGCTCGAATTGGTCCCGGTCGGCCCCGCGGTCAATCGCGCCGCCGCCGACGACGCTGGCGTGCAGACGCCGATCGGCGAGCCGATTCGGGCTGCGCCGCCGCAAAAGGCGCGCTAAGAAGCGCCATGGCCGCCAAGCAAAAACCCGCCCGCCCGACCGCCGCCCTCGCCCACGCCGACGGTCTGAGGCGCTGCCCGTGGCCGGGCCTCGATCCCCTCTACCTCGCCTATCACGACGAGGAATGGGGCGCGCCCGAATGGGACGACCGCGCGCTGTTCGAAAAGCTGGCGCTCGACGGCTTCCAGGCCGGCCTGTCGTGGCTCACCATTTTGCGCAAACGCGAGGCGTTCCGCGCCGCCTTCGACGGCTTCGCGCCGGAAAAAATCGTGCGCTACGACGCCGCCAAGATCGCGGCGCTGATGGGAAACCCCGGCATCGTGCGCAACCGCGCCAAGATCGAGGCGACGATCGCGCTGGCGCGCATCGCGCTCGACCTCGGCGAACGCGGCGGCCTGGCGCGCCATCTCTGGGGCTTCGTCGACGGGCGGCCGATCCAGCACGCGCGCTGCGCGACGAGCGAAATCCCGGCCGAGACCGACGTCTCCCGCGCCATCGCCAAGGACCTGCGCCAGCGCGGCGGCAATTTCGTCGGGCCGACGATCGTCTACGCCTTCATGCAGGCGACAGGCATGGTCAACGACCACCTCGTCGCCTGCTGGCGCCATGACGCCTGCCGCGCGCTGGCTGAGAGCGCGCCGCGATGAGCGCGAGCGCCAAGCCGCGCGCCTGGCAGCGCATGCTCTCCGGGCGCCGGCTCGATCTCATCGATCCTTCGCCGCTCGACATCGAGATCGCCGACATCGCGCACGGCCTGGCGCGGGTGGCGCGCTGGAACGGCCAGACCCGCGGGCCGGAGATCTTTTCGGTGGCGCAGCATTCGCTGCTGGTCGAGGCGCTGTTCGCCGCCGCCTCGCCGGAAGCGCCGCGCGCGGCGCGCCTCGCCGCGCTGCTGCACGACGCGCCGGAATACGTGATCGGCGACATGATCTCGCCGTTCAAGGCGGCGATCGGCGGCGACTACAAGATCGTCGAGGACCGGCTGATGCGGGCGATCTTGCTGCGCTACGGCCTCGCCGCCGAGATGGCCCCCGACGTCGCCAAGGCGGTCAAGGCCGCCGACCGCGCCGCCGCCTATCTCGAAGCGACCACGCTCGCCGGCTTCGCTCTCGCCGAAGCGCGAAAATTCTTCGGCGCGCCGAAGCTTGCGTTGAAGGCGTTCGCCGCCTATCTCCTGCCGCTGCGGCCGGCCGAGGCCGAGGAGCGGTTCCTCGAGCGCTTCGCCGAACTCGACGGCGCGCCGCCCGCGCTTCGCTAGCGCCGCCGAGCCAAAGGGAAAGCCGCCGATGCCGCGCATCCATGTCTGTTCGTTGGCGCTGGTCGAGGAGACCGTCGAAAAGAGCGGCGCGCGCTCGCTGGTGACGCTGCTCAGTCCGGGCACGCCGATGGCGCGGCCGCCGCAAATCGCGCCCGAGCGCCACCTCGCCATCGCCGTCGCCGACATCGTCGAGCCGGCGCCGGGCAGCATCTTGCCGGCCGACGCGCACGTGCGCGAGCTGCTCGATTTCGTCTCGCGCTGGGACCGCGCCGCGCCGCTGCTGATTCACTGCTTCGCCGGCGTCAGCCGCTCGACCGCGGCGGCGTTCATCGCGGCGTGCGCGCTGGCGCCCCGGCGCGAGGAAGGCGAGATCGCGCGGGCGCTGCGCGAGGCTTCGCCGACCGCGACCCCCAATACGCGCCTGGTCGCGCTCGCCGACGCGACTCTTTCGCGCGCCGGCCGCATGACCCGCGCGATTGAACAGATCGGCCCCGGCGAGGCGTGCTTCGAGGGCATGCCCTTCGCGCTGGAGATCGAGTGAGGCCGAGGGGCGGGGACGCCGGGGCGCCGCGCCGTCCTCGGACGCGATGCGGTCTTTTCAAGGACTTGCGTGACGATTTTTGGGCACATCGGCGAGCGCAACACAAATTAACGTAATTGATATGTTATTATGGGACGATCGTCCGGCGTCGGCCTTCGGATGCGCGCTCTGTTCGCTTGCCGCCGCGACGCGTCGCCGCTCGCTCGGCAACGCGAGCGGTTCCGCCAGGAGTATGCGGAGGGAAGGGGCTTTCAAGTCGCGTTGCTGAGCAAAAGCGGCCCGATGGGCCGCTTGTCGTCAACGCCGCGACTTGCAAACCAATGGCGTTGCGCGCATTTCGGCGGCG
>JBEKBD010000088.1:0-12582 GCA_050015575.1 Roseiarcus sp. | reverse complement strand
CGCCGCCCCGACGGGCGCCCTGCCCTCGCGCGACGAGCTCCTCGCCTTCATCGCCGGCGAAGCCGCGCCCAGCGGCGCCAGGTCGACCGGCCGGGTCGGCAAGCGCGAAATCGCGCGCGCCTTCGGCGTCAAAGGCGAAGACAGAACCGCGTTGAAGCGGCTGCTCAAAGACCTCGAAGCGGACGGCGCGGTGACGCGCGGCCGCAAGACCCTCGTCCGCCAAGGTCGGCTGCCGGCGATGGTGGTCGCCGAAATCGTCGCGCGCGACCGCGACGGCGAACTGGTCGCGCAGCCCGTCGATTGGAGCGAAACCGGCGAGGCGCCGCGCATTCGGGTGCGCCGCGCAAAAGTGAAGCGCGAGGGCGCGCCCGCGCCGGGCCTCGGCGCGCGGGTGCTGATGCGGGTCGAATTCGACGCCGAAGCCGGCCCCAAGCAGCCCGCCTACGGCGGGCGCGTGGTCAAGATCCTCGACAAGACGCGCGCGCGGGCGCTCGCCGTCTATCGCGAGCTGGAGAACGGCGCCGGGCGCGCGGCGCCGATCGACAAGCGCGGCGGCGCGCGCGAGATCTTCATTCCGCAAGGGCTCGCCGCCGACGCGGCCGAAGGCGATCTCGTCGCGCTGGAAATGCTGCGCGAGGGCCGCTTCGGCATGCCCTCGGCGCGCGTCGTCGAGCGCCTCGGCTCGGTCAAGTCCGAGCGCGCGATCAGCTTCATCGCTCTCGCCGCCCACGACATCCCGCACGTGTTCTCGCCCGCCGCGCTCGCCGAGGCGCAAAGCGCGCGGGCCGCCGACATGGCTCATCGCGAGGATTGGCGCGATTTGCCGCTGGTCACCATCGATCCGCCCGACGCCAAGGACCACGACGACGCTGTCCACGCCGCGCCCGATTCCGATCCCGGCAATCCCGGCGGCTTCGTTCTCACCGTGGCGATCGCCGACGTCGCGCTTTACGTGCGCGCCGGCTCGGCGCTCGACAAGGAGGCGCAAGAGCGCGGCAATTCGGTCTATTTCCCCGACCGCGTGGTGCCGATGCTGCCCGAGCGCATCTCCAACGACCTGTGCTCGTTGCGCCCGGGCGAGGATCGCCCGGCGCTCGCCGCGCGGATGATCCTCGGCGCCGACGGGCGCAAGCGCCGTCACAGCTTCCACCGCGTCATGATGCGCTCCGCCGCCAAGCTTTCCTACGAGCAGGCGCAGCGCGCGATCGACGGCGCGCCGGACGCGACGACGGCGCCGCTGTTGGAAACCGTGCTTAAGCCGCTCTACGCCGCCCATCGCGTCGTCAAGATCGAACGCTCCGAGCGCGATCCCCTCGATCTCGACCTGCCCGAGCGCAAGCTGATCCTCGACGCCGAGGGCAAGCTCGTCGACGTGCGCTGGCCGGAGCGGCTCGAGGCGCACAAATTGATCGAGGAGTTCATGATCCTCGCCAACGTCGCGGCGGCCGAGACGCTGGAGGCGGCGCGCTCGCCGCTGATCTATCGCGCCCACGACGCGCCGAGTGCGGAGAAGGTCGGCGAGCTCAGCGAGTTCCTTTCGACCCTCGGCGTCAAGCTGGCCAAGGGCGAGCGGATGCGCCCGGCGCATTTCAACCGCGTGCTTTCGCGGGTGAAGGGCGAGGCCGCCGAGGCGCTGGTCAACGAGGTGGTGTTGCGCGCGCAGGCGCAGGCCGAATACACCCACGAGAATTACGGCCACTTCGGCCTCAACCTGCGCCGCTACGCGCATTTCACCTCGCCGATCCGCCGCTACGCCGATCTGATCGTGCATCGCGCGCTGATTCGGGCGATGAAGCTCGGGCCGGGCGGGCTCGAGGAGACCGACGGGCGCGAACTCGCCGACGTCGCCGAACGCATTTCCGCCGCCGAGCGGCGCGCGATGGCGGCCGAACGCGAAACCGTGGATCGGCTGATCGCCGCGCATCTGGCGGCGCAGGTCGGCGCGCGTTTCAGCGCGCGCATCGCCGGCGTCACCCGCGCCGGGCTGTTCGTCCGCCTGAAGGACACCGGCGCCGACGGGTTCATACCCGCCGCCACCCTCGGCGCCGACTATTTCCGCTTCGAGGAGGCGAACCGCTCGCTGGTGGGAACCCGCAGCGGTGAAACCTTCCGGCTCGGCGACGCGGTCGAGGTCAAGCTGGTCGAGGCCGCGCCGTTCGCCGGCGCGCTGCGCTTCGAGATGCTTTCCGGAGGAGGCGCCCGCGCCTCGCGGGCCAAGAGGGATCGCCGACGCTGACGCCAACGCCGCCGGCGCGCGCGATCACGCCGCCCAGCCGGCCGGCGCCAAGCCTTTGGCCAATTCGAGCAGCGCGAGTCGATACCCCTTGGCGAGGCGCGAGCAGCGCTGGAAACGCGCGTTGATGATTTCGTTCAGTTCCATCAAAGCCCGGGTGTCCGCGGCGGCGACGCAGGCGAGGTCGAGGCCGAGCTCTTTAAGCGTGGCGACGAGTTCGAGCCGCAGATCGTCGAACGTAGCCATATCGCCGGCGATCAGCGCCCGCCAGACCCGGCAATGCTGGCGAGCCAGCCGCGACACCCACTCTTCCTCGGCGACGTAAGCGCCATACGTTTCGCGCAACCGGTCGAAAATCACTGGCTCCGACCATTCGAGCATGCCCAAACGGCCGTCCTCCGCGCCAAAGTCTTGCAAGGCCTTCACCGTCCGAAAGAGAGGGAACGTGACGCCACTCATACGATGACGTACATGCTAATTCCGGACCAATTGCGGCGCAAGTCTTTACCGGAAATTAACCTTATCCGTCTCGCGCGACGAAGCGAAGCGCCGGCGCTTCAATCGCGCGCGGCAAACTCGGCCGGACGCCGCTCGCGCGCCAAGGCGTCGAGCACGGCGTTGATCATGCCGCTCTCCTCGCGGCCGAAAAACGCTCCGGCGACGTCGACGTATTCGGCGATGGCGACCCGCGCCGGCACGTCGGGCCGGCTTTTCAGCTCGTAAAAGGCGGCGCGCAGAATCGCGCGCATCAGCGCTTCGACGCGCCGCAGCGGCCAGCCCTTGGCGAGCGCGTCGTCGAGAGCGCGATCGATCGCGCGTTGATCGTTCAGCACGCCCGAGACGACGTCGCGGAAGAACGCCAATTCGGCCGGATTGTATTGATCGCCCTCGACCTCGCGGCCGATCCAGTGCGCCTCGAACTCGGCGAGAATGTCGGCGAGCCCCTTGTCGGCGACTTCCATCTCGTAGAGCGCCTGCGCGGCGGCGAGTCGAGCGGCGGCGCGGGCGTCGGCCTGGCTCATCGCGCGCCGCCGGCGCGCTTGAGCGCTGCCAGAGTCAGCGCCGCGCGCGCCGCCTCGCCGCCCTTGTCGCCGCGCTGGGGATCGGCGCGCTCCTCCGCCTGGGCCATTGTGTCGACGGTGAGAATGCCGTTGCCGACCGCGAAGGCGCGCCCGACCGCCAAATCCATCAGCGCCCGCGCGGATTCGCCGGCGACGATCTCGAAGTGATAGGTCTCGCCGCGGACGACGCAGCCGAGCGCCACCGCGCCGTCGTAGGGGCGCCCCGCGGCGCTCGCGGCGTCGAGCGCGATGGCGAGGCCGGCGGGAATCTCCAGCGCGCCGGGCACGTCGATCACCTCGCCGCTCGCGCCGGCCTTCTCGATCGCGGCGCGGGCGCCCGCCAGCAGCATGGCGCCGATCGCGTCGTAATAGCGCGCCTCGACGATCAGAATGCGCCCGCCCGCCAGTCGGGGCGCGGCGGCGCGAGCGCGCAGCGGTTCGGTCATGGTTTCCCGCTCGAATTTGGAGGCCCTGCCATAGAGGGGAGCGGCGCGCGAGGCAAGGCGGGGCGGGGCGGGGTCGCGAGTCAGTTCGAACCGCCTGTTTGCGCCCAGCTTAGCCATTCAAAGGCGGGATCGTCTCCCCGAAAGCGGTCATCCGCGTGAATCGGGGTCCGAAGGTCGATCGGCGGACCCAAGCGCCGCTGGCGCCGCGAATTGGCGGCGAGGAAAGATCGAGCGCCGCGTCAGCGAGGCGGACGGGCGCTCGGATGTGGCAGGGTCCGGAATTATCCATCTCGCGTCGAAAGCCTAGCCTTCCTTCGCGTTGGGCTGGCCTTTGCCAGTGGCGATCAAACTCCGCAAGCTCCCCTTGATATAGCCGCCCCAGGCGTCGGAGCAGGCCTCGAAGCATTCGTCATCGGGCGCCAAGCCGACGTGGGTGAATTTGACTTCGGTCTTGCCGCCCTTGGCGACGATGTCGAACGTGATCTTGGTCCCGTTCCATTCGCTTTTGTCCTTGATGAAGCTAAGGCAGCTGTCCTGGACGAGCCACACCACCCTCTTGGAGGGAATCATTTCGACGATCTTCTGCTTGCTGTAGTGAATGTCCTTGTAACGATAGGTCCACTCGGCCCCGAGCTGGTCGGTGACGCCGTCAATTTCGCCGGACCACCAGGCGCGGACATTGTTGATCGCGGCGAAGGCTTCGTCCGGGGTCTTGTCCACCGTGAACGCGGCGGTGAGGCGCTGCTTGGTCATGACGTTCTCCTGTTTCATTCTTTGGAGTTGAGTGGCGTTTCGCGCGCGCTCGCGGCGCAGGGAATTCGGCCTCGCGGCGTTCGCTCACGCGTTGACGGATGATTGATGTCGCGCGTCGTCCGTCCAGGGGAAAAAATCGGCGCGCCGATCGCTTCGCCGGAGCGGCTGCTCCGGAGTTCGTTGCATTGCGTTTCAGAATTTCGCCCGCGAGATTGATCGAGCCGCTACGCGTTTACGGGTCCAGCGTCGCGCCGCTCAGTTTGTAGCGCTCGACATAGATCGCTTGCAGTTCGCGCCAGCTATGCTTCGACTGACGCGCCGCCGCCTTGGTGAGGTGAGCGCCGAGACGCTCGAAGAAAAAGTGCCAGCCCGGCAGCATGAGCGCCCGGCTCGCATAAGGCGCGCCGCTATGCGTGAAGATCACGCGGGCGCCGTCGCCTTGCGGCGACAACTCGTAGCGCGCCGTCGAATCGGGCGAATGGGCGTTGCCCCATGTAAACTCCAAGACGCGCGGCGGGTCCCAAATCACGACGTGACCGAGCATCGGATTGGGTCCGTCGAGCATCAGTTCGTAGCGACCGCCGACACGAGGCTCGACATAGGCGGTCCCCATCCAGTCGTGCAAGCGCACGGGGTCCGTCAGCGCGCTCCAGACCTTTTCGACCGAGCGCGGATAATGTCGCTCGAACCGCATATCGATCCGATCGTCGCGCCGCTCGAAGGCGCCGAGCGGTTCCAGGGGATTCATGTCAATCGCTCCTGCTGAGGTGATCGCCGAGAGCGTCGAGTTTGTGTGACCAGAACTCGCGATAGGACTCGAGCCATTGATCGATTTCGGCCAAGGGCGCCGCGTCAAGGCTGTAGAGCCGTCGCGGCCCGTCGACGCGCGTCCGGACCAATCCGGCTTCGCGCAGGGTTTTGAGATGCTTGGAGACGTTTGGCTGGGGCAAATTGAGCGCTTCCACGAGGTCGCCAGCGGGCTGTTCGCCATTGCGGAGAAGGGCGAGGATTTCGCGACGAATGGGGTCGGATAGGGCTGCGAACGTTGACATGCCCGCATATTCTCATACCGGCATATTCCTGTCAAGGCATATAACGCACTTTTTTGATCCTTAAAGCGCTCGCGTGGAAACTTCGCCCGTCGAGCGCGACCGTAAGCGACCCAGGGCGTCCAGTTTCTGAGTTTTTCCAGCGACTTGTCAGGTCTTGGCGTTTGCGCCGTCACGAATATCCGCATGAATAAGCGAAGGTTCGGTTAGACCTCCCGACCGTCCGACGCCGCCAGTTCGCTCCCGGCCGACTCCCGAAAATTCCGACCGGCCGACCAACCGGTCCGCCCGCCGCCTCTACCCGCCGATCAGCCGCATCGCCGACGCAACGGCGAAGGCGGCCATCAGCGCGCCGGTCAAGAGATCGACGCCGAACGCCCACCAGCGGCCGGAATCGCCGGAACGAGCGCGCCGGCCGAGCAGTGTGACCGCGCTCGCCCAGATGATCCCCCAGCTCAGCGCGCCGGCGAGCACCGCCGCCGCCATCGTCAGCAGTTCGATGAGGCGATAGCCGGCCATCTCCGGCCGACCGATCGCCGCGAGCCAGAAGGCGACGTTCCACGGGCTGGTCAGCGCCATTCCGGCGCCGAGCAGGTAACCGGCGCGCCGCGAGTCGAAGCGCGGCGGCGCCGCGGCGGCGGGACGCGGGGCTCGCAACGCGCGCCAGGCGCCGCGCAGGAAGACGAAGCTCAAGGCGACCAGCAGCGCGACGCTGACGATGCCCATGATCGTGCGCGCCAACGGGGCGACGAACAGCAAGCCGACGCCGAGCGACACCAGGATCGCCCACAGCGCGTCGCCGGAGCAGGCGCCGAGCAGCAGCGAAAAGCCGGCCCAGAAGCCGCCGGCGAGGCAGCGGCGCGCGCTCTCGGCGTTGATCGGCCCCGGCGGCCAGGCGACCGACCATCCCAGCAGAAAACCGGTCGCCAGCAGAGGCCAAAGGGGCGCGTTCATGGCCGAGGGGGACCATACGAGGCCGCCGTCGTCAAGAACGCGCGCCGCCGCCGATGATCGGGCTTGAAATCCCGGCCGGCATGCGACACATCGGCGATGCCGGATCGTGATCGTGGAGTCGTCCCTTGCCCCTTTTCGCCTATTGCTGCCGCGCCTGCGGCGAGGAGTTCCAAACGCTCGTCATGTCCGGCGAAACGCCGCTCTGCAAGGCGTGCGACAGCGCCGACCTCGAGCAGCGGTTGTCGTTGATCGCCTCGCCGAACAAGGGCGGCGAGACGAGCGCGCACGGAGGCGGCGAACTCGCGCCGTGCGGCGCCGAAATGGGCGCCTGCTGTTGCGGCGAGGGCGGCTGCGGCGCCTTCGCCGACGCCTGAGCGCGTTCGGCGCTCAGCGCGCGGGGAACTTCGCCTTCAGTGCGGTCACGACGTTGGGCGGCGCGAACGGCGCGACGTCGCCCCCCATCGCGGCGATCTGCCGCACCAGGGTCGCGGCGATCGGCCGCACCGGTGAAGCGGCGGGCAGAAAGACGGTGCGGATCTCCGGCGACATAGCGCGGTTCATGCCCGCCATCTGCATCTCGAAATCGAAGTCGGTGGAATCGCGCAGGCCCCGCACGATGATCGATGCGCCCGCCGCCCGCGCCGCCTCGATCGCCAGCCCCGAGAACGCGACCGCCTCCAGCGCGCAGCCGACGCGCGCCGCCGCCGCCGTCGCCGCGTCGCGGATCATCGCCAGCCGCTCATCGACGGAGAACAGCGCCGCCTTGGCGGGATTGGTGCCGACGCCGACCACCAGCCGGTCGCACAACGCCGCCGCGCGCTCGATGACGTCGAGATGGCCGTTGGTGAGCGGATCGAACGAGCCGGAGTAGAATGCGACGCGCGCCATGGCGTTAGCGTTAACCCGCCGCCCCGGCCGCGGCAAGAGCGCCGGGCGCGAAGTCGCCTTCGAGCGACCATCATTTCGCCGGCGTCGCAAAGGATCGTTCACCGTGAAAACGGACTGTCGACGACGAGGGCCCGCAACGGGCTTATATCCGCCCTGACGACAGGGCCGTCGACGGCCGAACGGGAGAAAACCGATGAAACTTCGAATCGCCGCTTGCTCGAGCTTGATCCTCGCCGCATGCGCGGCCGCGCCGGCGATTGCACAAGACGCCGGTCCCGCCGGCGACGCGAGCGCCAAGCCGATCGTCGTCACCGCCAATTTTCAGGCGCGCATCGCCGTCGACCCTTCGGCGCCGACGACGGAAGTGACCAAGGCCCTCGCCCAGGCCAACCAGTCGCTCGGCGAAATCGCCAATCGCGAGTGCGACGTCCTGGCGGCGGCGTTCAAGACCGATTGCCGCGTCGGCCAACTCAATATGAGCGCCAACGTCAACGATCGCCGCGTCGGGCAAATGATGAACGCCGAATTCGGCGGAGCGCCACGGGTCGTCAACGCGAGCCTCAACGCGACGTTCGAACTGACGCCTCCCGCCGCCGCGGCCAAGGGCGCGCCGAACGCCCAGTGACCGGAAGAGCGGCGGGCGAGGCCGGTCAGACGCCCTCGCCCGCTTCCTCGTCGCCCTCCGCCTCGGAAATGCGCTCGACCGAGGCCACGCGCTCCTCGACGGCGGTGTCGAACACGATGACGCCTTGCGTCGCGCGGCCGGCGACCCGGATGCCCTCGACCGGGCAGCGGATGAGCTGGCCGCCGTCGGTCACCAGCATGATTTCGTCGCCGTGCTCGACCGGGAACGAGGCGACCAACTTGCCGTTGCGGGCGTTGACCGCCATCGCGACGATGCCCTTGCCGCCGCGCCCGGTCAGCCGGTACTCGAATGACGACGTGCGCTTGCCGTAGCCGTTCTCCGACACCGTCAAGATGAACTGCTCGGCTGCCGACATCTCGGCGTAACGTTCGGGGCTCAGAGCGGCGTCCGTCGCCGGCGTCTCGCCCTCGCCTTCGGCGTCGGTCTCGCCGTTGGCCTCATCCGCCGTCTCGCCGGCCATCGCCCGGCGCATCTTCAGATAGGCGGCGCGCTCTTCGCTGGTCGCGTCGAACTCGCGCAGAATCGCCAGCGAGATGACGGCGTCGCCCTCCGCGAGGCTGACGCCGCGCACGCCCATCGAGTCGCGGCCCTTGAAGACGCGCACGTCGTCGACGCCGAAGCGGATGCACTGGCCGAGCGCCGTCGTCAGCAGCACGTCGTCGGCCTCGGAGCAAACCTGCACGTCGACGATCGCCTCGCCCTCGTCGAGCTTCATCGCGATCTTGCCGGCGCGATTGACCTGGGCGAAGTCCGACAGTTTGTTGCGCCGCACGGCGCCGTTGGTGGTGGCGAACATCACGTCGAGCGAGTCCCAGCTCGCTTCGTCCTCGGGCAGCGGCATGATGGTGGTGACGCGCTCGCCCGGTTCGAGCGGCAGCAGGTTCACCAGCGCCTTGCCGCGCGACTGCGGCGCCGAAAGCGGCAGGCGCCACACCTTCTCCTTGTAAACCTGCCCCTTGGAGGTGAAGAAGAGCACCGGCTGATGCGTCGAGGCGACGAACAGCCGGGCGACGAAATCCTCCTCGCGCGTCGCCATGCCCGAGCGGCCCTTGCCGCCGCGCCGCTGGGCGCGATAGGTCGATAGCGCGATGCGCTTGATGTAGCCGCCGTGGCTGACCAGCACGACCATGTCCTCGCGCTGAATCAGATCCTCGTCGTCCATGTCCGCTTCGCTGTCGAGAATCTCGGTGCGGCGCGGATTGGCGAAGGCGGCCTTCACAGCCGTCAGCTCGTCGCGGATGATGCCCATCAGGCGCGCGCGCGACCCTAGGATGGCGAGATAGTCGGCGATCTCCGCCGCCAGCTTGTTGAGCGCCTCGGCGATCTCGTCGCGCCCGAGCGCGGTGAGCCGCGCCAGGCGCAATTCGAGAATGGCCCGCGCCTGCGCGTCGGAAAGACGCATCGTTCCGTCTTCGGCCAGCGTGTGGCGCGGATCGGCGATCAGCGCGATCAGCGGCGCCATGTCGCGCGCCGGCCAGGCGCGCTCCATCAGCGCGGCGCGCGCCGCGGCGGCGTCCGGCGCGCCGCGGATCAGGCGGATGACTTCGTCGATGTTGGCGACCGCGATGGCGAGGCCGACCTGCACGTGCGCGCCGTCGCGCGCCTTGGCGAGCAGATGCTTGCTGCGCCGCGTCACCACCTCCTCGCGGAATTCGAGGAAGGCGGCGAGCATGTCCTTGAGCGTCAGCATTTCCGGCCGG
Organism: Roseiarcus sp.; assembly: GCA_050015575.1. Lineage (GTDB taxonomy): Bacteria > Pseudomonadota > Alphaproteobacteria > Rhizobiales > Beijerinckiaceae > Roseiarcus. The sequence goes on along the minus strand of JBEKBD010000088.1, from coordinate 2,852 downwards.
CCGCCGTTCAGCGCGATCATGTTGGCGCCGAAGCTCGACTGCATCGCAGTGAAGCGCCAGAGCTGATTGAGCACGACGTCGGCGACCGCGTCGCGCTTCAGTTCGATGACGATGCGCATGCCGTCGCGATCGGACTCGTCGCGCAGATCGGCGACGCCCTCGATGCGCTTCTCGCGCACCAGATCGGCGATTCTCTCGATCAGCGTCGCCTTGTTGACCTGATAGGGAATCTCGGTGACGATCAGCGCCTCGCGGTCCTTGCGCAGCGATTCCACCGCGACCTTGGCGCGCATGACGATCGAGCCGCGCCCGGTCGCATAGGCCGAGCGGATGCCGCTGCGTCCGATGATCGCCGCCCCGGTGGGGAAATCCGGCCCGGGAATGCGCTCCATCAATTCGTCGAGCGAGAGGTCGGGATGGTCCATCAGCGCCAGCGCGCCGTCGATCGTCTCGCCGAGATTGTGCGGCGGGATGTTGGTCGCCATGCCCACCGCGATGCCGCCCGCGCCGTTGACCAGCAGGTTGGGGAAGCGCGCGGGAAGGACGACCGGCTCCTGTTCCTTCTCGTCGTAGTTGGGGCGGAAGTCGACGGTGTCCTTGTCGAGATCCTCGAGCAGGGGAAGCGCGACGCGGTCGAGGCGCGCCTCGGTGTAACGCTGGGCGGCGGGCGGGTCGCCGTCGACGGAGCCGAAATTGCCCTGCCCGTCGATCAGCGGCGCGCGCATCGAAAAGTCCTGCGCGAGACGCACCATCGCCTCGTAGACGGCGAGGTCGCCGTGCGGATGGTATTTGCCGATCACGTCGCCGACCGTGCGCGCCGACTTGTTGTAGGGGCGGTCGGGGGTGAAGTTCTGCTCGCGCATCGAAAACAGGATTCGCCGATGCACCGGCTTCAGTCCGTCTCGCACGTCGGGCAACGCGCGGCTGACGATCACGCTCATCGCGTAATCGAGATAGCTGCGCTTCATTTCGTCGAGGATCGAAACCGGCTTGATGTCGGCGGAGCCGCCGGGCGCGGGCCGCTCGTCCTTTTCGTCGGTCAATTCGGGAACATCCTGAGGGGAATCTCGGTCGCCTAGATGTAGCCGATTCCGCCGCGCCGCGCCATATCCGCCGCGCCGCCGCGCGCGTTGATTTTTCTCCCTTTTTTCAATGCATTACGCATACCCCCGGCAAGCGCGCGGCGAGCGTCGGCGCGCCGCCCTACGCGGTCTCGCGCGCGGCGGGAGACGCGCTATTCGGCGGCGAGCCCGATGCGTTCGAACCGCGGCGTCGCGGGCCCGGCCGGCCAGTTCGCGTCGATCGAGTAATAGATGATTCCCGCCCGCCCGACGATGTTCGCGAAGGGCACGAAGCCGAAGCCGCCCAACTCTCGCGGAACCCGCGAATCGATCGAATTGTCGCGATTGTCGCCCATGACGAAATAGGCGTCCGGCGGCGTCGCGAACGGGGCCGTATCGTCGAAATGGCCGTGGTCGCCGTCGATCTGGATGATCCGGTGCGTCGCGCCGCCCGGCAGCATTTCGTCGTAGGTCGGCGCCTCGATCGTCTTGCCCCAGGAATTCGCGATGGCGAAGCCGGGCTTGATGCGGCGCCGCTCGACCACCTCGCCGTTGATGAAAAGCCTGCCGCCCTTCATCTGAATCGTCTCGCCCGGCAGCCCGACGATGCGCTTCACCCAGTCCGCGCCGTCTTGGGGATGGACGAAAACGACCACGTCGCCGCGCCTGGGCTGACCGGCAAACAGCCGCCCTTCGAACCAGGCCGGCGCGAACGGCAACGAATAGCGGCTGTAGCCGTAGGCCCATTTCGACACGAGGACGTAGTCGCCGCTCTGCAGCGTCGGCGCCATCGAACCGCTCGCCGCGTCGAAGGCCTGAAACGCCAAAGTTCGCACGACGAAAGCGAACGCGAAGGGAACGCCGAACCAGCCGACGACACCGCTGAAAACGGCGCGCGCGACGCCGAAACCCTGAACGCGCGCGAGCATGGCGATCGCCACAACGATCGCCCAGAGCAGGCCAATCGATAGGACGGCGGCCAAAGGAACGATCAGCCATGGCGCCGCGGCGTAACGGGTCGGAACGAGACCCAGCGCCGACGTCAGGAACAAAGGAATCAGCAGCGGAACCGAGCCCCAGGCGTAAGCCGCGCGCGCTCCGGCCGCCGAGCCGCGCCCGCCCACCGCCCGCGCGACGGCGGCGACGATCCAGCCGGCGATATAGAGGCCCACGACGCCACCAAGGGCGCCTGCGAGGGCGATGACGAGGACGATGAGCCAGGCGGTTTGGCTCGGCCCGGCGGCGAAGAGATGGAAAGACCGGCTGGCGTCGGCGAGCAGTCCGAAAACCGACCCGAGCGCGGCGAGCGCCAGCGTGGTGATCCGCCGATCGCGCGCCAATACGGCTTCGACGGCGAGTCCCGGTCGGAACCACAGGGCGCGCCACGGATTCACGGAAGAAGGATCGCCCGCCTCGGCCATCGTCGCCTCGTCGACCGTTCAAGACCATTGATAGTCTTCCCCGCGTAAACGCGCAAACGCGTCGCAGGCGCTTGACGATCGAGCGCATTTGCGCGTTTTCGCAGGGTCGGAGGAAGCGCCGATGGAGTTCGAGTTTCTCAAGACCGCGCTGGTCACGCTGCTGGTGACGCTCGACCCGCCGGGACTGGCGCCGGTGTTCATCGCCCTGACGCTCGGCATGACCGACGCCGGCAAGCGCGAGGTCGCCTTACGCGCCTGCCTGATCGCCTTCGCCATTCTCGCCGCTTTCGCCTTCGGCGGCCGGGCGGTCATGGACGCGCTCGGCATATCGATTCCGGCCTTCCGCATCGCCGGCGGCCTGTTGCTGTTC
>JBEKBD010000087.1:0-12646 GCA_050015575.1 Roseiarcus sp. | reverse complement strand
TTGGAGCGCCCGAGCTCGGCGATCTTGGCTTGGTGATAGGGCTTGCCGGCCGGCCAGTAGGCCTCGCCGATCTTCACCGAGATCCAGATCGCGGCGGTGTTGTACGACTGCGCGAGCGCCTGGTAGAGCGGCATGGCGCCGCCGCTCTCGCCGCCGAAATTATGCACGCAGTAGTCGCCGATGCAGATGCCTCCGGCTTGCACCGTCGTGTCCTTGTGGTACTTGCCGGTCAGCAGCGCGGTCATGTAGTCGAAGATCTTGAACGACGAGCCGGGCTGGCGCGCCGCTTCGGTGGCGCGGTTGAACTGGCTCTCGCCGTAATCGCGCCCGCCCACCATCGCCCGCACCAGGCCGTCGGTGTCCGCCACCACCGCCGCCGCCTGATGCGCGTGGTAGGCGGGGGCGTTGACGCGCAGCATGTCCTCGATGACGCTTTCGGCCTTCTGCTGCACGTTGACGTCGAGGCCGGTGCGCACGGTGAGAACCCGGTCGGCGCCCAATTTTCCCGCCTCGGCGAGCGCCTTCACTTCCTCGTAGGCGAAGTCCATGTACCAGTCGGGGCTGGAACGGTCGGACCGACTGACGGGGGTCGCCGGATTGCGCCGCGCCGCGTAGACCTGCCCCTCGGTCATCAAGCCGGCGTCGACGAGATTGCTCAGGACGTCGTTGGCGCGCGCGCGCGCGGCGGGCAGATTGACGTTCGGGGAATATTTCGTCGGCGCCTTGAACAGGCCGGCGAGCATGGCGGCCTCGGCGAGATTGATGTCGCGCGCCGACTTGCCGAAATAATATTGCGCCGCCGCCTGCGCGCCGAACGCGCCGCCGCCCATGTAGGCGCGATCGAGATAGAGACCCAGGATTTCCTTCTTGGTCAGGTGGTGCTCGAGCCACAGCGCCAGATAGGCCTCCTTGATCTTGCGCGAAATCGAGCGCTCGTTGGTCAGAAACAGGTTCTTGGCGAGCTGCTGGGTGATCGACGAGCCGCCCTGCACGACGCCGCCGGCGTGGGCGTTGACGGTCAAGGCGCGCAGCGTGCCGACCACGTCGATGCCGAAATGGTCGAAGAAGCGGCGATCCTCGGTGGCCAGCACCGCCTTGATGAAATGATCGGGCAGTTCGTCGAAGGGGATCGCGTCGTCGTGCTTGATGCCGCGCCGGCCGACCTCCACGCCGTAGCGGTCGAGAAAGGTGACGGCGAGATCCTGGCGCTTGAGCCAATCCTCGTCGCCGGTCTCGCGAAACGCCGGCAGCGCCAAGGTCAGGACGACGATCAATCCCGCCAAGCCGAGGTTCAGGCCTTCGCACAGCCCGTCGACGACGAACTTGCGCACGCCGGAAAGATGCAGGCGATCGGATATGGCCACCGCCGTCTGCAGCGCTCGGATCGATCGGCGCTGAGCGTCGTAGAGCGTCGAATCCATCCAGGCGTCGAACGCGAGCAGCGCTCGCGCGGCGAACTTCCAGCGCCGGGACCGCGCCTCTTCGCTCGACAAAACCGCCGCGCGCGCAAGCGCTCGCGCGACGGCTTTGCGGAACCAGGAATTGACTTCTGCGATCGACAAAGGCGCACCGCCTGCAAAATCTCGCGCCGTCCGCGAGCGATCCTTAGCACGATCCGCCGCGTTGTGAACCGCTTGACGCGCGCCCCGGTCCGGGCCATGGCCAAAGGGCGAGCGCCGCCCCGAAATCGAAGGACGCAAGACCCGATGCCCGAACGATCTCGCGTTGGCGACGCGGGCGCCGTTGCGGAGGCGGCTGACGAAGCCGGCCCCGCCGCCTCGACACCGACGCCCGCCGATACGCCCGAGGCGCCGTTCTGGCGCGTCAAGTCGCTCGACGCGATGACGCCGCAAGAGTGGGAGAGCCTGTGCGACGGCTGCGCGCGCTGCTGCCTGGTCAAGCTCGAAGACGAGGACAGCGGCGAAATTCACTTCACCGATCTCGGCTGCAAATTGCTCGACGGCAAGACCTGCCGCTGCCTCGACTACCGCCGCCGGCAGCGGCGCGTCCCCGATTGCGTCAGGCTGACGCCTGCGGCCGTGCGCGCGCTGAGCTGGCTACCCGCGACCTGCGCCTACCGGGTTGTCGCCGAAGGGGGCGACCTCGCCTGGTGGCATCCGCTGGTTTCCGGTTCGCCGGAGACGGTGCACGAAGCCAGCGTTTCGGTGCGCGGACGGGTGGCGGCGAGCGAACTGGATCTGCCGATCGAACTCTGGCTCGAACACATCGTGCGCTGGCCGAACCGGCCGCCGCGGCGGGCGAAGAAATAGAGAGCTTCGGGCGCGCGGGCGCCCGCTTTTCGCCTTACCGCCCCCAGCGCGCCAGCGTGGCGTCGATCCAGGCGCGTTGCGGAGCGACGAGCGGCCCCTGCGTCAGCTCGCCGCAATGGCGGCCGCGAGGGCCGGACGACCAGGCGACGATCGCCACGACCGTCTCGCCGTCGTCGGAGAAGAGCGGCGCGCCGGAATCGCCGGCGCAGGCGCCCGCGCCGGCTCCAGCGCCGTCAGCGGCCCAAAGCAGGATCTTGGACAGCGGCGCGCTGACCGTGAGCCGGACGCTGCGCAACGCGCCGCCGGTCAGCGGCTCGCCTTCCCGGGCGAGCCCGTAGCCGGCGAGAATCGTCGTTTCCCCGATCGCGGGTCCCGCTCCCGAAGCGAGCCTGGGCGACGCGAAGCGCGAGGCGAGCGGCGTTCGCGTCTTCACCAGCGCGAGATCGATCGAGACGACCCGCTCGGCGATCGCGTCGGCGCGATAAAGCGGATGGGCGGCGGCGGCCTCGACTGGGACGATCACCGGTTTCCCTTCTTCGTCGCGATAATGCACCGCCATGTCGGCGACCGGACGCAGGCAATGCGCGGCGGTCAAGACGACGCGCGGCCCGAGAACCACGCCCGAGCAGAAGCCCGCCTTGTCGGCGCCGCGCGTCAACACCATGACGACGCGATCGGCGAAGCGGGCGTCTTTATCGGCCGCGCCGACCACCGCCGCCGCGGGGGCGATCCAGCCGAGGCTCGCCGCCGCCAGCGCGGCGGCGGCCGCGAATGCGCGTCGTCTTGTCGCGTTCATGCTCTCGGCTAACCCTTTCCGCCCCGCCCAGGCAAGTCCCTCGCGCGGGATGGCGTCGAAAGAGCGGGTCCGTTATATTCATTCGCCATTCAGGCGAGCGAGGAGAGACTGCGGCATGGCGCGTAAGTCGTCGATTTCCCTCGCTCTGACCATTTGCGCCGCCGGACTTTGCGCGCCCTGCGCCTCGTGGGCGGCCGAAGTCGAGGCGCACGGCTCGCCGAGGCCGGCGTGCCTGCCGCCGAGCGAGACCCGCGAGGAAATCAAGGCGCGCCATTTTCTCGAGCCCTTCGCCGTCCTCCGGTCCGCCGCGGCGCAATTCAAGGCGGAGGCGCTATCGGCCAAGCTCTGCCGGCTCGGTGATGAATTCGTCTATGAAATTGCGCTGTTGCACCGCGATGGGCGGCTCGTCCACGCGGTGATGAACGCGGCCACCGGCAAGCTCATCGGCGTCCGCAACGCGCGCGAGCCGACGCCGAAGACTTGATCTCGCGAAAGGAAGCGTAACCCATCATGCGCCTGCTCGTTGTCGAAGACGATCGCGATCTCAATGGGCAGATCGTGACCGCGTTGGAGGCGGCGGGCTACGCGGTCGACTGCGCCTTCGACGGCGAGGAAGGCTGGTTTCTCGGCGACACCGAGCCCTACGACGCGGTCGTGCTCGACATCGGCCTGCCCAAACGCGACGGCGTTTCCGTTCTCGAGGCGTGGCGCAAGGACGGCCGCGCCATGCCGGTGCTCATTTTGACCGCGCGCGACCGCTGGAGCGACAAAGTGCAGGGCTTCGACGCCGGCGCCGACGATTACGTCAGCAAACCGTTTCACATGGAGGAAGTGCTGGCGCGATTGCGCGCGCTGCTGCGTCGCGCCGCGGGCCACGCCTCGAGCGAGCTCGTCGCGGGGCCGGTGCGCCTCGACGCGCGCGCCGGCCGCGTCGCCGTCAACGGCGCCGCGATCAAGCTGACCAGCCACGAGTATCGCCTGTTGTCCTATCTCATGCACCACGCCGGGCGCGTCGTTTCGCGCAGCGAAATCGTCGAACATCTCTACGATCAGGATTTCGATCGCGATTCGAACACGATCGAGGTTTTCGTCGGCCGCCTGCGCAAGAAACTCGGCGTCGACGTCATCCAGACCGCGCGAGGTCTGGGGTACATCGTCGAGGGCGACGTCGAATCGGGCGCCGCCGCGCTCAAGCGCAGGAGCGCCCGCTGATCGCCGCCCCCGCGCGGCCCCGCCGATCCGGATCGCAACCATGCTCAAAGCGCCGAACCCGCGGTCGATCGCCTCGCGCCTGTTCATTTCAGCCGCCTTCTGGAGCTCGACGATTCTGATCCTCGCCGGGCTCGGCCTTTCCGCGCTCAACGCTCGCTCGAGCGAAGCGAATTTCGACGAGCAGCTCGAGGTCTATCTCAAGGCGTTGGTGGCCAATATCGCCGTGGTCGGGGAGGAGCCGCGCGCCGCCGCTTCTCCGGCGATCGATCCCCAGTTCGAGCTGGCCTTTTCCGGGTGGTACTGGCAGATCACCCGCCTCGACGTGGATCGCCCGGAAATTCGCACCTCGCGCTCGCTGTTCGCGACCCAGTTGCCGAGCCTGGGCGGGCCCGACGCCGGGCAAGAGCGCGGCGCGGAGCGCAGCGGCTACGTCGTCGGCCCCGGCGATCGCCCGCTGCGCATGATCGAGCGCGAGATCGACGCCGGCGAGGAGGGCCGCTACCTCATTCAGGTCGCCGCCAACGCCGACGTGATTCAGGGTGAGATCGAGGATTTCGAAACCGCGCTGGCGGCGACGTTTCTGGTGTTGGCGATCGCGCTGCTCGGCTCGACGGCGCTAGCGGTGCGTTTCGGCCTGCGCCCGCTCAGGGTGCTACGAGAGGGGCTCGCGGCGATCCGGCGCGGCGAGGCGGAGCGGATCAGCGGCGAGTTCCCTCAGGACGTCGCGCCGCTCGCCGCCGAGATCAATCTTCTGCTCGACGCCAATCGCGGCGTGGTGGAGCGCGCGCGCACCCAAGTCGGCAATCTCGCGCACGCGCTGAAGACCCCCTTGAGCGTCATCGTCAACGAGGCCGATTCCAACAGCCCCAAGCTCGCCGACAAGGTGCGCGAGCAGGCCGGCGTGATGCGGCGACAGGTGAGCTTCTATCTCGATCGCGCGCGGGCGGCGGCGCGCGCCCGCGCCGCCAGCGCGGCGACCGAAGTTCGGCCGGTGATCGAAGGGCTCGTTCGCACCTTCGAAAAGGTCTACCGCGACCGCGCGCTCGCCTTCTCCATCGACGCGCCGGACCGTCTGCGCTTTCGCGGCGAATCGCAGGATCTGACCGACATGGTCGGCAATCTGCTCGACAACGCCGGCAAATGGGCGCGCCGGCGCGTTGTCGTCCGCGTCGAGCGCGATCCGAATCTGGACGCCGCCGGCCGCCGCTTCTTCATCGTCGCGATCGACGACGACGGCCCCGGGCTCGATCCGCAGGCGCGCGCCGCGGCGCTGGTGCGCGGGCAAAAGCTCGACGAATCACGGCCCGGTTCCGGCCTCGGGCTCTCCATCGTCGTCGACCTCGCCTCCGCCTACGGCGGCGCGCTGCGCCTCGAAGAGAGCCCGCTTGGCGGCCTGCGGGCGAGCCTCAGGCTGCCCAGCCTTTGACCAAAGGCGCCGGCGGCGCCGCGTCGGGCGGAGCTTGACGGGGAAAGCGCGCATTTCCTGAAACCGAAGACATGCATTAAGAACCGCCGCGCGCGTCGTTTCCCTTGCTGCGCCGCGTCGCTTGATGAGGCCGCCTCGATGCTGTGGTTCGTTCTTGCCGGCATGACGGGCCTCGCGGTCTTGGCCGCGCTGTGGCCGTTGGCGTTTCGTCGCCGGGGCGGCGCCGACGCGGCGAGCGAAATCGCCTTCTACAAGGCCCAGCTCGGCGAAATCGAGCGCGACGTCGAGCGCGGGCAATTGCCGGCCGAGGAAGCCGCCGGCGCGCGCGCCGAGGCCGCGCGGCGCCTGATCGCCGCGAGCGCGGCGGCGCCGGCCGCCGGCGGCGCCGGGCAAGCCCCAGGGCCGCGGCGAATCGCCGCCGCGCTCATGGTGATCGTCATTCCCTTGGTCGCGCTCGCCCTTTACGCCAACCTGGGCCGGCCGGACCTGCCCGACGCGCCGCTCGCCGGCCGCGGCGCGGATGTCCGGGGCGCCCAAGCCGTCGAAGCGGCGATCGCGCGCATCGAGGCGCGCCTGGCCGCCTCGCCCGACGACGGCAGGGCCTGGGCGGCGATCGCCCCGATCTACATGCGGCTCGGCCGTTTCGACGACGCGGTCAACGCTTTCGGCGAATCGCTGCGGCTCAACGGCGAAAGCGCGGCGCGGCGCGCCGATTACGGCGAGGCGCTGGTCGGCGCGGCGGGCGGCGTCGTCACCGCCGACGCGCGCGCCGCCTTCGACAAGGCGCTCGCCGTCGAGCCGGGCCTGCCCGCGGCGCGCTTCTATCTCGGCCTCGCCGCCGAGCAGGACGGCGACAAGGCGAAGGCGATCGCGATCTACCGGGGGTTGCTCGGCGAGACGCCCGCCGACGCGCCCTGGACGCGCGCGCTCGCGGCGCGGCTGGCGGCGCTCGAGGGCGGCGCCGTCGCGTCCACGCCCGCGAGCGCCCCGTCGGACGACGGGCAAGCGGCGACGATCCGCGCGATGGTCGAGGGACTAGCGACGCGGCTGACGCAAAACGGCGGCGACGCAAGCGAGTGGGGGCGCCTTATTCGCGCCTATTCCGTGCTGCACGAACCGGAAAAGGCCAGGGATGCGCTCGCCGCGGCGCGCAAGGCGCTCGCCGCCGACGCGCAGGCGGAGCGCGATCTCGACGCGCTGGCGCAGGAATTGGGACTGGGAGGCTGATCGGTGACACGCAAAGGCCGCCGACTCGCGCTCATCGCCGTCGCGCTCGGCGTGGTCGCCGCCGCCGTCGGCTTGGCGCTCTATGCGCTGGACGACAGCATCGTGTTCTTCTACAGCCCCAGCGAAGTGCTGCAGAAGAACCTTCAGGCCGGCGCGCGGTTGCGGATCGGCGGCCTCGTCGAGCCCGGCTCGGTCGCCAAGGCGGCCGACGACAAATTGGATTTTTCCATCACCGACGGCGCCCACCGGATCAAAGTCTCCTATGTAGGGCTGCCGCCCGATCTGTTCCGCGAGGGACAGGGCGTCGTCGCCGAGGGGGTGCTGGAGGCGCCCGGCCAGTTGCGCGCCGAAACGATCCTCGCCAAGCACGACGAGCGCTACATGCCGCGCGAAGTCGTCGACGCGCTGAAGAAACAGGGCCGCTGGCAAGAGGGGAGCGTCAAACCGTGATCGTCGAAATCGGCCATTTCGCGCTGATCCTCGCGTTCGCCCTGGCGCTGGTCCAGGCGAGCGCGCCGCTGGTTGGCGCCTGGCGCGACGATCGCGCGTTGATGGGCGTCGCCGCGAGCGCGGCGCTGGCGCAGTTCGCGCTGATCCTCGTCTCCTTCGCCGCGCTGGCGTGGGCGCATCTGGCTTCCGACTTCTCGGTGCTCAACGTCGCCGAGAATTCGCACAGCGCCGTACCGGCGATCTACAAATTCTCCGGCGTCTGGGGGAACCACGAAGGCTCGATGCTGCTGTGGGTGTTGATCCTGGCGGCGTTCGGCGCGTTGGTCGCGGCGTTCGGCGGCGCGCTGCCCGCGAGGCTGCGCGCCAATGCGCTCGCCGTCCAAGGCCTGATCGGCGCCGCCTTTCTCGCCTTCATTCTCATGACCTCCAATCCGTTCGAGCGGCTGTGGCCGGCGCCGTTCGAGGGGCGCGATCTCAACCCGATCCTGCAGGACCCGGGCCTCGCCATTCATCCGCCGTTGCTCTACCTCGGCTACGTCGGCTTTTCGATCGTCTTTTCCTTCGCCGCCGCGGCGCTGATCGAGGGGCGCATCGACGCCGCCTGGGCGCGCTTCGTGCGCCCCTTCGCGCTTGTCGCCTGGGCCTTCCTGACGCTCGGCGTCGCGATGGGATCGTACTGGGCCTATTACACCCTCGGCTGGGGCGGCTTCTGGTTCTGGGACCCGGTCGAGAACGCTTCGCTGATGCCCTGGCTGGCGGGAACCGCGTTCGTCCATTCGGCGGCGGTTATGGAGAAGCGCGACGCGCTGAAGGTGTGGACGATCTTTCTCGCCATTCTCGCGTTTTCGTTTTCGCTGCTCGGCACGTTCTTGGTGCGCTCGGGCGTGCTGACCTCGGTGCACGCGTTCGCCAATGATCCCCGGCGCGGCGTGTTCATCCTCGCCATTCTCGCGTTCTTCATCGCGGGATCGCTGAGCCTGTTCGCCTGGCGGGCGCCGCTGCTCAAGCAGGGCGGCCTGTTCGCGCCGATTTCGCGCGAGGGCGCGCTGGCGCTCAACAATCTGCTGCTGACCGCCGCCTGCGCGACCGTCGTCTTCGGCACGCTCTATCAGCTGGCGCTGGAGCAGATCGCCGGCGACAAGATCACCGTCGGCGCGCCGTTCTTCAACCTGACCGCCGGCGCGCTGCTGCTGGCGGCGTGCTTCGTCATGCCGTTCGGCTTCTCGCTCGCCTGGAAACGCGGCGACCTGCTCGGCGTCGCCGAGCGCCTCGCCGTCGCGATGGCCGCTGGCCTGGTCGTTTTCATCGCGCTGATCGCTTTTCGGCGCGGCGGACCGACGCTGGCGCCGGTCGCCGCGGGCGCAGCGATCTTCGTCATCCTCGGTTCCCTCAGCGAGGTCGCGGCGCGCGTTTGGCGCGGCGGCGCCTCGCCGTCGACCGCTTTCGCGCGCGCGCGCGGGCTGCCGCTGTCGTTCTGGGGCGGCGCGTTCGCCCATGCGGGCGTCGGAATCGTCTTGCTCGGCCTCGCCGCGACGGGCATGGGCGCCGAGACGATCGCCGCGATGCGCGTCGGCGTTCCTCAGACGGTCGGCCCCTATCAGGTCGTCGTCAATACGGTGGGCGAGCGCACGGGCCCCAATTACCGCGAAATCGTCGCGCCGATGACGATCCGCTCGGGCGGCGCCTTCGTCGCCGCGATCGAGCCCGCGCGCCGCCTGTTCGCGACGCGCCAAATGGCGACGACGCAGGCGGGCATCGCCACGATCGCCTTCGGCCAGGTTTATGTTTCGATCGGCGATCCCGACGCCGACGGGACGGTGCCGGCGCGCCTCTATTGGAAGCCGCTGGTGACGCTGATCTGGCTCGGCGCCGGTGTGATGGCGCTCGGCGCCGCGTTGTCGCTCGCCGACCGGCGCTTGCGCTTCGGCGCGCCGGCGCGGGCCAAGTCCAGCGCCGCCGCGGCGGCCGCAGCCGCGCGCTGACGATGAAGCCCCTGCGCGCCGCCCTCTTTCTCGCGCTCGCGCTGGCGGCGAACGCCGCCCACGCGGTCAGGCCCGACGAAGTGATGCCCGACCCGACCCTCGAGGCGCGCGCCCGGACGCTGTCGGCCGAGCTGCGCTGCATGGTGTGCCAGAACGAGTCGATCGACGACTCCGACGCGCCGCTGGCGCACGACATCCGGACGCTGATCCGCGACCGCATCGCCGAGGGCGAAAGCAACGACGCGGTGCGCGCGTTCCTGGTCTCGCGTTACGGCGACTTCATTCTCTTGAAGCCGCCGTTCAAGCCGGAGACGCTGCTGCTGTGGCTGAGCGCGCCGCTGACGCTGGCGCTCGGCGCGTTGGCGATTTGGGCCGCGATGCGCCGCCCGCGCGAACCGACCCCGGCGCTGAGCGCGGAGGAGGAAGAGCGCCTCGCCGACATCACGCGCGACGACCGGAAGACTCGAGGCCCGCTCGCCGAGTGATCGCGGTTACGGCTCCTCGTCCGGCGCGATGTCGCCGTCGATCAGGTTGGCGACGTCGTCGTCTTCTTCCTCTTCCGGTTCGAGGAACGGGTCGTCCGGCGGGGTCTCCTCCACCTCGACGTCAATTTCGGCGACGACCGGCTCGGCGGCCTTTTCTTCGCTCGCTTCGACCTCCTCGAGAGAGACGAGTTCGACGCCCACCGGCGGCGGCGGCGCCTCTTCTTCCTCTTCCTCTTTGGCCGGCGCGCGTTCGACCCGCGCTGTGGCGCCCTGAAAGATCGCCCCGCATTTCGGGCAAATGATGGGGTCTTTGTTCAGATCGAAGAATTTCGCGCCGCAACTGTGGCATTGGCGCTTCGCTCCGAGCTCTGGTTTGGCCACGGCTACGTTTCCCTGGTCGTTGGGCGGGCTGCGTTTGGTGGCCTCGGTTAGTCGGCGCCGTCGCCCATGTCAATGCGATTCGGCGACCATAGTCGACACCGCGCGGCGAGGGTGTTAGGAGCGCGTTTTCTCGACGCGGCGCCATGCGCGCGCCGACGCGAAAACCGTGAGCGGCGATGGCATTTTTCTCCCAACAAACCGCGCAGCCGCTGCGCGCCGAGCGAAGCGGCCCGCTCAAGGGGCGCGCACGCCCCCCCGGCGACAAGTCGATCTCCCATCGCGCCCTTATTTTCGGCTTGCTCTGCTGCGGCGTGACCTCGATCGAGGGGCTGCTGGAAGGCGACGACGTGCTGCGCACCGGCGAGGCCTGCAAGGCGCTCGGCGCTCGCGTCGAGCGACGCGGCGAAGGTCGTTGGACGGTCGCGGGCGCCGGGCTCGGCTCGCTCCTCGCGCCGACTCACGACCTCGATTTCGGCAACGCCGGAACCGGCTCGCGCCTGATGATGGGGGTGGCAGCCGGCCATGGCCTCGACGCGACCTTCGACGGCGACGCGTCGCTGCGCAAGCGGCCAATGCGCCGCATTCTCGATCCGTTGCAACTGATGGGCGCGCAGACGCTCGCCGAGGCCGAGGGCGGCCGATTTCCGATCACGCTGCGGGGCGCGAGCGACCCCGCGCCGATCGTCTATCGCACGCCGGTCGCTTCGGCCCAGATCAAGTCCGCGGTCCTGCTGGCCGGCCTCAACGCGCGCGGCCAGACGACCGTCGTCGAGGCGGAAGCCTCGCGCGACCACACCGAAAAGATGCTGGCGCATTTCGGCGCCGACGTCCGCGTCGAGACGGAAGGCGACGGGCGGCGCGTCACCCTCGTCGGCCGCCCGGAGCTGACGCCCCGCCCGGTCGTCGTGCCGGCCGATCCGTCCTCGGCGGCCTTCCCCATCGTCGCCGCGTTGATCGTCCCAGGCTCGGACGTCGTCGTCGAGGGCGTGATGACGAATCCGCTGCGCTCCGGCCTCATGACCACGCTGATCGAAATGGGCGCGCGGATCGACGTTCTCGACCGGCGCGACGAAGGCGGCGAGGAAGTCGCCGACCTCAGGGTGCGCGCGAGCGATCTCGGGGGCGTCGACGTTCCCGCCTCTCGCGCGCCCTCGATGATCGACGAATACCCGATCCTCGCCGTCGCGGCGGCGTTCGCCCGCGGCGCGACGCGGATGAACGGATTGCGCGAGCTGCGCGTCAAGGAGAGCGACCGGCTCGCCGCGGTCGCCGCCGGCCTCGCAGCGGCGGGCGTCGGCCATGAAGTCTTCGGCGACGATCTCGTCGTCCATGGCGGCCGGCCGCCGGGCGGCGGCTTGGTCGCGACCCGTCTCGACCATCGCATCGCCATGAGCTTCCTGGTCATGGGATTGGCGTCGGCGAAGCCGATGGCCGTCGACGACGCTTCGACCATCGCCACCAGCTTTCCCGATTTCCGCGCCTTGATGGCGGGGCTCGGCGCATCGTTCGCTTAAAGGAGGGCGCGGCGCCTCGCAACTCGGCGCAGGCCCTCAAGCCTCGCCTCACATGCCGAGATAGGCGCGCCGCACCTCGTCGTTGGCGAGGAGTTCGGCGCCCGGCCCTTCGATCGTCGCCCGGCCGGTCTCCATGACGTAGGCGTGGTCGGCGATGGCGAGGGCGGCGCGGGCGTTCTGCTCGACCATCAGAATGGTGATGCCGGCTTCCTTGAGCATCTTCACGATGCGGAAGATTTCCTCGACGATCAGCGGCGCGAGCCCCATCGAAGGCTCGTCGAGCAGCAGCAGTTTGGGCTTGCTCATCAGCGCGCGGCCGAGCGAGAGCATCTGCTGCTGGCCGCCGGAGAGCGTCCCGGCCGGCCGGTCCCGCCGCTCGCGCAGGATCGGAAAGAGATCGTAGACCTCGGCGAGGCTCTCGCGGCTCTCGCGAGCAGGACGCGTGTAGGCGCCGAGCGTCAGGTTGTCTTCGATCGACATCGGCGCGAAGACCTGCCGGCCTTCCGGCGCTTGCGCGATCCCCAACCGCACGCGCGCGTCGCTTCGCGCCCGCGTGATGTCTTCGCCGGCAAAGCGGACTGCGCCGGCGGCAGCGGCGAGAACGCCCGAAATGCAGCGCAGCAACGTGGTCTTGCCTGCGCCGTTGGCGCCCACCAGGGCGACCAGCTCGCCGACCCCGACCTTCAGGTCGACGCCGCGCAGCGCCTCGATGCGGCCATAGCGGCACGTCAGCCCGCTGACCTCGAGCAGCGTCCCGGCCGCTTCGAGGCCGCGTCGCGGCAGACGCCGCACCACCGTCTCGGAACGGCCGCCGACGCCCTCGGGCGCCGGAAGCAGCTGGGTGATGCGCGCGCGCAGCAGCGCGACGTCGCCCTCGGCGCGCGGATCGCCGAGCGGATCGAC
>JBEKBD010000086.1:0-12714 GCA_050015575.1 Roseiarcus sp. | reverse complement strand
TACGCGCCTGCCTGATCGCCTTCGCCATTCTCGCCGCTTTCGCCTTCGGCGGCCGGGCGGTCATGGACGCGCTCGGCATATCGATTCCGGCCTTCCGCATCGCCGGCGGCCTGTTGCTGTTCTACATCGCCTTCGACATGGTGTTCGCGCTGAGGGCCGAGCGCCGACGCGAGCTGGCGGGCGAGACGGCGCCGATCGACCACATCCGCGACGTCGCCGCCGTCCCGCTGGCCATTCCGCTGATGGCCGGGCCCGCCTCGATCACCGCCACGATGCTGCTCACCGGCCGCGCCGGCGGCGACCCGCTGGCGCTGGCCGGCCTGATGACGGTCGCAGCGCTGGCGATCGCGGTGGTGTTCGCCGTCTTTCTCGCCGCCGAGCGCTTCTCGCGCTGGCTCGGCGCGACCGGCGCGGTCGTGCTGTCGCGCATGCTCGGCGTCGTGCTCGCGGCGCTGGCGGTGCAGTTCGTCATCGACGGCGTTCTGTCGGTCATGCGAGCGGGCGCAGGGTGAAGCGGCGACTGCGGCCTGGCGCGTCGCGCTGTGGGTCGATTCCGGCCGTCTGCGGCGCGGGCGCCAAGCGTGGGACCCCGTCCTCCAGGCGCGCAGCCATGACGCCTCCGAGCCGACGACGGGGATCGCAGCAAAGCGCCTTGTCGAGCGCCTGGAGCGATCGGGATTTGTCATCATACAGAGACTGCCGGCGATCGCCGCAAGGCACAGAGCGGTTGGCATTTTCCTGAAAGACCCGTATAGTCCCCGGACCGCCTGCCGTCGTCCCGCTCGGGTCCGGAGCAGAGCGTTGAGCCAGTCATTGGCCGGGCGACGAGTCAGGGGGTTCGTTTGATTGTTGTCACGGGGCTGAAAGCGGAAGCCAGGATCGCCGCGGCGTCGGGCGTGCGAGTGTTCGCGTGCGGCGGAAATGTCGGGCTTCAGGCGCGCGCCATCAAGAGAGCCGTGTTCTCCGGCGCGGAGGGGATCGTCAGTTTCGGCATTGCCGGCGCGCTCAATTCGCATTTGGCGGCCGGCGACTGGGTTGTCGCAACCGAAGCGATGTCGGGCGATCGATCGATCGAAACCGATATCGAGTGGTCGAGCCGACTGGCGCAACGCCTCACCGGCGCCGAGTTGGGCGCCATCGCGACCGTCGCGAATCCGGTGCTTCACCCGAAAAACAAGCGTCGGCTCCACCTGGACACCGGCGCGATCGCCGTGGACATGGAATCCTTTCAAGCGGCGGCGCTCGCCGAAGAACTCGGCGTGCCCTTCGCCGCCGTGCGGGTCATCGCCGATCCGATGCATCGCGAAATCCCTCCCGCCGCGCGACTGGGCCTTCGACCCGACGGGACGATCGACGTCGCTGCGGTCTTGCATTCGCTGCTCAGGAAACCTTCGCAACTTCCCTCGCTGCTCCGCGTCTCGGGCGACGCCATGATCGCTTTCAGGGCGCTGTTCAGGGGCCGCCAAGAGCTTGGCCCCCACTTCGCGTCGGTATTGCGCCCAACGCTATTGGCCAACGAGCCGGCGTCTTCGGGCGAGCCGGATCGACGGCGCGCGGAGCCGCTGCCGGCCTAGCCCGCCTGGGCGGCCGAGCGCGCGCCTTCCATCAGCGTCTTGCCGAGCGACCAGATCGGGCCGGCGACGTTGTGGCTCGCGGCGATCACCGCGTCGAACGACGTCTCGATCCACTGGCAGTCTTCCGCATCGATCCCCAGCGCCGGCAGCAATTTGATCGTTCGATTGGCGTGCCCGGCCACCTGCACCAGGATCTTGTGGTCGCGGAACAGCGGAATCGTCACGAGCTGGCAGAACAGGCCCTTGTTCATGGTCTCCAGCAGCGCCCACGACGCCCGCAACTTGAGCGATTTCGGCTCGCCCAGCTCGATGCCGATCATCAGGCCTTTGCCGCGAACGTCCTTGATCAACTCGTAGCGCTGCTTCATCCCTTCGAAGCTGGCCATCAGCCTTCGGCCTTGCGCCGCGGCGTTTTCCACCAGCTTCTCGTCCTCGAGCACGTCGAGGGTCGCGACGCCGGCCGCCATCGCCATATCGTTTCGAGCGAAGGTCGATCCGTGCACCACCGCTTTGTCCATGCGGTCGAACACCTTGGCGAAAACCTGTTTTTGCAGCAGCGTCACGCCGATCGGCACGTGTCCGCCCGAGAGCCCCTTGGCGAGCAGAAGCATATCGGGCTCGACGCCCCAATGCTCCACGGCGAAGAAGCGGCCGGTTCGCCCCAGTCCGGTCTGGATTTCGTCGGCGACGAACAGCGCGCCGTACTTCTTGCAGAGTTCGTGAGCGGATCGGAGATAGTCGGGCGAGGGCATGTTCACGCCCTTGCCCTGGATCGGCTCGACGCAGAAAGCGGCGACGTCGCGTTTCTTGAGCGCGCGCTCGAGCGCGGCAAGATCGTCGAAGGGAATCTCGACAAAGCCGGGGATGAGGGGACCGAAGCCCTGACGGTAGATGTCGTCGCCCACCGCGGAAAGCGATCCATAGGTCAGTCCATGGAACGAATTTTCGCAGTGGACGACGCCCGGTCGGCCGGTCGCCGCGCGGGCGAACTTGACCGCCGCTTCGAAAGCTTCGGTGCCCGAATTGCTGAAAAAGGCCTTCTGCAGCCAAGGCGCGTAACCCAGCAGCCGCTGGGCGAGAACCCCGGCCAGCACCGAAACGTCCATCTGAACGAGATTGGGCAACTCGCCGTCGAGCACCGACCGCAGCGCCGCCGCCAGACGCGGATGGTTTCGCCCGATCACGAACACGCCCCAACCGCT
This sequence comes from Roseiarcus sp., assembly GCA_050015575.1. Taxonomy (GTDB): domain Bacteria; phylum Pseudomonadota; class Alphaproteobacteria; order Rhizobiales; family Beijerinckiaceae; genus Roseiarcus. Next base: position 9,938 of record JBEKBD010000086.1, on the reverse strand, counting down.
GAGCAGATCGAGATAGCGCGCGCCGGACGCGTCGTAGAGATAGGCGCCCTTGCCGCTGACGAAGCGGACGTCGAACCCGATGGTCTTCAACACCCGCACCATCATAGGGTTCATATGACGGGAGTTCAGTTCATAACGGTCGGCCTCGTTCGCCAGGAAGAGCGCGCGCATGTCGTCGCGCGGATCCGGTTGAACCAATTCCAATCTCGGCTCGATGTCGGTCATCGAGATATCCCCCTGGAGAAAGCCGCTCGACCGCCCTCTCTATCCCCCCGAGGCGCTCGATATGCAAATGGGGCGGCGATGGCTTCGGCGTCGGCTTGGGGTCGAGGCCGGACGTTTTCCGCCGTTGAGCCAAGGTTCAGATGGCGATCGTCGGCTCGGTCGCCGCGCGCCCTACCGTCGCCGAGCGTGGCGCGCTAGGGTCCCGCCGCGCCATTTCACCCCTAGGGAGAATCCCATGACCGTCGCCTTTTGGTGCGTGCTCGTCGCCGCGCTGCTGCCCTACGTTCCCCTCGGGTTCGCCAAGAGCAAGCTCGACCGCCACTTGCCGCGCATCGGCGCGCAAGCGCTGGAGGGGCTCGCCGCGCGCGGCTACGGCGCCCATCTCAACAGCTTCGAAGCCTTTCCGTTCTTCGCCGCGGCGGTGATCGTCTCGCATCTCGCCGAAGGCGCCAACGCGACCGTCGGCTGGCTGGCGCTCGCCTTCATCGTCGCGCGGATCGGCCACATGGCGGCTTACCTGATGGACCGGCCGCCGGTGCGCTCGATGTTCTTCTTCGTCGGCTTCGCGCTGACGATCGTCATCTTCGTCCATCCGGCCTTCCCTTGACCCGACCCTAGGCCGTCAGGCCGAGACGACGCGACCACCGAGCGTGCGCCTCGACGCCCGTTCCCGATCGACGCCGCTAAGTCGGCGAGACTTCGATTTCGTCGTAGCGATTGGCGCGATAGACGACGTAGGAGATCAGCCAGGCGACGACGAAGAGCCCGACGATGGCGAAGCCGAGGACGCCGAAGTTGTCGTTGAGCGACCCGATCGCCCCCCAGAAGCCGCCGCCGTCGGTCAGGCCGAGGCGATCGCCGACGAGATTGAGGGTCTCGAGGCCGCCGACGACGACGGCGACGATCACCGACACGGCGGTGATGGTGAGATTGTAGTAGAGCTTGCGGATCGGTTTGACGAAGGCCCATCCATAGGCGCCCAGCATCACGATGCTGTCCGTCGTGTCCAGCAACGTCATGCCGGCGGTGAACAGCGCGGGAAAGACCAGGATCGACCAGATCGACAGGCCTTGCGACGCTTCGGCGGCGGAAATCCCCAACAAGCCGACCTCGGTCGCGGTGTCGAAACCGAGACCGAAGAGAACGCCGAGCGGGAACATTTGCCAACTGCGTTCGATCAGGCGGAAAAAGCGGCGGAACAGGCGACCGAGCAACCCTCGCTTGGCGAGCGCCAGATCGAGGTCCTCCTCGTCGAACCGGCCGCCGTCCTTGACGGCCTGAAACGTCCGATAGACGGAAATCAGCACGAGGACGTTGGCGAACGCGATGGCGAACAGGAACAGCGCCGAAATCAAGGTGCCGACGACGCCGCCGAAGCTCTTGAACGAATCGAACCGGTCTTGCAGCGCGGTCGCCGTGACCGCGATGGCGACGGTGAGCCCGACCACGATCGCCGAATGTCCGAGCGAGAAGAACAGGCCGACCGCCACCGGCCGCCGCCCTTCCTGCATCAACTTGCGGGTCACGTTGTCGATCGCCGCGATGTGATCGGCGTCGAACGCGTGCCGTAGGCCGAAGCTGTAAGCGAGCGCCGCGGTTCCCAGCAGCAGCGGGAAATCATGGAAGGCGACCAGCGCCCACGCCCACGCGGCGATGTTGAAGGCGAACAGCAGAGCGTAGACCCCGATCGTCTTGCCGCGGATGTCGTCCCGCTCGTCGTTGAACAGATCGGACAGACTGACCTTCATGCGATCGACTCTTCTCTTCTGTCCCTTCGCCCGGTCGGGCCGCCGTTCGGGTCCGTACCACCCCATGCGTATGACGTCCAGACATAATCATCATACGCGCACTATGCCGCAGGAGCCGGCGGGGAGCGACGGCCGCCGCCCTCGGCGAGAGCGGGGCGCCGGGAGCGGCCGCCATTTCAAGCGCGGCGGTATCCCGCAAGCGCAGCGTCCTCGATATCGGCCGAGTTCACCACGAAGTTCTCCGGCGTGCGGCACGCTAGGCGCGGCAGTTCTTCCGTCGCGCTCATGTTGGCTTCGAGGTGTGGCGGAAACGGCGGAAGGAACATGAAGTCGCCCCCCGCCATGTCGACGAACTCCTGGTAGTCCTTGCCGAAATCGATGCGCGCGCGGCCGGACAGCCAGTACGCGCCGGTTTCGGCCTCGCGGTGATGGTGGGGCGACGAGCGAAAGGCCGGCGGGTTGCTCGCCTTGCCGAACCACAGCTTGGTCGCCGGCGTCAGCTTCGGTCCAACCTCGGTCATCAGCGACACGCCGCCGGATTGAGCCGCGGCGCCGCTCTCGCGGCCCTTGGCGATGACGAAAGGTCTGTCGTTGGCGATCATTCGCGCTTCCCCGCTGACGGCGTCGCCGATTACGGCGCCGACGAGATTGGGGGCGAACTTTCCCCTTGCCAAGCCGACCGCCGCGGGTCGCAGACGACCGTTCTCGGCCGCGAGCGGTTCGGCCCGCATAACGCCGAAGCGGGAGAGCGTGGCGTGCGAAGCATGATCGACCAGCGCGGCGCGACCTTGGCTGACGCCGGCTCCGCGGGGGAGCGCCGCCGAGGGGCGGGGCGGCTCCAGTTGAGAAGGTCCGGCGCCGCTGCGGGTCGCGAAATTGGGGAATTCGTATCTCTCCCCGTAACCCGTAATGGCGGATTGTCGTTCGCCAAGGCCTCATATATTGTCTCGCGGCGCAAGCCGCAATGCGCCCTCCCGCAAAGCCGCCGCGTCGAGCCGGGAGGGCGACCGCCGAGGCATGGAAGATGCGCGCGCGGGGGGTCAACGGCGACATTTTCCGGTTGGCGGTCGACGCCTCTCCCGCCGCCATGATCATGGCCGACCCGGGCGGCGTCATCCTATTCGCCAACGCCGAAACCGAGCGAATGTTTGGCTACGCCCTCGCCGAATTGATCGGACAATCGATCGATCGCCTCGTCCCGGAGCCGCTGCGCGGCGCCCACGCCGCCCTGCGACGCGGCTTCTTTTCCGATGCGAGGAAGCGCCCGATGGGCGCGGGGCGCGATCTCGCGGCGACTCGAAAGGACGGAACGGAATTTCCCGTCGAAATCGGGCTGACGCCGATCCAAACCGAATCGGGGCTGATCGTCCTCGCCACGATCGTCGACATAACCCAGCGGCGAAAGGCGGAGAACGACCTCGCGCAACGGGCCCGCGAACTGGAGCGCGCCAACGAGCGTGTCGAGCAATTCGCCTATATCGCTTCGCACGACCTGCAGGAGCCGCTGCGCAAGATCGCCGCGTTCGCCGGCATGCTGGAGGAAGCCATCGCGAAATCGAACAAGGCGGACGTCTCCTGGGCGACCGAGGTCATCGCCGCCTCCGCCACGCGCGCCCGGCAGCTCGTCGACAATCTTCTCGCCTTCTCTCGCGCGGTCAACGACGAAAGCGCGTTGCAGCCGCTCGAGCTGCGCAAGGAGATCGAACTCGCCCTGGTCGACTTGTCGGAATCGATTTTTGAAACCGGGGCCCGGATAAGCATCGATTCGCCAGACGTGACCATCCATGCCGATCGAGCGCAATTTGCGCGATTGCTGCAGAATATCGTCTCGAACGCGATCAAGTTTTGCAAGCCGGGCCACCCGCCCGATATCGCCATTTCCGCCGCGCTGAAGGATCAATCCGTCGTCCAAGTGGCGATCGCCGACCGCGGAGTCGGCTTCGAGGAAAAATACGCCGAGGAAATATTCGAGCCGTTCAAGCGCCTTCATGACAGGAAGGACTATCCGGGAACCGGCATCGGGCTGGCGATCTGCAAGACGATCGCGGACCGCTATGGGTGGTCGATTGCGGTGACGTCTCGATCGGGCAAAGGGACGACCTTCTTCGTGACGTTGCCATCGCGTTCGCACTAACGCCGTCGCGCGCCGGAAAATGGCGGCCGGCGCGAGACCCGACAGGCGCCGCAGCGGGCGGATGGGTCGCGGCTCGGCGCGGCGGGGCTCGCTCGCGGCGCAGCGCTTATTCGGCGGCGACTTGCCCCGCACGCGATCCGGAAAACTTGCCGGCCAGCTCCTCGACCGGCACCGGTTTGCTGTAGAAATAGCCCTGGACGTCGGTGCATCCCAGTTCGCGAACGCGATCGAGTTGCTCTTGCGTCTCGACGCCCTCGGCGGTGGTCGTCATCCCCAGATTCTCGGCGAGACCGGCGATGGCCTTGACGATGGCCGCCGACTCCGAGCCGCTCCCGAGATTGCTGACGAAGCAGCGATCGATCTTGATCCGGTCGAACGGGAAGCTCCTGAGATAGCTCAACGACGAGTAGCCGGTGCCGAAATCGTCCATGGAGATGCTGATCCCCAGCGCGCGCAGGTCATGGAGCGTCTTGAGGTTGGCCTCGGTGTCCTGCATCAATACCGCCTCGGTGATTTCCATTTCGAGCCGATGCGCCGGCAATCCGGAGGCGGCGAGCGCGTCGAGCACCGTCGGCAGCAGCGTCTTGCTGGCCAACTGCGTCGGCGAAAGATTGACGGCGACCCCGATGTCTTCAGGCCACTTCGCCGCGTCCTCGCAGGCTTGCCTGATGACCCACTCGCCCAGGGCGACGATCAATCCGATCTCCTCGGCGACCGGGATGAACTCCAGGGGGGAGACGACGCCGCGCTCCGGATGGCGCCAGCGAAGCAGCGCCTCGCAGCTTTTCACCCCGTCCTGGTTCAAGTTCACGACCGGCTGATAATAGAGGACGAATTCGCGGTTCTCGAGCGCCTTGCGCAGCGCGATTTCGAGCGCGCGGCGCGCTTTCATGCGGGCGTCCATCTTCGACTCGAAGAAGCGATACCTGCCGCGGCCGTCCGCCTTGGCGCCGTACAGCGCCAAGTCGGCGTTCTTGAGCAACTCGCTCGATTCGATTCCGTCGTCCGGCGCCACCGCGATGCCCATACTGGTGCTGAGCATGATCGTATGGCCGCGCAAATTGTAGGGCGCGCCGACGGCTTCGGACAGCCGCATCGCCAAGTGTTCCGCTTCGACCGCGCCGGCGATATTCGTCTGGATGATCGAAAATTCGTCGCCGCCCGTGCGCGCGAGCACGTCGGTGTCCCGCACGTTGCTTTGCAACCTTTCGGCGACCACGCGCAACAGCTCGTCGCCGATCGGATGTCCGAGCGTATCGTTGACGTTCTTGAAGAGATCGAGGTCGAGGGACAGCACCGCCAACCGCTGGCCGCGTTCGACGTGCGCGAGCGCTTCGCCGAGGCGCTCGCTCAGCAACACGCGGTTCGGCAGCTCGGTCAGCGCATCGTGACGCGCCATATACTCCATCTCGGCTTTCGCGCGCCGCCGCTCGCTGATGTCCTCGTGTGTGGCCACCCAACCGCCGCCCTCCATCGGCTGTATCGAGACCGCGATCGCTCGTCCGTCCTTCAGTTCGACCGTCTGGCAAGTCGGCGTGCGATTGGCGACCGAGGCCATCACATCCGCGACGTACAGGTCGGGGTCTTCAGGAAGGCTCCCGCTCCTGGCCTCCATTTCGAGCAATTCGCGCAGCGAAACGCCCTCCCGGGCCTGATCCGCATGGAGGCGATACATTTCGAGATAGCGCCCATTGCGCATGATCAACCGCGCTTCGCGGTCGAACATCGCCAGCCCCTGCGACATGTTGGAAAGCGCCGCGTCCAGGCGCACGTTTTGCGCATGCAGTTCCGCTTCTCGCGCTCGCACCTCGTCGGTCCGCTCGGCCACGAGCCGTTCGAGGTTGCCGTTGATTTCGTCGATCTCCTCGACCATCAGCGACATCGACCGGTCGGTGCGTTGACGGTCGCGATCCAATTCGTCGTAGGCGCCGCCGACCAAATCGGCGAGACGATCGATGTCGACCACGCCGGACGCGTCGGTCGCCTTCGCGATCTGCTTGGCGACGAGACGATGCATCGCTACCCCCCGATCTCGGCGAAGGAAGTAATCGTCATCGTCTGATTGTGAAGTCCGGACAGGCCGGACTTGGCGTGCGGGGAAATCTCTCCGTAGGAATAGAAACCGAGCCGCATCGTGTCCGCCCCGAGCTCCGCGCCCGCCGCCTCGGTCTCGGCGACGGTCTGCTGCCCCATCAGCAGCCGCCGGCCGATGCAACTGACGAGAACCGAGAATTGCGGAGCGCCTTCGCCGCCGTCGAGCCCGGCGCGCGCCTGACGCGCGGCGTCGGCCGCGCCCGCCGCGAGGCGATCGAAATTTCCATGCATCAATTGCGCGACCCAACCCTGCGGAACGTCGCCGGCGAAGGTCATCGAGCGGGCGTCGCGATCGATGGCGAGCACGGTGCGCACCACCGCGGAATCGGGATCGGCGGCGTCGTGGATTCGCATGGGAAACAACAGCGCCGCGCCCGGCAGGCCCTTGGATTCCTCCGGCCCGAGATAGCGTTCATACAAATCCAGCGCCGGCTTGTCGTCGAGTTCGAACAGGACATTGCCCGCCGACTTCGTGACGCGTCGGCGCGGGCCGAACGGATCCCAGCCGCCGGCGCTGCCGTGGCCTACGCGGATGGCGGAACCGTAGAACCCGACCGCGGCCACCGTGCGGGCCTGCGGCGCGCAGTCGCCGCCGACCAGCGTTTCCCGAAAATCGGGGCCGTCGCCGGCCAAACCCCCGGTCACCGGGACTTTCGGACCGATCACGCCGGCGATCCCGGCGACCAGCGCGGTGCCGTTGACGTTCAAGCCCTCGGAGAGAACGAATACGCCAGCCAAATCCTCGGCGACGAGCGCCCGCCCGATCGCTTCGCCGCACTCGCGCGATTGCAATGGACCGCCAATTTCGTGGCGGTGCAGCTTCACTCGGGTTGCGTCGAAGGCGATCGCCGCCGCGACGATTTCGTCATCGCTGATATTGTCGCCATGGATCTGCCCGCCCGTGCTGCAGCCCAGAATGTGGGCGGACGGGAACATCCCGCGCATCTCGCCGTAACGCGCGCCGCGCGCCAACGCCTCGCGCGCGCCGAAATACAGCACAAGAGAAACTTCGCCCGGCTCGACGCTCTTCGACGTCCAACCCGTTCGGGGGCTCCAAGACATCGGCTTCGCGCGCATGGTTTTCCGGCCCTAAGCTGGCGTTCCTGCCCTAGAACGACCTACAGAACTTCATCGTGGAAAGCACAATCTATAACGATACGGAATGTTTAGGCATGAAGTCTGAACACTTCGTTACTCTACTTCGCCCATCGACCGATGTCGATCGCATGACCACCCATGGCGCAATCGAGACGGCCGCAGACTGAGCTGGCGTTGCGGGGACACGCGTTACGGCATGCATGACGGGGACATGATCACGACTGTCCTGCTAATCATCAAATAGATTCAATTGTTTATTTGACTGGGGCTGGCGATTGTGCGGGCGCTGGCGCCAAGCGGTTGATCTAGCGGCATTTTCTCGAACGCAGCGACGCCGACCATTTGGAGCGTTGTGTAGAGGCTGGCGCGCGAGGCGAACCGCCTTTTGACGATGGCGATGAGGACGTAGACGCTGACGGCGACCTAGAGTTGGGTCTTTACAGCGTTTTCGGGCGTTCGGCGACAAGAGGACGCGTTACTGATTTCGCTTTGAGCGCGAAGCGTCATGTCAACCCGACACGCGGTTCAAGTCGGCGACAGCGTAATACGAGCGCTTCGTCCCGCTCGATTGATTGTTTACGGCAGTTGCCGGGGCCTTATTCCAGACAGCGGTGCGACAGGATCCGAATTGTCGAATAGCAACATGTTCCGTCTATTCATCGCGCCGCCAATGAGCCAATTCGTATTGTGTCCCCATGTATCCATGATTGCTGGCGCCGCCGCGCGGGAGCGAAAAGGGCGCCCAAGTCGTTGAAATCCAAAAGAGCGAGACGCGGATAGGCTTTTTGCGATCCGCCAGGCGCGACAGGACTACAGGGGATTGCGTGTCGCCGTAATTCGCGCGGCCCCCTCTCCTCTTGCGGGGGAAGGGGTAGGGCCGCGCTACCTTCCTCCCGCCACGTCGAGAAGCGCCCCGGTCACATACGAGGCCTCGTCGCTGAGCAGCCAGACGATCGCCTCGGCGACCTCCTCGGGCGTTCCCGGCCGGCCGAACGGCGTCGTCGCGCCGATTCTAAACGCGCGGTCGGGTTCGCCGCTGCGGGCGTGCATCTCGGTGTCGATGAGGCCGGGCCGGACCGCGTTGACGCGCACGCCTTCCGCTCCCAGCTCCTTGGAAAGCCCGAGCGTCAGCGTGTCGATCGCGCCCTTCGATCCCGCGTAATCGACGTAGAGGCTCGGCGAGCCGAGCCGCGCCGCGGCGGAGGAAACCAGCACGATCGCGCCGCCGCCGCCCCCCAAGCTCTTCGACATCCGCCGCGCGGCCTCGCGCGCGGTCAGGTAGGCGCCGAGGATGTTGACCTCGAACATCCGCCGCATGCGCTCGACGCTCATGTCGACGAGGCGCGCCGCGGGCGCGATGACGCCGGCGTTGACGACGACGCCGCGCAGGGCCCCAAACGCGCGCGTCGCGCCCTCGAACATCGCGATGACGTCGCCTTCGTCGGCGACGTCGCCGCGCAGCGCCACCGCCTTGCCGCCGGCTCGGGCGATGTCTTCGACCACGTCGCGCGCCGCCGCCTCGTCATGGAGGTACTTGACGCCGACCGGCCAGTCGCGCGCGCAGGCGAGCAGCGCCGTCGCGCGCCCGATGCCGCGCGAGGCGCCGGTGATCAGAATCGCGTCGCTCCCGGCCATGGCGCGACCTTGCCGCCTCGCCGCGCTCCTGGCAAGCGGCGGCCGCGCGGCGCCGCCCGGCAAACTCCGGTCGACAGGCGCTCGGGGCCATCGGCGCAGTGCGCCATCGACCTCTTGGACAGCCTCTTTTTCCGACCTTGAGGGCCTGTCAAGGACGGCGCTTCGCGCCGCCGCGTAGCGGCTAAAGTCCTTGACAGGCCCTCAAGGTCGGAAATTTCGCTTCCAAGAGGTCAACGGCAAGGATCGTCGTGCGGGCGTGTCGACCGATGTCAACCCGGCTTCTCGCCCTTGCGCGCGGCGGCGGCGCGGATCGCCGCGATGTTGGCGGCGTAGCCGGCCGGGTCGCCCTCGAACACCGCCGATCCCGCCACCAGGACGTTCGCGCCGGCGCCGACGACCAGCGGCGCGGTTTCCGCCGCGATCCCGCCGTCGACCTCGATGTGGATCGCGCGGGCGCCGATCATGCGCTTGACGCGCGCGATCTTCTCCACGGTCGCAGGGATGAACGCCTGACCGCCGAAGCCGGGAGTGACCGTCAGCACCAGGACGAGATCGAGCCGATCGAGCACGTATTCGATCGTCTCGGCCGGCGTCGCGGGATTGAGCGCGACGCCCGCCCTCTTGCCCAGCGCGCGTATCGCCTGCAGCGAGCGGTCGAGGTGCTTGCAGGCCTCAACGTGGACAGTGATCCCGTCGCAGCCCGCCTCGGCGAACGCCTCGAGATAAGGGTCGGCCGGCTCGATCATCAGATGGCAGTCGAACGGCTTCTTCGTGTGCGGCCGCAACGCCGCGACCACCGGCGGGCCAAAGGTGATGTTGGGCACGTAATGGCCGTCCATCACGTCGAGATGAATCCAGTCCGCGCCGGCCGCGTCGACGGCGCGCACCTCCTCGCCGAGCTTGGAAAAATCGGCCGACAGAATCGACGGCGCGATGAGAACCGGCAGCGTCATCCGAGGGATCTCCTGTTGCTCAAGGCGCGCGGCGGCGGATGTCCTGCGCTT
>JBEKBD010000085.1:0-19257 GCA_050015575.1 Roseiarcus sp. | reverse complement strand
GGGCGCGATCGCGCCGATCGTCGGTCTGGCCGCGTCGAAGCGAACCCCGCGCGGAGCCCCCGCGCGGGCGCTTGAATTATCCGCCGTTTCTGTGTTATCTCCTTTATTTGACACAATTCGTCGCTACAATTGCTCACAAGCAGTCGTTCGACTGCGCGATATGGAGGAGAGCTCATGATTCAGATCGGACAGATTGCGCCGGACTTCACGGCCGAGACGACCCAGGGAAAGATCCGTTTTCACCAATGGATCGGCGACTCCTGGGCGGTGCTGTTCTCCCACCCCAAGGATTTCACCCCCGTCTGCACGACCGAGCTCGGGGCCATGGCGAAGCTGAAGGGCGAGTTCGACAAGCGCGGCGTCAAGATCATCGGCCTGTCGGTCGATCCCGTCGCCAACCATGCGAAGTGGGCCAAGGACATCGAGGAGACCCAGGGCGCGGCGGTCAATTATCCCATGATCGGCGACACCGACCTCGCCATCGCCAAGGCCTACGGCATGTTGCCGGCCGCGGCGCCCGGTTCGTCCGAAGGCCGCACCGCCGCCGACAATCAGACCGTGCGCACGGTCTTCGTCATCGCTCCGGACAAGACGGTCAAACTGCAGCTCGCCTATCCCATGACGACGGGGCGCAATTTCGACGAAATCCTGCGCGTCATCGACTCCCTGCAATTGACCGCGCGCCACAAGGTCTCGACGCCCGCCAATTGGAAGAACGGCGAGGACGTGATCATCGCCGGTTCGGTCACCGACGAGGAAGCCAAGGCGAAGTACCCGAAGGGATGGAAGGCGCCCAAGCCCTATCTGCGGATCGTCCCGCAGCCGAAGTGACGCGGCCCGCGGCGCGGGCATTGGGCTCGCGCCGCGCCGGCGACGTTTTCGCGGCGAGCCGGCCGCGCCGGCGCGGCGTATTTTCGCCGGAGTTGACTAACTCTAGTGCCTTTGTATATTGAAATCGCCGGATGGGTTCTCGGCACGCCGTCGACAGGGTCATTGCCGGAGCGCCGCATGCTCGCTTTCGTCCATTCGCTGAACCCTCTCTATTCGCTGTCCGGCCTGGTGATCGGCGCGCTGGTCGGGTTCACCGGCGTCGGCGGCGGCTCGCTGATGACTCCGCTGTTGGTGCTGCTGTTCGGCATCCACCCGGCGACCGCCGTCGGCACCGACCTGCTCTATGCGGGCCTCACCAAGATCAGCGGTTCGGCGGTTCACGGCCTGAACGGCGCGGTCGACTGGCGGATCACCCGCCGGCTCGCCTCGGGCAGCGTGCCGGCGGCGGCTTTGACGCTCATCGCGCTGTCGCATTTCGGCAGAGATTCCAAGTCGGTCGGCGAAGTGATCACGACCGTCCTCGGCGTCGCGCTGATCCTCACCGCGATCACCCTGCTCTTTCGCGCCTGGCTGCTGCGCACGGTCGCCGAAACGCTCGATCGTCTCGACGACCGTCAAATCGCGGCGCTGACCGTGTTGCTCGGCGCCGTCCTCGGCGTTCTGGTCTCGATCTCTTCGGTCGGCGCCGGGGCTATCGGCGTGACCGTGCTGCTGATGCTCTATCCCAAACTGCCGACCGTGCGCATCGTCGGCTCCGACATCGCCCACGCCGTGCCCCTGACGTTGATCGCCGGCGCCGGCCACTGGTGGATCGGTTCGATCGATTGGACGCTGCTGGTCTCGCTGCTGATCGGCTCCATCCCCGGCATCGCCGTCGGCAGCGCCCTGGCCTCGCGCGTTCCGGACCGCGTGCTCCGTCCCGTGCTCGCCAGCACTCTGGCGCTGGTCGGCGGCCGTCTCGCCTTTTGACGCCGATGAAGCGCCCGGCGGCGGCAGCCGCCAACGCTGTTCGCCGTTTCCGCCGGACCGACGCCTCTCGCGCACGCGATCCTGTCGCGGCGGGCTGAAAAATTCGCGGGAAATCCTCAATCGTCCCGTCGGCCTGGGTCTGACGGCGCGTCATGCGCCAACCGCGCCTCTGTGAGCTCGCGGGTCGGCGCCGGCGCGCCGGCGCCCAATGTCACGCGAACGCGATGGACGGCGCCGTCTTCGGCTAGGCGCAGACGCACCGGCCGCTCCGCGATTTCAACCCCGTCGATCTCAGCATAGCGGACGCCTCGGCTGACCCCGTCGGGATTGTCGACGACGATTTCATAACGCGCGGATTTTCGCCGAACGCTCATCTCGAACGTCGCCCACGCCTTGGGAATGCAAGGGTCGAGATGCAAGAAGGCGCCGCGGATACGCAGCCCGAGAATGCTCTCGACGCCCGCGCGTTGCATCCAACCCGCCGAACCCGTGTACCACGTCCAACCGCCGCGCCCCACATGGGGCGGCGTCGCGTAGACATCGGCCGCGACGACGTAGGGCTCCACCTTGTAGCGCAGCACGTCGGTGCGAGTGCGCGCGTGATTGATGGGATTGAGCAGCGAGAATAGGTCGACCGCCTTGTCGCCCTCGCCGAGCGCGGCGAAGGCCATCACCGACCACAAGGCGGCATGAGTATATTGCCCGCCATTCTCGCGCACGCCCGGCGGATAGCCCTTGATGTAGCCGGGATCCAGCGCGGTCTTGTCGAACGGCGGCGCGAACAGCAGCGCCAGGCCGTCGTCGCGCCGGATCAGTTCGCGCTCGACCGCGCCCATCGCTTGCCTCGCCCGTTCGGGCGGCGCCGCGCCCGAGAGCGCAGCCCAGGATTGCGCAATCGCATCGATGCGGCATTCCTCGCTCGCCGCCGAGCCCAGCGCCGCGCCGTCGTCGAAGAAAGCTCGTCGATACCAATCGCCGTCCCACGCCTCGCGTTCCAGCGAGGATTGCAACGCGGCGGCATGCGCGGTCCATTCAGCGGCGCGCTTCGATTCCAAGCGCGCTTGAGCGAGCGGAACGAAGGCGGCCAGAGCCGCACGCAGGAACCAGCCGAGCCAAACGCTTTCGCCGGCGCCCTTTTCGCCGACGCGGTTCATGCCGTCGTTCCAATCGCCGGTTCCCATCAGGGGAAGCCCGTGGCTGCCGAGCGAGAGACTGGCGTCGAGGGCGAGCGCGCAATGCTCGAACAAGGTCGCAGTCCGGTCGGAGACAGCAGGAGTGAAAAAGCTGTCTTGTTCGCCCGGCGCCAGCGCCTGGCCCTCCAGGAACGGGACCATCTCGTCGAGGACGCCGACGTCCGCGGTGACGTCGATGTATTGGGCGACCGCAAAGGCCAACCACGCGCGATCGTCGGAGATGCGCGTGCGCACGCCCTGGCCCGAATGCGGTTGCCACCAATGCTGGACATCGCCTTCGACGAATTGGCGCGCGGCGGCGCGCAGCAGATGCCCGCGCGTCAGCGAAGGCTGAACGGCGGCGAGCGCCATGCCGTCCTGCAATTGATCGCGAAATCCATAGGCGCCGCTCGCCTGGTAGAACGCGGCGCGCGCCCAGATGCGGCAACTCAGCGTCTGGTAGATGAGCCAGCCGTCGAGCATGATGTCCATCGAACGATCCGGCGTCTTGACGACGACGGCGCCGAGAATGTCGTCCCATTTGCGCGCAACCTCGGCTTCCACGACATCGAGATCGGCGGAGCGATAGCGCGTGACCAGCCTCTGCGCCTCCTCCGCGCTCGCCGCTTCGCCAAGTAGAAAGACGACTTCGACGCTGCCGTTGGGCGGCAATTCGATCTTTGCGCGCATCGCCGCGCAAGGGTCGAGGCCCGCGCCGACTTTCTTCGACAGCGGCGCCGCGCCGGCGAGCGCAGCGGGATCGGCGAGCTCGCCGTTGCGCCCGATGAACTCGCGTCGGTCGCCCGTCCAGTCGCTCTGAGCGCCGCGCAAATCGGCGAAGGCGACGCGCGACCCGAAGCCCATATTCCAGGGATTGCGGGCGAACATCGCCCCCGTGACGGCGTCGATCTCCGTCGAAACGAATGCCAGCGAGGCCGAACGCGACGGACCGAGAACCCACTCGACATAGGCGGTCACGCTGAGCCGGCGCGATCGGCTCGACCGATTGGTCAGCAGTAGGCGCGATATCTTGATCGAACCGTCGACGGGGACGTATTGCAGGAGATCGGAGGCGATCTCGTGCGCGACATGTTCGAATCGGCTGTATCCGCGACCGTGGCGAGCCGTGTATGTCGCCGCGGCGTCGCGGATGGGAAGCGCCGTCGGGCACCACAAATCGCCGGTGTCGTCGTCGTGCATATAGAAGACTTCGCCGCCTCGGTCGCCGACGGGGTCGTTCGACCACGGCGTGATCTGATTCTCGCGACTGTTGATGGACCAGGTGTAGCCGCCGCCCGCGGTTCCCGTCTGGAAGCCGAATGCCGGATTGGCGATGACGTTGATCCACGGCGCGGGCGTCGATTGGCCGGGCCCGAGGATGGTCACATACTCGGCGCCATTTCGCGCGAAGCCGCCGAGTCCGTTGAAGAATTCGAGGTCGGGAGGGCGAACCCGCGACGGCGGCTGCAAGCGCGCGACAACGCGCTTCGGCGCGGCTCTCACAAACTGGAGAGGCTCCACGATGCGCTCGAGCTGATCGAACAGTCCACCGCGCTGCGCCGGCAGGACGACTCGCGCGACGGAAGCCAGAAGGTTTCGCGTTTCGGCCGAAATGAGATCGGCGCGCAGCACGAAGACGCGGCCCCCTTGCCGTTCCGCGCCGGGCTGCGGACGCGACTGGCTCGCCCTGACCAGCGTCTCGATGGCGATCTGAAGCTCCTGGACATAGGAGGATTGGCGCTCGTTCAAGATGACGAGATCGACGGCGAGCTGCTTCATGCGCCAATATTCGTGCGCCTGCAGCAGCTCACGGACGATGTCGAGATGGTCGACATCGGCGATGCGCAGAAGCACGATCGGCAAATCGCCGGAGACGCCATGCGGCCATAGGCCGGACTGCGCGCCGCCGCCCCGCACGATCGTATCCGAGGACGGGCGCAATGCCGGCGCGGCATAGATCACATGTCCCGCAAGCCGCTGAAACAGCCCCGCCTCGCCTGCCGTCACACCGAGATGATGGAGCTGCACTTGAGCCTGCGTCCACGCCAACATCGACGCGCGCGCGAACGCGGTGCCGTCTCGATGTTTGTCGACGCCATCGAGGAGCGCGGCGCGGCTGGAGGCGGCGATGGTCCAAAAGGCCACACGAGCCGTCGCGCCCGGCGCGACGCGGATGCGGCGGCGAATCGAAAAAATGGGATCGAGGACCGCGCCGATCGAATTCGACAGCGGACGGCTATCCGTCACGGAGATGGGCGAGCGAACGCCGCGGTCGCGGCCGAGGAATCGGGCCCTGTCGCTTTCGAATTCGGGGGCGCCGACGGTTTCGCCGTCGATGACGCTCAGATGCGCCGCCCAGATCTCCGGGTCACTCGGCGCCCGTCTTCGCCGCGTGGCCAGGATCGCGCCGACGTCGGCGAGATATTCCGTTTCGACGAACAGTTTCGAAAAGGCGGGATGCGCAATATCGGCGCTCTGAGGCGCCAGAACAAGTTCGGCATAGGACGTGATTTCGATTTCACGTGTGCGGTTGCCGGAATTCATGATCGAGACGCGGCGAACCTCCGCGTCGTCCTCGCCCGAGACCAGCACGTCCAACGTCGTCGTCAGCAATCCGTCGCGACGCGTCACCTCGGCGCGGTCCTCGTTGAACACCACGGCATAGGCGTCCGGCTCGACGCCGGTCGGTTGGAAGCCAGCCGACCACGCCGCGCCGCTGCGCACGTCCTTGATGAAGAGGTACGAGCCGAAGTCGTCGCATGTCGCGTCTTCGCGCCAGCGGGTCAGCGCCAGATCACCCCAGCGGCTGTAGCCCGAGCCTGCGGAGGTGAGCATTGTGGCGTACCGGCCGTTCGAAATGAGATGCGCCGCTGGCGTCGCCTGATGCGCGGTCGTGAATCGCCGTCCGCCGAAAGGCTCGACGTCGCGAGCGCCGGCGGCCGATTTCACTTCCGCCGCCCAGGGGCGCGCGGCGGCGACGTCGCGCGGCGTGCGCTCCTGCAGCAGCAGCTCGCTGGCTTTGATAATCGGCTCGGCATGAAAGCGTTCCCGCATCACGCCGTCGAACAAGGCGTCCGCAATGGCGACGACCGTCATGCCCTGATGATGCGCCATGAACGCCCGCACGATGGCGACGCTTTCGCCCTCGGGCACGCGCGCCGGCGTGAAATCCAGCGCATCGCAAAAGCCGAAGCGACCTTGCGCGCCCACCTCGGCCAATCGCGCCAGATTGGTGGCGGCCGAATGCGGATCGACCATCGCCGCCAGGGCGGTGGCGTAAGGGGCGATCACCCGATTTTCGCCGAGACCGCGCTTCAAGCCGAGGCCGGGAACGCCGAAGTTCGAATACTGGTAAGCGAGTTCCAGGTCGCGAGCGTTGTAAGCGGATTCGGATATGCCCCAGGGCAGGCCCAGCTTCGCGGCATACTCGATTTGGCGCCGAACAATCAGACGATTGGTCTGCTCGAGCAGGCTTCCCGCCGGCGCGCGCATGACGAGCGAGGGCATCAGATACTCGAACATCGATCCCGACCACGAAATCAACGCGGCGCCGTGGGCGACGGGCGTCGCGGCGCGGCCGAGCCGGAACCAATGCCTGGCGGCGACGTCGCCTTTGGCGATCGCAAAGAAACTCGCGAGCCGCGCCTCGGAGGCCAGCAGATCGTAGCAATTCGAATCGAGCGCGTCTTCCGCCGCAAGAAATCCGATCGACAGCAGTTGGCGACTGCGGTTGAACAAGAAACCAAAGTCCATCGCCAGCGCCAACGACCGCGCTGTGCTTTCGAGGATCGAGAGTCGCGCCATTGCCGAGCGAGCCGCGTCCGCAGACTGCGCGAGATCGTGGCGGTGCGCGTTGATCGAATTCAATGTCGCTTCAGCCCAGAACAGCGTGTCGGCGCCGCTGCCGTCGCCGCGTTCAATCGCAAGCGCTCCGGCGATATCGGTCATGACCTCGGCATCGGCGGAGAGATCAACGAATCCGGTCGCGAGATCGTCGTCCGAAAGCGGCGCCCGTCGCACAGCGAACGCGACCGCGGCGAGAGCGTCGTCGAGCTGATGCAGGGTCACGGTCTGGGTCTGGCCGCCGTCGCGTAGGCGCGCGGACTCCGCGCGAGTTATGTCGAGAGCGTCGGCGACGCCTTGGAGGCGTCGCTGCGCCGCAAATCGGCGTTCTCGCCATTCTCCGCAGGCGTTCGCCAGCGCGATAAGGTGTCCGGCCAAATTACCGCTGTCGACGGTGGACACGTATCTCGGGTCGAGCGGGCTAAGATCGCGCGTATCGTACCAATTATAGAAGTGTCCGCGGAAGCGCTGCAGGCCGCTCATCGTCGCAAGCGTCGCCTCCAGCCGTTCGATCGCCTGGTCGGTCCCGATCCAGCCGAAATCGCGGGCGCTGACGACGGAAAGCAGATAGAGGCCGAGGTTGGTCGGCGATGTCCGGTGCGCGATCGCTGGCGTCGGATCGTCCTGAAAATTGTCGGGCGGCAGCATGTTGTCGGTCGACGTGACGAAAGTCTCGAAGAACCGCCAGGTGCGGCGCGCGGTCCGCCTTAGCGCCTCGGCGTCGGCGTCGGACATCGGCAGGTCGGCGGCCGCGCGAGGAGACAGACTAACCCGGCGCGCCACGGCTGGCGAGGCGACCCAGAGCGCGGCGAAGGGCAGCGCCAGCGGCCACGATCCATGGCCGAACGCCAAAGCGGTGATCGCCCCGGCGACCCCAATGACGATTGCTCCCGCCATTCGCCGCGTGAAGCCCATGAGGTCGAGACGAGGACCGATCGTCGCCTGCGCGGCGGGAACCCATTCGAGCAGGTGACGCCGGGTCACGCCCAGGCGCCAGAGGGTGCGGCCGATCGCGTCGCCCATGAGCCATGCCTGGTCCGCCAGGAATGCGATCGTCAGCGCCGAGAGAGTCAAGGCAAGGCGGAGATCGCCGCCAAGCGCGCGCACATGGCTTGCGATCGTGACGCCCGGGCGTCGCGGCGGAATCGCTGCGACGACCGGAATGAGAGTCGGCAGCGCGATCGTCAGGACGACGAAAAGGGTCCACAGCTGCGCCGCGTGAAGCGGCAAAGTCCAACCGGCGAGCAGAGCGAGCGCCGCCGCGGGCGCCGAGAGCGTTCGGCGCAGATTGTCGAGCATTTTCCATCGGCCGACCGCGGGGATGGCGCTCGTCGAGCGACCGAAGATCCACGGCAGCAATTGCCAGTCGCCGCGCGCCCAACGGTGATGGCGAACGGCGCCGACGTCATAGCGGGCGGGGAATTCCTCGACAACCTCAACGTCGGAAGCAAGACCGGCCCGCGCGAACACACCCTCGAACAGGTCGTGGCTGAGAAGCGTCGAGTCCGGCGCCCGCCCGGCGAGTGCGGCCTCGAAGGCGTCGACGTCATAGATGCCTTTGCCCGCATAGGAGCCTTCGCCGAACAGATCCTGGTAAACGTCTGAAACGGCTGAGGCGTAGGGATCGATTCCGCTCAGGCTGGAGAAGATGCGCTGGAACAGCGACCCCTCCCGGCCGATCGGCAGCGAAGGCGTGACGCGCGGTTGCAGCACCGCGTAACCTTCCACTACCCTGCCGATGGCGGCGTCAAAGCGCGGGCGATTGAGTGGGTGCGCCATTTTGCCGATCAGGCGGCGAACCGTATCGCGCGGCAATCGCGTGTCGGCATCGAGCGTCACGACGTAGCGAATGTCCACGGGCGCAACCGGCGGCCCGGCGCCAACGTCGATGAAGGTGGTGTCGATCGCGGCGCGCAGCAACCGATTCAACTCGTGCAGCTTGCCGCGCTTGCGCTCCCATCCGATCCACCGCCCTTCGCCTTCGTTCCAGACGCGACGGCGATGCAGAAGCAGAAAGCGGGCGCCGCCCGGCGCTGGGCCGTACCGCCGATTGAGGCGCGCGATGCCTTTCGCCGCCGCGGCGACGAACGCCGCGTCGCCATCGGCATATTCGCTGGCGGCGTCGGCCCAGTCGGAAACCAGCGCGAAATGCAGATCGCCTTCCGGGCTGGCGAGGTGATGGATCTCGAGCTGTTCGATTTGCTCTTCGATGGCTTCCAGCGTCGTCAGCATCGTCGGCACCGCAATGAGCGTGCGCAGATGGGAGGGAACGCCGTCGCGCAGCGCCAGAGCGGGCAGCAGCGTCGCGGCAAAGCCGAGGTTGATCCCGCGATTGACCAACGCGACGGCGGCGTCGGTGGCGGGAACAGCGCCGAGGACGCCAAGCAAGCCGAGGGCGACCAGATTGATTCCAGCCGCGGCGAGGACCAGTAGCGGCGCCGCAAGCAGCATCGCGGCGACAAGAGAAATCGCGGTCACATAGCCGCCGACGCCAAGGGACCGATTGAGTCGGGCCGCCCATTTCCGTAATGGCGGGCGATAAGAAATCGCGGCTTCAAAGTTGCGGCGGCCCCCTGCGAGCAGATAATAGCCAGGATCGCCGCGCCGCGCTTGCTCGGCCTTTGGAGCCGCGGGCGCCTCGCACTTCGCCATGAGCACCGCGGCGCTGGCGATGTCCATCTCGGTGCGCTTCGACCCGCGCGCCAATTCTTCGACGGCGCTGCGGTAGAGCGTGCGCGTGGAGAAATCCATATCCTCAAACGGACTGTCGGCGGCAAAAACTGCATCGACGAGGCTCAGCCGTTCGAATAATTGCTTCCAGTCGACATCGGAAATCAGGCGCAAGCTGGTGATGATGTTGCGCACCGTGACGTTCGCAGCGCCTTCTCGGCGATGGACGTCGCGCACCACCGTGTCGGTTGTCGTGTGCTGGATCGCGAGACGCTGGTCGAGCCATTTCAGCGCCGGCGTTATCCTTGGATCCTGGTCGCGAAGCCGATGCACGAGCTGCACCGCCAAAGCATCGGAAAGCGGCGCGCCCTCATGGGCGAATAGGACGGCGGCGACGGACTCGGCGGGTCGTCCCCCGGTCCCCAGTAAACGGTCGGCGAGGCCGTCCGCCGCGTAGCGGTCCGCGCGGCTTTGCGTAATCTGCTGCGCGAGGCGTCTGAGATTCTCAACCAATACGATTCGCAGCGTGATCGCCATCGCCCAGAGTTCGCCAATCGTGAGCGGCTGCACCTCCTGATAGGCCATGACATAACCAATCAGCATCTCGGAGTCGAAACGACTGTCGGTGTGGGCGATGAAGGCCCAGGCCACGCCGAAAACGCGGGGATAGCCGGCGAAGGGACCCGACGCGAGCTTGGGAAGCTGGCGGTAATAGCCGGGCGGCAGGTCCGAACGAATCTCGCGGATCTGCCTTTCGACGAGATGAAAATTGTCGACGAGCCATTCCGCCGCCGGCGTTATAGCGCGACCCTCGTTGATCGCCCTGACGATAGCGCGATAGCACTCGAGCAGGACAGCGCCATTGTCCGCAAGCCGCCGCGCTAGCGGTTGGCCCTTGATCGTCCTGGACGACACGATCTGCGCGAGCGCAAGACTTCGCGCATGCTCCTCAAGACGCTCGACGCTGAACAGCTCTTCACGAATGGGCTCCTGATTGTCCCAGGGCGACGACCGCCTCACGCTTTCAAAGGAGCGTCGTGTACGAGCGTTCAATTTGACCTTTCCGCGTCGCGATGAGAGCGCGATAAGCCCGCATAAGCGGATTTCGCAGAAACGTCTGCGAAGTGAAGGAGCCCCCTGCGACGCGAGGGCCGAATCCAGCAAAATGCCATTTCCGACCACGGCGGGCGCGCCGGGCCGCCGCCGTCAAAGCCGGGGCTCGCGATGTTAGAGTGCGAGGCTCGGCGAGGGGGGACCGATTCTTCCCCATCGCAGGACTGCGGCGCGGCCGCATGGCGCGTCGCCCCATATTCCCTGTTCCGACCTTTATCAGGCGATCAATAATCCATCCCGCCCATGCCGCCGCCGGGCATAGCCGGAGTCTCTTTCTTCGGCGCTTCCGCGACCATAGCCTCGGTCGTGATCATCAGGCCCGCGACCGAAGCCGCGTCTTGAAGCGCAATCCGCACCACCTTCGCCGGATCGAGAATGCCGGCGGCGAGCATGTCCACATACTGCTCGCTTTGCGCGTCGAAGCCGTAGGTTTGTGATTTCTCGCCCAGGATTTTTCCCACCACGATCGAGCCTTCGACCCCTGAATTCTCGACGATCTGGCGGATCGGCGCTTCCAGCGCCTTGAGTACGATGTTGATGCCGGCTTGCACGTCCTGGCTCTGATCGCTGAGCTTGCCGACCGAGGCCTTGGCGCGCAGCAGCGCGACGCCGCCGCCGGCGACGATGCCCTCTTCGACGGCGGCCTTGGTTGCGTTCACCGCGTCGTCGACGCGATCCTTCTTTTCCTTGACTTCGACCTCGGTGGAGCCGCCAACGCGGATCACTGCGACGCCGCCCGACAATTTCGCCAAGCGCTCCTGCAGCTTCTCCTTGTCGTAGTCCGAAGTCGTGTCCTCGATCTGCGTCTTGATCTGGGCGACGCGCGCCTCGATGTCGCTCTTCTTGCCCGCGCCGTCGATGATTGTCGTGTTCTCCTTTTCGATGCGCACGCGCTTGGCCTTGCCGAGCATTTGGAGCGTGACGTTCTCGAGCTTGACGCCCAGGTCCTCGGCGATCATCTGGCCCGCGGTGAGGATCGCGATGTCCTCGAGTATCGCCTTGCGGCGATCGCCGAAGCCGGGCGCTTTGACCGCCGCGACCTTCAGGCCGCCGCGCAGCTTGTTGACGACCAGGGTCGCCAGCGCCTCGCCGTCGATGTCTTCGGCGATGACCAGCAGCGGCTTCGCCGCCTGCACAACCGCCTCGAGGATCGGCAGCATCGCCTGCAGCGAAGAGAGCTTCTTCTCGTGAATGAGGATGTACGGATCCTCCAGTTCGACGATCATTTTTTCGGCGTTGGTGACGAAGTACGGCGAGAGATAGCCGCGATCGAACCGCATGCCCTCGACGACGTCGAGTTCGGTTTCCGCGGTCTTCGCTTCCTCGATCGTGATGACGCCCTCGTTGCCGACCTTCTGCATCGCCTGGGCGATCATGTCGCCGATCGACTTGTCGCCATTGGCGGCGATGGCGCCGATTTGCGCGATCTCCGCCGAGGATTGCACCTTCTTGGCGCGGCGCTCGATGTCTTTGACGACCGCGCCGACCGCGATGTCGACGCCGCGCTTGAGGTCCATCGGGTTCATGCCGGCGGCGACCAATTTGAGGCCCTCGCGTATGATCGAAGCGGCCAGAATCGTCGCGGTGGTGGTGCCGTCGCCGGCCAAATCGTTGGTTTTGGAGGCGACTTCGCGCACCATCTGCGCGCCCATGTTCTCGAACTTGTCCTCGAGTTCGATTTCCTTGGCGACGGTGACGCCGTCCTTGGTGATGCGCGGCGCACCGTAGGACTTGTCGAGAATCACGTTGCGGCCCTTGGGGCCGAGCGTCACCTTGACGGCGTTGTTGAGGATTTCGACGCCGCGCAGCAGGCGCTCGCGCGAGTCGGTGGAAAATCGTACGTCTTTGGCGGACATGGTTTTCGTTCCCATCGTTGAAGGGCGGGCGGGCGTCGTTCAGGCGGCCTTCTTCGCCGCAGTCGAGCGCTCGATCACCCCTAAGATGTCGGACTCTTTCATGATCAGGAGATCGTCGTCGCCGATCTTGACCTCGGAGCCCGACCATTTTCCGAACAACACGCGATCGCCGGCTTTGACTTCGAGCGCGATGAGCTTGCCGCTTTCATCCCGGGCGCCGGGTCCGATCTCCTTGACGGTGTCAGGAATGAGGATTCCGCCCTTGGTTTTGTCCTCGCCCTCGATGCGGCGGATCACGACGCGGTCGTGCAGCGGACGAAATTTCATGGGGCCCGTTTCCGGTCAGCTTGCGAAGCCGGCTCGGGGCAAATGCCTCGGCTCTCGGCGCGCATCTGACGCCCAGCGTAAATGGCTATCGTTGGCGCTCGTTACAAGAGAGCGCCAACTCGCCTTGCGGATGGGCGCTCGTCGTCAGCGCGCGCGATCGGCGCCGGTCGCTCCGCCAAAGGTCGCGGTCAGTTCGCTGGTCGCAGGCTGAACGGCGACGATTTCGTATTCCTTGGCGCTGCGCTCGAACGGCTCCGCTTTGCTCTTGATGCGATACGTCCGCGACCGGACGTCTTCGGCTGGCAACACGCGCGTCACCTCGTAGGGACCGCTGGGTTTCGGCAACGGCGTGACCCTTGTGTCGAAGTCGACGATTTGCCCGATCGCGAATTTATGCCCAGTCATGACTTGGCGCCTCGCTGAGAAAAAAAGGAAAAAGGGCCAGGAGCGATCCTGACCCTTCCCATCGCCGGACGAGCGGCTGAGATCCAACGCCGCCAGCGCCGGTACATTCGCGGTCGCCAGTCAGCATGATCCCTAGCCTCGTTTAGACGGCTTGGAGTTTTTCCGCGGACATTTTGCCCGAACGCGTGTCGGCGACCAGCTCGAAGCTGATCTTCTGACCTTCGCGCAAGTCGCTCATGCCCGCGCGTTCGATCGCGCTGACATGAACGAAGGCGTCCTTGCCGCCATCATCCGGTTGAATGAAGCCGAAGCCCTTTTGAGAATTGTACCACTTTACTGTGCCTATAGTCATGACGCCCCTCTCGGATGCGACCATTTGAACGCGACTCCGCGGCGCGAAATCAACGTCAATTTTCGATTTTTGGGGGGAAGAACGTCGCCATGAGCCGATTGAATTACTCAAGGCAAAGATAGCCCGGCCGAATCTCGATCCGTTTAGGTAGGAATGCGACGGGACCATTTCAAGACCTAGGTTCGCTCGCAAACCCGGGAACCTGTCGAGCTGCCATCCAAATCGCGCCCGGCGACAGGGCGCGCTCACGCCATCGCCGCGTTGGCCGGGGCCGATATTCCTTCTGACCGCCTGATCTGACGCCGAACTCTCATTCAGCGGCGATCAGGACGTCTAAGCCAGGTCTTCGGCAATTTGGCCGTGCGCTCGCGATGGCGGCGCACAACCCCGGCGGCGAGGCAAGCGCGACGTCATGACCCTGTCGAGACCCTAAGGATCGAGCTTGTGCGGCAAGACCGTCGCGGCGGCGTCGGCGGATGGGGCCGACGGCTTGGCTCCATTTCCGGTTCCCGGCGAAAGGTTGGCCGAAAGCGCGAAGACGATAAACATCACGATGGCGAGAGCGCTCAAAGCCATGCGGATTTGCGTCCGCTGCGGGTCAACGGCGGTAAACACACTGTTCAGGGAAGGGGCATTGAGACGACCGGCCGTCGGCAACAGAGCGGTGAGATCGGCGGCGATCGTCTTGGCGGAGATATCCATGGTCGGCTCGTCCGGCAACGCGGCGATCAACGCGGTCAGGCGCTCCGTCGCCGCTTCCCTCGGCATTCGCGCCAGGCTGGCGGCCTCTTGCCAAGGATCGACATCCAATCGCGCAAGCGCAGAGAGGACGCTGAGCATGGTTCCGTTTCGGCCCTCGCCAATGGGCGCATAGAGGAACTTGTCGAACTCCGCCCCGATGAGAGGCGCTAGGGCGGCATGGGTCATGTCAACAACCGATTCTCTTGATCGAACGTGGAAGGCAAGCCGCGAGCGATCCGACGCGCGGCTTTCCCTGCTTCGACTCGCACGAGTAGCGCGCGACGACGGGCGCCGTCAGAGTCGGAAACTACCCATGTCGTCTGTCCGCGCTCGGCGGGGCCGCGAGGGGACGGCCAAACGGACACGGCGATCGGTCGGGCCCCGCCGCGTCTAGGTATTTTCCGATCCTCCCTGCGCGGCCCGCTGTCCGCTATTCCTGACAGAGCAGCCACATGCGGAAACGGGGGGCTGGGGAACAGTCGGCGAGTCGCTGATTTTGTCGACTCGCCATTCTTGGGAGCGCGTTTTGGCCTCGCCTCGCTCGTCGCTTCTCCACAGCCGCTGGGCGCTCACGGCCGCCGTGGTCGTGGTTGCACTCTGCGGCGCCTTCGGCTGGCGCCACTTTTACGGTGCCGGCGCCGGGAGGGCAGATCCAGGCGCAGCCAATAGCGCGCAGGCGTCGACGCCCATCCCCGTCACCATCGGGCAGGCGAAAACGGCCGATTTCCCAATTTATCTGAACGGGCTCGGCGCCGTCGAGCCGTACCAGACGGTTCTCATCCGCAGCCGCGTCGATGGCCAGGTCGTCAAGATCGCGTTCAAACAGGGTCAGATGGTCAAGGAAGGCGACGTTCTCGTGCAGATCGATCCGCGTCCCTATCAAGCGGCGCTCGACCAAGCGGTCGCGAAGAAGGCGCAGGACGAGGCGACTCTAAAGAACGCGCAGCTCGACCTTGCGCGCTACGCCGGGCTCGCCAAAGAGGATTCGGTTGCGGCTCAGAAGGTCGACACGCAACAGGCGACGGTCAATGAACTCGTCGCGCAGATCAAGGGCGACCAGGCGTCCATCGACAACGCGCAGACGCAAGTCGATTACACGACAATCCGCGCTCCGCTCACCTCGTCGACGCCGGCAACATCGTGCACGCCGTCGACACGACGGGCATCGTGACGATCGTGCAGTTGCAGCCGATCTCCGTCGTATTCACGGCGCCCGAGGAGGAGGTGCCTGAGATCAATAAGGCGCTCGCGGCCGGCGTCACGCCGGTGACCGCACTGAGTTCGGACGGGTTGAGGACGCTGTCGCAGGGCCATCTCGCCGTCGTCAACGACGCGATCGACCCGGCGAGCGGCACGATCGGGATGAAGGCGACTTTTCAGAATTCGGACGCCGCCCTCTGGCCCGGCCTGTCGGTCTCGACCCGCCTACTGGTCGACACGCTGAAGCAAGTCACCGTCGCGCCCGATGGGGCGGTCGAACGCGGACCAAACGGCCTCTACGCCTTCGTCGTCGGCGGCGACAACAAGGTGGAGACGCGCGCCATCACGGTCGGCCAGGAAGGCGATGGGCAATCGGTCGTCCTGACGGGTTTGACGGCTGGCGAGACCGTGGTCACTTCAGGCCAATACCGACTGGTTCAAGGCTCTTTGGTTCAGTCGAGCGCGGCGAATTCCGCCGCGCCGCCTGCGGTCGCGGCGCCGAGCGCCCCTGCGAAGGCGCCCTGACATGGCGGGCGGCATCTCCGAGCCGTTCATTCGGCATCCCGTCGCTACCTCGCTGTTGATGGTCGGCATCCTGTTCGTCGGCGTCATCGCTTATCCGAGATTGCCGGTCGCGCCGCTGCCTCAGGTCGATTTCCCCACCATTCAGGTTTCCGCCAAGTATCCGGGCGCCGGCCCCGACACCATGGCCTCGGCGGTGGCGCAGCCGCTCGAGACGCAATTCGCGCAGATCTCCGGCGTCTCGCAGATGACGTCGACGAGCACGCTCGGCTCGACCGCCATCACCATCCAATTCGACCTCGACCGCGACATCGACGCGGCCTCGTCCGACGTCCAAGCGGCGATCAACGCCGCCAGCGGCCAATTGCCGAAGGATCTGCCGAGTCCGCCGACGTATCGCAAAGTGAACCCAGCCGATTCTCCCATTCTCCTGCTCGCAGCGACCTCGGAACTCCTGCCGTTGACCGAGGTCGACGACAATGTCGAGACCAAGCTCGCCCAGCAAATCAGTCAGGTCCCGGGCGTCGCCCAGGTGACTGTCGGCGGCCAGCAGAAGCCGGCCATCCGCATTCAGCTCGATCCCGCCAAGCTGGTGGCCAAAGGGCTGTCGCTCGAGGACGTGCGCACGCCGCTCTCGGTCACGACGGTGGCCGAGCCCAAGGGCGCGATCAACGGCGGAGCGAGCTCTTTCACGATTTACACCAACGATCAGCTCGTCCGGTCCACGGATTGGAACGACGTGATCGTCGCCTACCGCAACGGCGCTCCGCTGCGGGTGAGGGATATCGGTCAGGCGGTGACCGGCCCGCAGGACACGAATCAGGCCGCCTGGGCCGACGGCAAGCGCAGCGTCTTTCTCGTCATCTTCAAGCAGCCCGGCGCCAACGTCATCGACATCGTGAATAAGATCATGGCCGAGTTGCCGCGGATCAAGGCCTCGATGCCGCCGTCAATCGACATCTTCACTTTGAGCGACCGCACTCAGACGATTCGCGCCTCCGTTCACGACGTGCAGTTCACGCTGTTGCTCACCGTCGCGCTGGTGGTGATGGTGATCTTCATCTTTCTGCGCTCTCTGTGGGCGACGATCATTCCGAGCGTCGCGGTGCCGCTGGCGTTGCTCGGCGCCTGCGCGCTGATGTGGGTCGCCGGCTACAGTCTCGACAACCTGTCGCTGATGGCGTTGACGATTTCGGTCGGCTTCGTCGTCGACGACGCGATCGTGATGCTCGAGAACATCACCCGCTACATCGAAGAGGGCGAGGAGCCGTTCGCCGCCGCGCTGAGAGGCTCGCGCGAAATCGCCTTCACCATCGTCTCGATCAGCGTTTCGCTGGTTGCGGTGCTGATTCCGCTGCTGCTGATGGGCGGCATCATCGGGCGGCTGTTCCGCGAATTCGCGGTGACGCTGACCATGACGATCGCCGTCTCCGCGGTGGTGTCGCTGACGCTGACGCCGATGCTGGCGTCACGTTTCTTGACCACGGCGAAGGACGCCCATCATGGGCGTCTCTATGAACTGAGCGAGCGCGGTTTTAGCGCGCTGCTGAAGGCCTATGAGCGCGGCCTCGACGCGGCGCTCAAATTCCGCTTCGCCACGTTGATGGTTTTCTTCGCGTTTCTCGCGCTGTCGGTCGGCCTGTTCGTGGCGATCCCGAAGGGGTTCTTCCCGCAACAGGACACCGGGCAGATCAACGGCGTATCGCAAGCGGCGCAAGACGCCTCGTTCGCCGAAATGGCGCGGCGACAGGCGGCGCTCGGCGCGATCGTTCTCAAGGATCCGGCCGTCGCTCATGTCGCAATGTCGATCGGCGGCACGGGCAACGCGCTCAACGCCGGGCGGCTCTTCATTACTCTGAAGCCGCGCGACCAGCGCACGGCGACCGCGGATCAGATCATCGCGCGGTTGGGCCCTGAGCTCGACAAGGTCGAGGGCGCCAAATTGTTCATGCAAGTGGCGCAGGACCTGACCGTCGGGGGACGCGCCTCGCGCACCCAGTATCAATACACTTTGCAGGGCTCCGACTCCGACGCGCTGAATGCGTGGGCGCCCAAGATGCTCGCCAAGCTGCAGACCTTGCCCGAACTGCGCGATGTCGCCACCGACCAGCAGACGGCGGGCACGACGCTGACT
This sequence comes from Roseiarcus sp., assembly GCA_050015575.1. GTDB lineage: Bacteria > Pseudomonadota > Alphaproteobacteria > Rhizobiales > Beijerinckiaceae > Roseiarcus. The sequence continues at coordinate 1,122 of JBEKBD010000085.1, read as the reverse complement.
TTGACTTTCGATCGCGATCAGGCGGCCCGATACGGACTGACGGCTCAGACGATCGACGACACGCTGTTCGACGCCTTCGGCCAGCGCCAGATCGCCCAGTACTTCACCCAGCTTTCGAGCTACGAAGTGATCATGGAGCTCCTGCCGAGCCTGCAAAACGACCTGACGACGCTCGACCGAATATTTCTGAAGTCGCCGACGACCGGCGGCGAAGTGCCGCTGTCGGAGTTCGCGAAATGGACGACGACGGCTGTCCAGCCTTTGTCGATCAGCCACCAAGGGCAGTTTCCCGCGATCACCATCAGCTTCAATCTCGCGCCGGGCGTGGCGCTCGGCCAGGCGACGACCGCGGTTCAGCGCGCGCAGAGCGAGCTGCAGCTTCCCGCCACCATCATCGCCAACTTCCAAGGCAATGCGCAGGCGTTCCAGGATTCGCTGTCGACGGTCTGGATGCTGATCGTCGCGGCGCTGGTGGTCGTCTACCTGATCCTCGGCGTCCTCTACGAGAGCTACATCCATCCGATCACCATCATCTCGACCCTGCCCTCGGCCGGCGTCGGCGCGATCGCCACGCTGATGCTGTTCCATTTCGATTTCAGCCTGATCGCGCTGATCGGCATCATTCTGCTCATCGGCATCGTCAAGAAGAACGGCATCATGCTGGTCGACTTTGCCATTTCCGCCGAGCGCGACCGGCACGCCGCGCCGCATGACGCGATCCGCGAGGCCTGCCTGTTACGCTTTCGCCCGATCCTGATGACCACGTGCGCCGCCATGCTCGCCGGCATCCCACTCGCCGTCGGCAACGGCGCCGGCTCGGAAATGCGCCAACCGCTCGGCTACGCCATGGTGGGCGGCCTGGCGCTGAGCCAAGTGCTCACGCTCTACACCACGCCGGTGGTCTATCTCTATCTCGACCGGCTGCAGACTTGGCTCAACGGCGGCAAGACCCAGCATGCCGAATCGCCGGAAGCACTTTCGCTCGCCGCCGAATAGATGTCGCGTCGGCGACGACGCTAAAATTCGTTCCAAAAAGTTTTAGTGATGGAACTCCGGCGTCAAGGCGCACAGCTGCCGGAACATACCCTGCCCCTCATGCGTTTCTCCTGCTGAACCACGAAC
>JBEKBD010000084.1:0-23282 GCA_050015575.1 Roseiarcus sp. | reverse complement strand
TTCGCCGTCGGCCTCTACTCCCTGGTGTTCTACCGCTTCGGCCTCGGCCTCTCCGAGGCGCCTTGCTTCCCGACCAACAGCCGCATCGTCGGCACCTGGTTCCCGCAACAGGAGCGCGCGACGGCAACGGGCGTCTATACGGTCGGCGAATATGTCGGCCTGGCGCTGTTCAGCCCTTTCCTATTCTGGCTGATGGCGGCCTATAGCTGGCACGCCCCGTTCATCGTCGTCGGTGTCGTCGGCCTCGCGTTCGCCGCGGTTTGGTTGGCGCTCTTTCGCGAGCCGCGCGATCACCCCTCCGTCAACGAAGCCGAACTCGATCATATCGCTGAAGGCGGCGGATTGGCGCTGCACGCCCAAGACCGCGTGCCGTTCTCCTGGGCGAACGTCGGCAAGCTGCTGTCCTACCGCCAGATCTGGGGCGCCGGCATCGGCCAGTTCGCCGGCAATTCGACCCTGGTGTTCTTCCTCACCTGGTTCCCGACCTATTTGGCCGCCGAGCGGCACATGGCCTGGGTGAAAGTCGGATTTTTCGCCGTGCTGCCGTTTATCGCCGCCGCCGTCGGGGTCCTCGCCGGCGGCTGGGTTTCGGACAAATTGCTGAACGCCGATCATCGCCGGCCTGCTGCTCGCTTCGCTGATCGTCAGCGCGAACTACGTCGACAGCGACAACGCGGTGATCGCCATTCTCTCGGTCGCCTTCTTCGGCCAGGGCATGGTCGGCCTCGGTTGGACGGTCATTTCCGACATCGCGCCCAAGCCGCTGATGGGACTGACCGGCGGCCTGTTCAATTTCGCCTCCAATCTCGCCGGCATCGTCACGCCGCTCGTGATCGGCTTTATCGTCAGCGCCACCGGCTCGTTTGTCGGCGCGCTCGCCTTCATCGGCGCCGTGGCGCTGCTCGGCGCGATCTCGTACATCTTCATTCTCGGCGACGTCCGGCGTCTCGAGATCTCCGAGGACTCCTGACCGATCATGCGCGCCGCGCCGGCGCCGCCAATCCATCGCGCATAGGGGAAAACGAGGCGTCGCTCCATGATCACCGGCACGACCCGAGTCATCGCGCACATCGGCTACCCCACCGAGGCGTTCAAAGCGCCGATGATTTACAATCCCTGGTTCGAGGCCAAAAGCGTCGACGCCGTCGTCGTGCCGCTGGGATTGAAAGCCGAGGACTACGCATCGGCGCTGCGGCCGCTGTTCAAGGCCGTCAATGTGCTCGGCGCGCTGGTGACGATGCCGCACAAGGCGGCGACGGTTGGGCTGGTCGACGAGCTGTCGGTCACGGCGAAGATCGCGGGCGCGGCCAACGCGATTTTGCGCCGCCCCGACGGATCGCTGCTCGGCGACATGTTCGACGGATCGGGCTTCGTGCGCGGGCTGGCGCGAAAGGGCCGAGCGATCCGCGGCGCCAGCGCGCTCGTCGTCGGCTCGGGAGGCGTGGGTTCCGCCATCGCGGCTTCGCTCGCCGAAGCGGGCGCCGCCAAGCTCGGCCTTTACGACGTCGCGCCGGCCTCCGCCACCAAGCTCGGCGATCGTCTCCAAGCGCATTACCCGGGGTTGACGATCTCGACCGGATCGGCCGATCCCGCGGGATACGACATCGTCGTCAATGCGACGCCGCTCGGCATGCAGGCCGGCGATCCGTTGCCGATCGACGTCGAGCGGATCGCGCCCTCGACCTTCGTTGGCGAAGTCGTGATGAAGGAGGAGTTCACGCCGTTCCTGCGCGCGGCCGTCGCCAGGGGTTGCCGGGTTCAGGTGGGCGCCGACATGCTCTATGAGATGATCCCCGCCTATCTCGAGTTTTTCGGCTTCGGGACGAGCAATCCGGAGGAGCTTCGCCGGTTGTCCCGGCTGAAGTACTGATCGCGGCCGATGCTCGACGTCATCTCGATCACGCTGCCGATCTTCATTCTGATCTCGCTCGGCTTCGCCTCGACGCGGCTGGGAGTCACGACGCCCGAGGACATTCGCGCGTTCGGCGCCTTCGTCATCCGCTTTGCGTTGCCTGCGCTCATATTCAAGTCGCTGTCGCAGCGTCCCTTCGCCGAGATCGCCAACTCGGATTATCTCATCGCCTACACCGTCGGGTCGGGCGTCGTCTTCGCGACGATGTTCGCGCTTGCTCGGGTCTTGCAGCCGGGCGGCGTCGCGGCGAACGCGATGGCGGCGCTGGGTTCTTCCTCTTCCAATAGCGGGTTCATCGGCTATCCCGTGGCGTTGATGTTCGTCGGCCCATCGGCGGGCCTCGCGCTTGCGCTTTCCATGATCACCGAGAACGTCGTCGTCATCCCGCTGGCGCTGACGCTGGCGGAAAGCGGCCGCCAGGCCGGCAAGAGCTTGCCCCAGGTCTTCGCCCATCTGGTCGGTCGGCTGGTCGGCAATCCGATGTTCCTGGGCATCGCTCTCGGGGCGGCGGCGTCGCTGTCCGGGCTGAAGCTGCCGGGCCCGCTCGACAAGTCGATCGACATGCTCTCGCTGACGTCGGCAGCGCTGGCGTTGTTCGCGGTGGGCGGCGCCCTGGTCGGCTTGAGGCCGGAAGGCGTCTGGCGGGACGTCGCAAGGATCGTCGGCGGCAAGCTCATATTGCATCCCGTCGCCATTCTCGCGGCGTCGCTGGTCCTCGCGCCGCGGCTCGATCCGAATTTGCGCAAGTCGATGCTGATTTTCGCCAGCGCGCCGATGCTCAGCATCTATCCGCTTCTGAGCCGCCAATATGGACAGGAGCACGTCGCGGCGGCGTCGCTGTTGGTCGCGACGACGCTGTCGTTCCTGACGATGTCGACGCTGTTGCTGATGTTGTCTTGGCTTGGTTGAGGGCGAATGGGCGGCGATCGTTCGAAGTCGGAGGCGGCCGGGTCGGATCGAAGCCGAATTTTTTGGCGCGGCGTCTGAACTCCATTTTGCAGGTCGCCGGCGCGCGCGAATTTCCATGCGCTGTCCGTTTTCGCAGCGAAGGTCGGTCGCGAGAGGGTCGCCTCGGTTCGAAAGCCGCGATTCCACAGCGCCCGCCGCGCAACCCGCTTTGTGGGTTTCCTTCTCGGCGCGCGGCGACTAAGAAGCGCCGATGTCCCTTGGCGACCCGCTGCCGCCCCGACCGCGCCCCCGCAAGATTTCGCGCTCCGACGCCGCGTTCTGGCGCATCACCGCGCCGTTGGCGTTCGGCGGCTTTTCCACCTTCGCGCTGCTCTACAGCGTGCAGCCGCTGATGCCGATGTTCGCGCGCGAGTTCGCGGTCTCGCCGGCGCAGGCCAGCCTGTCGCTGTCGGCGACGACCGCGACGCTCGCCGTTGCCATGATCGGCGCCGGCGCCGTCGCCGACATCTTCGGACGCAAGCGCGTCATGGTTGCGTCTCTCGTGGCCTCTTCCCTCGCTGCGATGCTCGCCGCGTTGGCGGCGAATTGGCCGACGCTGCTCGGCTTGCGCGCGCTCGCCGGCCTCGCGCTTTCCGGCCTGCCGGCGGTGGCGATGGCCTATCTCAGCGACGAAATGGATGCGCAAGCGATCGGCCTGGCGATGGGGCTCTACATCGCCGGCAGCACGCTCGGCGGCATGTCGGGGCGGCTCGTCGTCGCCGCGCTCAGCGACCATTGCGGTTGGCGTCCGGCGATCGCGGCGGCGGGGGCGGTCGGGCTGGTCGGCGCGGCGCTGATCGGTTTCGCTCTGCCGGCGTCGCGCCGGTTTGCGCCGCGCTGGCCCGACTTCGCCGGCCTCGCGGCCCCGATACGGAGGCACTTGGCCGAACCCGGTCTGCGGCTGCTGTTCGCCGAAGGGTTCCTGCTGATGGGCTCCTTCGTCTGCGCCTACAATTACACCGGCTTTCGTCTCGCCGCGCCGCCGTTTTCGCTGAGCCAGACCGCGATCGGCTTCATCTTCGTGCTCTATCTCGTCGGCGCGGTCAGTTCGATGGTCATGGGCGATCTCGCCGGCCGCTTCGGGCGCCGGCGGGTTCTGTGGATCGCCATCGCGATCGAGGCGGCGGGCGTCGCGGCGACGCTGCCGGACGCCATCGCCGCCGTCATCGTCGGCGTCGGCTTGATCACCTGGGGGTTCTTCGGCGCCCATTCGATCGTCTCGAGCTGGGTCGGCCTGCGGGCGGAGGGCGGCCGCGCCCAGGCCGCGGCGCTCTATCTCTTCTTCTACTATGTCGGCTCGAGCCTGGTCGGGTCGTCGGGCGGCCTGTTCTACGCGGCAGGCGGCTGGCCCGGCGTCGCCGCGCTGCTAGCGGCGCTGTCCGGAATCGCGGTGATCGTCGCGCTGCGGCTTTCCAAAATCCCGCCGCCGCGCCATCTTATCCCGCGTTGAGTCGGAGCGCGCGATGGAATGGCGCGACGAAGGCATCGTCATCGGCGTCAGGTGCCATGGCGAGAGTTCGGCGATCGTCGAGGCGATGACGCGGGCCCATGGCCGCCATCTCGGCCTGGTGCGCGGCGGCCGCTCGACCCGGCTGCAAAGCGCGTTGCAGCCCGGCAACACGCTCGGCTTGGTGTGGCGCGCGCGCCTCGACGAGCATCTGGGAATCTACGCCGTCGAACCGCTGGCGCTGCGGGCGTGGCGGCTCATCGCCAGCGGCTTGGCGCTCGCCGGCGTCGGCTATCTCGGCGCGCTGATGCGGCTGCTGCCCGAGCGCGATCCGCACGAGTCGCTATTCGAGGCGCTGGCGCTGATCGCCGATCATCTCGACGATGCGGCGAATCGCGCCGGCGCTGATCGCGCGGCTCGAGGCGCAGGTGCTCGCCGAATGCGGCTTTTCGCTCGATCTCGAGCGTTGCGCGGCGACCGGCGCGCGCGAGGATCTGATCTACGTCTCGCCGAACTCGGGGCGCGCGGTCAGCGCGGCGGCGGGGGCGCGGTGGAAAGAGCGGCTGTTGCCGCTGCCGGCGTTCCTGCGCCTCGGCGCCGCGGCGCCGGCGCCCGAGCCGGCCGACGTCGCCGACGCGTTTCGCCTCACCGGCTTCTTCCTGACGCGCGATCTGTTCGCGCCGCGCGGCTTGCCGCTGCCCGACTCGCGCCGCGCGTTCCTGGCGGCGGCGGCGAGGGCGGCGGGATAGAGAGCGGCGAAACGCGTCAGGCCGCCCACAGCGACGGCGTCGACGCGTCGATCGGCGTCGGGACGCGATCGGCCGGGGCCAGCGCGGGGCCGAGCGCCGCAAGGAGCGGCGTCAGGAACGCCGCGTAGGGACGCCACCGTCCCACCGAACTCCGATAAAGCGGCCGGCGCACCTGGACGAGGCTGGCGGTGCGCACGGCGCGCGCATGGCGATGGAAGTCGAGGCAACGCGCATCCCACGCGAGGCCGCAATGGCCGACGATGCGGCGCGCCTGTCCTTCGAGATCGGCGACGACGTCCTCGTAGCGCACGTCGATCATCATGCCGCTCGGCAGTGCGGCGCGCCAATGGTCCATCAGCGCCTCGTAGGCGCGGTAATAGCGGCCGAGCTCGGCGAGGTCGTAAGCGTAGGGCAGGTCCTCCCCGAACAGGGTCGAGAAACAGGAGAAGCAGGCGTCGACGGGGTCGCGTCGAACGTGAACGATGCGCGCATTGGGCAGCGCCAGAGCGATCAGACCGGCGAAGCGGAAGTTCTCGGTCGTCTTGTTGATAATCCGACTCGTCGCGCCCGCGGCGGCGCCGATGCGCTGAAGATAGCGGGCGCCGAGCCGGCGAAAGCGCTCCGCCGACATTTGCAAGGCCGCCTCGGGGCGATGGAACGCCAAGCCGGCGGCGCCGCCGAGGTCGGCCCCCGCCATGTCGAAGTCGGCGATTTCGCCCGCGCCGCGGACGTCGCGATGGCTCGCCAGGATCTGCTCGACGAGAGTGGTGCCGGAGCGCGGCATCCCGACGACGAACACCGGCGCCGAGGAGGGATCGCCGCAACCGGCGCGGCGGGCCAGGAATTCGCGGGTGTAGACGGCCTGCGTGCGTCGCAGGCCGTCGAGGACCGTCGCCTCGTCATAGGCGGACTGCTTGCGCTTCAGCGCGCAGCCCGTCGACAGATGATAAAATGCGCGGTCGGCGTCATCCACGTCGGCGTAGGCCTTGCCGAGGGCGAAATGCGCGAAAATCCGTTCGTTCGCGTCAAGCGGCGAATTTTCCCGCGCCAATTCCTCCATCGCCGGGAAGAGCGGGTCGCCGAGTTCGAACCGCTTCGTTTGCGCGAGGCGATGGTAGGATAGCGTTCTCCTCGGCGCCAGCGTGATCGCGGCTTCGGCGAAGGCGCTCGCCTCCGCCAGACGGCCGAGTTGGAGCAACGCGACTCCCTTGTTGTCAAAGGCCGCCGCATCGCTCGGCTTGAGGGCGATCGCCTTGTCATAACTGGCGAGCGCCTCCTTTTCGCGGCCGAGCTTGACGAGCGCGGCGCCGCGATTGTTGTGAGCCTCGGCATGATCGGGCTTGATGGCGAGCGCCTTGTCGCAGCTCGCCAGCGCCTCCGCGGGGCGCTTGAGCTCGACGAGCGCCGCGGCGCGGTTGGCGAGCGCCTGGACAAAATCCGGCTTGAGGGCGAGCGCCTGCTGGTAATTCGTCAACGCTTCCATCGCGCGCCCCAATTTGATCAACGCATTGCCGCGGTTGTTGAGCGCGTTGGTCGAATAGGGGTTCGCAGCGAGCGCCGTGTCGTAGCAGGCGAGCGCCTCGTCGGCGCGGCCGAGCTCGACGAGCGCGTTGCCCCGATTGTTGAGCGCGTCGGCGTCGTCCGGTCGGAGCGCGAGCGCTCGGTCCAAGCTCGCCAGCGCCTCGGCGGGCCGTCCCATCTCGCGCAGCAATCCGCCGCGATTGGCGAGCGCCTCGACGAGATCGGGCCTGAGGGCGAGAGCGCGGTCGTAGCTCGCGAGCGCGTCGCGAGGGCGCTCGAGGGCGACGAGCGCGATTCCTTTGTTGCTGTGGGCGCCGGCGTGATCGGGTTCGAGGGCGATCGCCTCGTCGCAACACGCGACGGCCTGCTCGAAGCGGCCCATAGCCGCCTGGACGACACCCAAGTCCGACCAGGCGGCGGCGTGCGCCGGCGCCGCGCGCAGAGCCGCGCTCAAGGACCGCGACGCCTCCTTGTGGCGGCGCTGCTGAAATTGAAGAAGTCCCAGCCGATGCAAAGCCTCGAAATCGCCGGGCTGCGCCGTCAGCGCCGCCTTGTAGAGACGCTCGGCCCGATCGAGCTCGCCGAGCCGATGCATCCGGATCGCCGCCTGCAACAGCGGCGGCGCGGCGGCGCCGGGGTCGCGGATCGGAGGACTTGGCTTCATGGCGATGACCCCAGCGAGTCCGATCGGGATTCGCGTGTTTGGGCGTCGGCCGCGCGGCCGGGCGGAAGGCCTCGATTAGAAGCGCCGAACCTTTCGCCTGGCTGGCGGCCACCGCGAGGTTCACCGGTGCAAATCGTTGAATTTCAAGCCGCTTTCCGAGTTGCGTCCGGGGCGCCGCGCTACGTTCCCAGCGCGGCGAAGCGGATGACGCGGCATAAATCGCCCGCTTCGGCCGGGGGCGCGTCGGGCGGGCGCACGATCAGCGCGTCGGCGCGCGCCAGCGTCTTGATCAGCGAGGAATCCTGCGAAGGCGCGGGGCGCGCGAGCAAGGCGCCGTCGCCGTTGCGCGTCAGGGCCGCGCGCAAGTACGTCCTGCGGGCGCTGTTGCGGCCGAGCGCGACCGCAAGGCGCGCGGGTTCGCTGGGGTCGGCGCCCGCGTCGGGGTCGCCGACCAACGCGCGCAACAGCGGCCGCAGAAACAGCAGCGCGCAGACCATCGACGAAGCGGGATTGCCGGGAAGGCCGAGCACGCTCATCGCGCCGAGCCGGCCGTGGATCATCGGCTTGCCCGGCTGCATGGCGATGCGCCAGAAGTCGAGCTCCATGCCGGCTTCGGCGAGCGCTTGGCGCACCAAATCGCGATCGCCGACCGAGGCGCCGCCGAGCGTGACCAGCGCGTCGGCCTTGGCCTCGCGCGCCCGCGCGAGGCTGGCCGCCAGCGCGTTCGAATCGTCGGCGGCGACGCCGAGGTCGATCGGCTCGCCGCCGGAAGCGGCGACGACGCCGGCGACGGCGAAAGCGTTGGAGGCGACGACCTGGGCGGAGCCGCGCGCCGCGCCCGGCGCGACCAGTTCGTCGCCGGCGGAGAGAATGGCGACGCGGGGCCGCCGGCGCACGATCAGGCTGGCGCAGTCGGCCGCGGCGGCGAGCGCGACGTCGCGGGGGGTGAGGCGGCGGCCCGCGGCGAGCATCGCCTCGCCCGCCTCGAAGTCGCCCCCGCGCGGCCGGACGTTTTCGCCGGGCGAGACGCGGGTCTGAAGCGTGATCCGATAGGCTTCGCGCCGCGCCTCCTCCTGCATCACGACGGCGTCGGCGCCGTCGGGCATCGGCGCTCCGGTGAAAATCCGCGCCGCTTGGCCGGCTGCGACGCTTCCCGCGAAGGCGTGTCCGGCCGCCGACTCGCCGACCACGACGAGCCGCGCCCCCGGCTGCGCCGCGTCGGCCGCGCGCAGCGCATAGCCGTCCATCGCCGAATTGGCGAAGGGCGGCTGGGCGCGCGCCGCGCGCGCTTCGCGGGCCAAGGTGCGCCCAAGCGCGTCGGCGAGCGCGACGCTCTCCTCGCCCAGGGGTTGGCGCGCCGAAGCGAGCACGCGCGCCAGCGCCTCCTCGACCGACATCAGGCCGTCGGTCATCGCGTCGGCTCGGGAGCGCGCCACAGGCCCGACTTGCCGCCGCGCTTCTCGATCAGGCGCAGACCTTCGATGCGCATGGCGCGATCGACCGCCTTGGCCATGTCGTAAATCGTCAGGCAGGCGATGGCCGCCGCGGTCAGCGCCTCCATCTCGACTCCGGTGCGGCCGTGCGTCTTGACCTCGGCGCGGACGATCACGCCGGGCAGGGCCTCGTCGGCCGTAAGCTCGAGGACGACCTTGGTCAGCGCGATCGGGTGGCAGAGCGGGATCAGCTCGTGCGTCCGCTTCGCCGCCATGATCCCGGCGATCCGCGCCGCGCCGAGCGCGTCGCCCTTCTTGGCGTCGCCTGCGAGGATCAGCGCGAGGGTCTCGGGCTTCATGGCGACGCGCCCTTCGGCGATCGCGACGCGATCCGTCGCTTCCTTGTCGGAAACGTCGACCATGCGCGCCTCGCCCGAGGCGCCGATATGGGGGAGCGCGGCCATGCCGGTATCAAACAAGATTCGTCGCCGCTGGCAATGGCGGGATTGTCAGGGCCATCGACGCTGTGCGAACTTGCAGAAGAAACAGCTTTGATCCAGCGAGCGTCACCGATGACCTTCCTTCAGGATTCGATCCGCACAATTCCAAATTACCCGAAGTCCGGCATCCTGTTTCGCGACATCACGACCCTTCTCGGCAACGCGCAGGCCTTTCGTCGAGCAGTCGACGAATTGGTCCGTCCCTATGCGGAAGCAAAGATCGACAAAGTGGCGGGAATCGAGGCGCGCGGCTTCATTCTCGGAGGCGCCGTCGCCTACCAATTGTCGGCTGGCTTCGTGCCGATTCGCAAAAAGGGCAAGCTGCCGCATGCCAAGGTGTCGATTGGCTACTCGCTTGAATACGGGATCGACGAGATGGAGATGCACCAGGACGCGGTGGCGCCGGGCGAGCGCGTGCTGCTGGTGGACGATCTCATCGCGACCGGCGGCACCGCGGAGGGCGCCGTGAAGCTGCTGCGGAAGATCGGCGGAAATGTTGTGGCGACATGTTTCGTCATCGACCTGCCGGATCTTGGCGGCGCCGACAGGCTTCGCGCTCTCGACGTGCCGGTGCACACCCTTGTGGTTTTTGCCGGGCGCTGACGCCGGAGGGATGGGATCGCCTGCCGATCGCGGGACTATCGATCCAATGCGGCCGCCGCTCGCCCCCATTGGGTCTGGCTTTCGCCGTCGCCGAGGCGGGCGGGTCGTCGCTGAACTGGCGCCGCCGATCGTCGGGCCGATGAGCCTGTCGAGCTCTGACGCAGCGGCCAAGGCGCTGATCCCGCGGCGCGCGGCGGCCAAGAGCCTCGGCGTCGCGCTCGCCGAGCCGTCTCTGCCGGTCGCCTTTCCATCGCCGCCGGCGATCCCGCGCCTCACGATCGTCGCCATGGGCCTCGTCGGCGACGATCGGCCGGCGTTCGCGCGCGAGCGACGCGGCGGCTTACCTGGGCCTCGGCGCTGGGGTAAGGCTTGCGCTCGCCGGACCTCCAACGCGCCGAGACCCGCCCATGCCGATTCTGCATCACCTCTGCATCACCTGCATCAGTTCGTCGCCGAATACGGCTATTTCGCCATCTTTGTCCTGGTGGCGCTGGAGAGCGCGGGGGTGCCGATGCCGGGCGAAACGGCGCTGGTGAGCGGGGCGGTGTTCGCCGGGCGCGGCGATTTCCATATCGGCCTGGTCGTCGCTTGCGCCGCGGCGGCGGCGATCCTGGGGGACAACGCCGGCTATTGGGTCGGCCGTGAGTTCGGTTTCCCGCTCGTCTACCGCTACGGAAAATCGATCGGCTTCGACGAGGGGCGGCTCAAGGTCGCGCAATACCTGTTCATGCGCCACGGCGGCAAGATCGTGTTCTTCGGCCGCTTCATTGCGATCCTGCGCGCGTTCGCGGCGTTTCTCGCCGGCGTCAATCACCTGCCGTGGCCGCGCTTTCTCCTCTTCAACGCGCTCGGCGGCGCGGTCTGGGCGACGCTGTTCGGGCTCGGCGGCTATTTCCTCGGGTGGGCGTTCGAACATTACGCGCGGCCGGTCGGCCTCGCCGCGCTGATCGTCGCCGTCATCGGGGCTTTCGCCGCCAGCCGCTTCATCGCCCATCACGAACAGGCGCTGCGCGCCGCGGCGGAGGCGGCGCTGCCCGGCCCGCTGGTCGCGCCGAAGCGACGCTGAACCGGCGAATTATCCCCGCCTTATCCCCAGGGTTGTCCCCGCGCCGGGGGCTCAGCCCGCGCGCGGCAAGGCCGCCAGCGCGCGGTCCTGCGGGCCTATCCACAGCCGCAACCGCTCGGAGCGGCGCAACAGATCGACGCTGACCGTGCGGGCGATCTTGTCGGCGTCGAGCAGGCGCATCAGGTCGGCGACGCCGGTCACCGGCTTGTCGTCGAGGGCGACGATCAGATCGCCGGTCAGCAAGCCGGCGTGCGCGGCGGGGCCGCTCTGGTCGACGCTGAGGAGGCGCGCGCCGCTTCCTTGGTCGAGCCCGAGGCGCAGCGCGATGCGGCGGGGGATCGGCGTCGTCGCCGCGCCGACGCCGATATAGGCGCGGCGCACGCGGCCGTGTCGCGCGATCTCGCCGGCGACGAAATGGGCGGTGTTGGAGGCGACGGCGAAACAGATGCCCTGCGCGCCCATGATGATCGCGGTGTTGATGCCGATCACTTCGCCCGACGAGGAGGCGAGCGGGCCGCCCGAATTGCCGGGGTTGAGCGCCGCGTCGGTCTGCACCACGTCCTCGATCATGCGGCCGGTGCGCGATTGCAGCGAGCGGCCGAGCGCCGAGACGACGCCCGTGGTCACCGTCGCGTCGAAGCCGAGCGGGTTGCCGATGGCGATGGCGATCTGGCCGCGCTTGAGCTTCGCGCTGTCGCCGAGCCGCGCCGCCGGCAGCGCGACGTCTTCGTCGACGCGCAGCAGCGCCAGATCGGTGTCCGGGTCGTCGCCGAGGACGCGCGCCTGGAATTCGCGGCCGTCCAGCGTCGTCAGCGCGACGCTGCGCGCGCCCTGCACGACGTGGCTGTTGGTCAGCGCCAGGCCGTCGGGCGAAATGATCACGCCCGAGCCCGCGCCCGCCGCCCTGCCGCCGCGGCGCACGTCGATGCGCACGACGCTGGGGCTGAGCCGATCGACGACGTCGGTGACGACGCGCGAATAGGCGTCGAGCGCCGCCTCGTCGCTCGTCGAAGGAGCGCCGGGACCATTCGAGGCGCCCTCGCCGTCGAGCGCGAAAGAGAAATCGAAACCTGGGTTCGCCATGCCCCGCATATGGGCGCCGCCGCCGCGCCCGGCAAGGCGGCGAGCCCTGCGCCCGCTCGCCGCCAGCCCCGTCCCGCGTCGCGCGATTTCAACGCCTTAGGCGCCAAGAACGGTCCCGATTGCGCGCGGCGGCGCAAACGCGGGGGAGGGCGCGTGCGGGCGCGACGGAGCCATGGCGAGCGGAGGGCGTCTTATATTAAGTAATTGATATATCGGGTCTTTACGCCGTCGGACGGCCAACCGGCCGCGCGCCGCGACAACCGGCTTGACGTCAACGACGCGTCAAGGGCGTCAAGGCCGAGTCATGCCATTGCGCCAATCCGCCAGCCCCGCGAGGAGGAAGGGAGCGCGCGCCGCCGCGGCTCCAGGAAACCCGGAAAGCAGCTGCCCTTGCGCAGCTTGGGGATGCGCGGCTCGACCGCGCGGGCCCGCGTCTCCCAGTCGCGGTCGCGATAGCCGTTGCGTTGCGCCAGTCGCTCCGGCGATCGTTCGCCGTAGGGCGCGCCCGTCGGCGCCCCGACCTCCAACTCCATCAGCCGTTCGGCGGCGAAGCCGATCCTCTCGCGCAAGACGTCGACGTCGCGGGCCTTCTCCCCAAGCGCGCGAAGGCTCGTCATCTCGTCGGTCATCGGTGGTTCCTCGGTTGCGTTGGACGTCGCAACCCGATCCTATCGGCGAATCGCCGATGACCACCGCAAGCCGCTCGCTCGCTACGGCGCTATGAAAAGCGCGCTTCGCGAGCGGCTTGCTCTCGCCGAGCTGCGCCACTCCTGGGGACACGACCGCTGGAGGAATGGCAGTGAGCTGTGGATATAACTGGCTGGGGGACCTGGATTCGAACCAAGATTGACGGAGTCAGAGTCCGCAGTTCTACCGTTGAACTATCCCCCAACGGGCGCCGGACGCGTCGGGCCGCGTGGGGTAAATAGCGAAGGCGCGCCGCCGAGGCAAGCTCGGCGAAAAATCGCGCCGCGATCGACGCGCGGCGCGCTCGGCGGTCTTGCTTTCGCAGCGCGGCTGATTAGAATGTGTGCATCATGATCGCTGCGCATGATTTAGGCAAACCTCCCGTTTCGCGCTCTCGCTTCGGATCTGTCCGCCTGGACGGCGCGGCGATGCTGGCGCCGATGTCGGGCGTCACCGACCTCGGCATGCGGCGCGCCGCCTGCCGTTTCGGCGCGACGCTGGCGTTCTCCGAAATGGTGGCGAGCGAGACCTTCCTCGCCGGCGAGGCGGAAAGCCGCCTGCGCGCCGAGGGCGAGGGGCTCGCTTGGCATGGCGTGCAACTGGTCGGGCGCGAGGCCGGCGCGATGGGCGAAGCGGCGCGGCGCGTCGAGGCCGCGGGCGCAGGGATCATCGACATCAACATGGGCTGTCCGGCCCGACGCGTCGCCGGCGCGTTGGCGGGCGCCGCGCTGATGCGCGACGTCGACGGCGCGACGCGCATCGTCGAGGCGGTCGTCGCCGCGGTGCGCGCGCCGGTGAGCGTGAAGATGCGGCTCGGCTGGGACGAGTCTTCGTGCAACGCGCCGCAATTGGCGCGCCGCGCCGAAGCGGCGGGGGCGGCGATGATCACGGTTCACGCGCGAACGCGCCGCCAATTCTACGACGGGCGCGCCGATTGGCGCGCCGTCGGGGAAGTCGTCGCCGCGGTCGGCGTTCCCGTCGTCGTCAACGGCGATTGCCGCAGCCTCGAGGACGCGCGCGCGATGCTCGCGGCCTCGGACGCGCGCGCGGTGATGATCGGCCGCGCCGCGATCGGCGCGCCGTGGATCGTCGGGGCCATCGCGCGCGCTCTGAAAACCGGCGCGCGATTGCAACTGCCGCCGCTCGCCGAGCGCCGCGAGGCCGCGCTGTCGCATTTCGATGCGTTGCTCGTCGCGCTGGGCCGCCGCGCGGGGCTTCGTCACGCGCGCAAGCATCTCGCCGCCTACGCCGAGAAGGCGGGCGCCGCGCCGGCGATCCGCCGCGCGCTGGTGACGAGCGAGGACGCCGACGTCGTCATGGCGCTGCTGGCGCGCGTTTTCGAGCCCGCCGAGGCGAGGGAGGCCGCATGAACTCGCCCGACCGCTCGAGCGGCGCGCCCGCCGCGACGCGACCCGATTCGGCTCAGTTGCTCAACGCGCTGCCGCAGCCGCTGTTGGCGATTGGCGCCGACGGCGCCATTTGGGAGGTCAACACCGCGGCGGAGCACTTTTTCGACATGGGCCGCGCGGCGCTGTTGCGCTTGCGCCTGGCCGACATTCTGCCGTTCGGTTCGCCGGTCCTCGGGCTGGTCGCCGACGCGATCGCCGATCAGGCGACGGTCAATGGCTATAAATTCGACGTCTCCACCCCCCGCAGCGGGCTCGGCCGCATCGTCGACGCCTTCGTCTCTCCGCTGCCGCAAAGCCGCGATGGCGCGATCTTGCTGCTGCAAGAACGATCAATTGCCGAAAAAATGGACAGGCAATGGACGCACCGCAGCGCCGCTCGCTCGGTGATCGCGCTCGGCGCCATGCTCGCCCACGAGATCAAGAACCCGCTCTCGGGCATCCGCGGCGCCGCGCAACTGTTGGAAAGCTCGGTCGGCGACGACGATCGCGCGTTGACGCGGCTGATTTGCGACGAGACCGACCGGATCGTCAAACTGGTCGACCGCATGGGGGCGTTTTCCGACGAGCGCCCGCGCGCGCGCGAGAGCCTCAACATTCACGCGGTGCTCGACCACGTTAAGCGCCTCGCGCAGGCGGGGTTCGCGCGCCACGTTCGCTTCGTCGCCGAATACGACCCCTCGTTGCCGCACGTGTTGGGCTCGCGCGACCAGCTGATCCAGGTCTTTCTCAATTTAGTGAAGAACGCAGCAGAAGCTATTGGCGATGAAAGCATTGACGGCGAGATCATCATCTCGACGGCGTATCGCCCCGGGGTGCGGATGAAAGCCGGAGCGGGCGCCGACCGGGTCAGTCTTCCCCTGGAGATCTGCGTCCGCGACAACGGGCCGGGCGTGGCCTCCGACATCGCCGGCGATCTGTTCGATCCCTTCGTCACCTCAAAGGCCTCGGGTTCTGGCCTGGGACTTGCTTTGGTGGCCAAAGTGATCGGAGACCATGGCGGGGTCGTCGAATTCGAATCCCATCCGCGCCGAACGATTTTTCGCGTGCTCATGCCGCTCGAGGCGCAACGACCGCCCGGCGTCGCGGGGGCGGGGGCGGGAGCGGACGAGGGCGGCGGCGAGGAGCCTCGCCTCGATCCCGCCATACGCTAGGGAGGCCCGTCGGAACCGACAAAGCGCGAATCTCCGGTGAATATTTGCGCCGGCCGGATCGTCGAGGGGTTGGGGAGCGCGCGCAAGGAGCTGCTTCATGCCGTCAGGGCAGATTATCGTCGCCGACGACGACGCGGCGATCAGAACCGTTCTCAATCAGGCGCTGTCGCGCGCCGGCTACGAGGTGCGCTCGACCGGCACCGTCGCCGGCCTGTGGCGCTGGGTCGCCGCCGGGGAGGGCGACCTCGTGATCACCGACGTCGTCATGCCCGACGACAACGCATTCGAATTGCTGCCGCGCATCAAGCGGATGCGGCCCGATTTGCCGATCATCGTCATGAGCGCGCAAAACACCTTCATGACGGCGATCAAGGCTTCGGAGCGCGGCGCATACGAATATTTGCCCAAACCCTTCGACTTGAAGGAGCTGGTGGCGATTGTCGGGCGCGCCTTGGCGCAGCCGCGCCGCCGGCGCGAAGACCCCGCCGAACCGCTGGCGGCCGCCGACCAGATGCCGCTGGTCGGCCGCTCGCCGGCGATGCAGGAAATCTTCCGCGCGCTGGCGCGGCTGATGCAGACCGATCTGACGGTGATGATCTCCGGCGAATCGGGCACCGGCAAGGAACTGGTGGCGCGCGCGCTGCACGACTACGGCAAGCGCAAGGCCGGCCCCTTCGTCGCCATCAACATGGCGGCGATCCCGCGCGAGCTGATCGAAAGCGAGCTGTTCGGCCACGAGAAGGGGGCGTTCACCGGCGCCAACGCGCGCTCGGTGGGGCGTTTCGAACAGGCCGAGGGCGGCACGCTGTTCCTCGACGAGATCGGCGACATGCCGATGGAGGCGCAGACCCGGTTGCTTCGCGTGCTGCAGCAGGGCGAATACACCACCGTCGGCGGACGCACGCCGATCAAGACCGACGTCCGCATCGTCGCCGCCACCAACAAGGATCTTCGCTACGCCATTCAGCAGGGCGCGTTCCGCGAGGATCTGTTCTTCCGCCTCAACGTGGTGCCGTTGCGCCTGCCTCCGTTACGCGAGCGCACCGAGGACATTCCCGATCTCGTGCGCCATTTCTTTCAAAGAGGCGCCGCCGAGGGACTGGCGCCGAAGACGCTCGACGCCGCCGCGATGGATCGACTGCGCCATTACCCCTGGCCCGGCAATATCCGGGAACTGGAGAATTTGACGCGCCGCATCGCCGCGCTCTATCCCCAGGAGGACATCGGCGAGTCGCTGATCGAGGCCGAACTCGGCCTCAACGCGCCGCTGCAGAGTCTCGGCGCGCCTATCGGCGGCGATCCCGGCGGCCCTCAGCGCGAATCGGCCGCCGCGCAGGAGCAATTCGTCTCCGGGCTCGAACGTCACGTCGCCGAATTGTTCCGTTCTTACGGCGATTCCTTGCCCCCGGTCGGATTGTATCATCGCGTGCTGCGCGATCTCGAAGTGCCGCTGATCGTCGCCACGCTGACGGTGACGCGCGGCAACCAGATCAAGGCGGCGGAGATATTGGGGCTCAATCGCAACACCTTGCGCAAGAAAATTCGCGATCTGGATTTGCGCGCCGTGCGTGGGGTCAAGTGATCTTCGCCCCCATTTTGTCGTAATCTTGCAACATCGTTGCATCGGCGCCACGTTTTGATCCCGGCGCGGGCGGCGGCGAAGATTACGGACGTGACCATCCAACCATCGCAAGGGAACGCCCGGGCTTCGGCGCCTTGGGAGCGCGCCGAACGCTCCGGCGAAGGACGGATGTCCGGGCTTTTCGGCCCGGTCGCGGTCGGCGGCGCGCTGATTCTCGCGCTCGCGACCTTCGTCGTCTTCGCGGGATTCACGCCGATCATTCCCACGCCCATCGTGGTGTTGGCGATCCTGGGCGGCGACGGGCTGATCGTCGTTTGTCTGCTCGTGCTGATCGTCCTGGAACTGCGCAACCTGCGCGCCGCGCGCCGCGCCGCGCGCGCCGGCGCGCGGCTGCACAATCGCGTCGTCGCGCTGTTCTCCGTGGTCGCGGCGATTCCGGCGCTGGTCACCGCCGTGGTCGCCACGGTGTCGGTCGAGTGGGCGATCAATCCGGCGTTCATGAAGGACGTCGGGGCGTTTCTCGGCGAATCCGGCCAGTTGGCGCAAGTCTATCGCGAATCGCAGTGCAGCGCCCTGCTGCGCGGGGCCGAACTGACGGCGGGCGATCTCTCGCAGGCCGCGCGCCTGCTGCGCTCCAACGCCGATTTGTTTCGCGACTATCTCAGCGCCCGCGCGCGCGCGCTCGGCTTCTCCGCCGCGGCGGTGATCCGGCCCGACGGGTCGGTCGTCGTGATGGCCGCCGGTTCCGACGCCAAGCTGATCGCCAAGCCGGAAGCTTCCGACTTGGCCGCCGCCGCGGCGCGACAGCCGTATTGCGGCCTGTTGGGCGGGGGCGACGTTTTCGTCGCGATGCGGCCGATCGACGGTCTGAACGACGCCTACTTCTATGCGGCGCGGACATTCGACCCGGCCTCGGACAGGCTGGCGCGCGAGGCCGCGGGCGTTTCGGCGATCTTCGCCAATTTCCAGGCGCACCGGCGCAACATCGAGTTGGGGTTCGCCAGCGTGTTCGTGATGCTGTCGCTGACGATGCTGATCTCGGCGGTGTGGATGGGCCTGACCTTCGCCAATCAACTCGTCGGGCCGATACGGCGCCTGATCCGCGCCACCGACGAAGTCGCCTCCGGCAATCTCTACGTGCAGGTGCCGACGCGCCGCTCCGAAGGCGACCTCGGCCATCTCGGCGAGACCTTCAACAAGATGACCATGGAGCTGCGCCAGCAGCGCAACCGCCTGACCGCCGCCAACGCGCTCAACGACGAGCGGCGCGCGTTCATCGAGGCGGTGCTTTCCGGCGTGTCCGCCAGCGTGCTCGGCGTCGATTCCCAGGGCGTCGTCACGGTCAGCAACGTCGCGGCCGAGCGGCTGCTGTGCGCGAGCCACGAGGCGGCGGGGTTGGTCGGCCGACCGATCGGCGACATCCTTCCCCGGCTCGCCCACATCCTGGCGGAGGCGCGGTCGATGAATCTCAAGTCCCATCAGGCGCAGGCGACGTTGACGCGCGACGGGCGCGAGCGCCTGCTCAACGTGCGCGTGACCGGCGATCCGCAGCGCGATGATCAAGGCAGCGTGATCACGCTCGACGACATCAGCGAACTCGTCACCGCTCAACGCAGCGCCGCCTGGGCGGACGTCGCCCGCCGCATCGCGCACGAAATCAAGAATCCGTTGACGCCGATCCAGCTCTCCGCCGAGCGGCTGAAACGCCGTTACGGCCGCACGATCGTCGAGGGCAAGGACGTCTTCGACCAATGCACCGACACCATCATCCGCCAGGTCGACGACATCAAGCGCATGGTCGACGAGTTCTCGTCCTTCGCCCGCATGCCCAAGGCGCGCCCGATCCCGGACGATCTTTCCGATTGCGTGCGCCAGGCGTTGTTCCTGACGCGCATCGGGCGGCCGGAGATCGCGATCGAGGACGACTTGCCCGATAAGCCGGTGACCGCCGAATTCGACCGTCGGCTGATCGCGCAGGCGCTGACCAACGTGCTCAAGAACGCCTGCGAAGGCGTCGACGCGCTCGGGTCGGGCCGAGAAGGCGGCAAGATCCGCGTCGTTCTGCGGCGCGACGACGACGGCTTCGCGCGCATTTCCGTCAGCGACAACGGCAAGGGATTTCCCGACGAGGATCGCCACAAGTTGGCCGAGCCTTACGTGACCACGCGCGCCGAGGGCACCGGGCTCGGCCTGCCGATCGTGATGAAGATATTCGAGGACCATCACGGCGCCGTCGAGTTGCTCGACGGGTTGCCGCGCGCCGACGGCGGCCACGGCGCGCAAGTCTCGATGAAGCTGCCCGTTCGCGCCTTCTTCGAGCCGGTCGACGATCTCGCCGCGCAAGCCCCTCCCACGACAGGCGTTGACGCCGATGCCCGCTGACATTTTGATCGTCGACGACGAAGACGACATTCGCGAGCTCGTCTCGGGAATTCTGTCCGACGAAGGGCACGCGACGCGCCTGGCGTGCAATTCCGACGAGGCGCTGGCCGCGATCGAAGCGCGCCGGCCGCAGCTCGTGCTGCTCGACATCTGGCTGCAGGGCTCGCGGCTGGACGGCCTGCAACTGCTGGAGATCGTCAAGCAGCAGCACCAGAACGTGCCGGTGGTGATGATATCCGGCCACGGCAACATCGAGACCGCGGTGACCGCGATCAAACTGGGCGCTTACGATTTCATCGAAAAGCCGTTCAAGGCGGATCGGCTGATCCTGATCGCCGAGCGCGCGCTGGAGACCTCGCGGCTCAAGCGCGAAGTGAACGATCTCCGGGTGCGCGCCGGCGCGGCCAACCGCATGGTCGGAACTTCCTCCGCCATCGCCAACTTGAAGCGCATCGTCGAACGGCTCGGCCCCGCCAATTCGCGCGTGCTCGTTTCCGGGCCGCCGGGGGCGGGCAAGGAACTGACGGCGCGATTGATCCATGCCCATTCGGTGCGCGCCGACGGCCCCTTCGTCGTTCTCAACGCGCCGACGATCACGCCCGACAACATGGAGGCGGAGCTGTTCGGGATCGAGGCGGGGCCGGATCGCCCGCGGCGCGTCGGCGCGCTGGAAGAGGCGCACAGCGGCACGCTCTATCTCGATGAAATCGCCGACATGCCGCTGGAGACGCAGGCGAAGATCGTGCGCGTGCTGGTCGACCAGAATTTCCAGCGCGTCGGCGGCTCGGCGCGCGTCCATGTCGACGTGCGCGTCATATCCTCGACCAGCCGGGATCTCGCCCAGGCGATCACCGACGGGCAGTTCCGCGAGGACCTCTTCCACCGGCTTTCGGTGGTGCCCATTCGCGTCCCCTCGCTCGCCGAGCGACGCGAGGACATTCCCGAACTGGTGCAATATTTCATGGAGCAGATCGCCGCGGCGATGGGCGTGGCGCCGCGGCGCATCGCCGCCGACGCCATGGCGGTGCTGCAGTCGCACGATTGGCCCGGCAACATCCGACAGCTGCGCAACAATATCGAGCGTCTGATGATTCTGGTGGCGGGCGACCCGGAGGCGGAAATCACGGCCGCCATGCTGCCGTCGGAAATCGGCGCGCTGGTTCCGGCCATCCCCACCGGCGTCGGCGGCGAGAAATTGATGAGCATTCCGTTGCGCGAGGCGCGCGAAGTGTTCGAGCGCGAATATCTGGTGGCGCAGATCAACCGCTTCGGCGGCAACATCTCGCGCACCGCCGAATTCATCGGCATGGAGCGGTCGGCGTTGCACCGCAAGCTGAAGTCGCTCGGCGTCGACTGAACGCAAGAAATCCCGTTCGAGCCCCGCATGAGCCGCATCGCCTACGTCAACGGCCGCTACCTTCGCCTCGCCGAGGCCGCCGTCTCGATCGAGGACCGCGCGTTCCAGTTCGGCGACGGCGTCTACGAGGTCTGCCAGGTCGCGGGCGGCGCGCTGATCGAGGAGGGCCGCCACCTCGAGCGGCTGGAGCGTTCGCTCGAGGCGCTGCGGATCGCCGCTCCGGTCGGCGAGCCGGCGCTGCGCCGGATCGTGCGCGAAGTCGTCGCGCGCAATCGCGTCCGCGACGGCCTCGTCTATATCCAGATTTCGCGCGGCGTCGCCAGGCGCGATCACGGCTTTCCCGGCGCGGGCGTCGCCCCCGGGCTGGTCGTCGCCGCCAAATCGATCGATCCCCGGCTCGGCGAAGCCAACGCGCGCCGCGGCGTGTCCATCGTCACGCTCGCCGACGAACGCTGGGCGCATCCGCATATCAAGACGTTGCAACTGCTGCCCAATGTTTTGGCCAAACAGGCCGCGCGCGAGGCCGGCGCCTACGAAGCCTGGTTCGTCGACGCTCGCGGCTTCGTCACCGAGGGCGCTTCGACCAACGCCTGGATCGTCGCCGAGGACGGCGCCCTGGTCACCCGGCAGGCCGATCGGGCGATCCTGCGCGGCGTGACGCGCTCGAGGCTGCTCGAACTCGCTCAGCGCCTGGGTTTTTCGTTGCAGGAGCGCCCGTTTTCCCTGAAGGAGACTTTTCGCGCGCGCGAAGCGTTCTTTTCCAGCGCGACTGCCATCGCTATGCCTGTCGTCGCCATCGACGGCCGCGCGATCGGCGACGGCCGGCCGGGGAGCCTGACCTTGGCGCTGCGGCGCGCGTTCCGCGACTTCGCCAGCCGCGCGTAGGCGACTTTTTTCGCCGCTTCGCCGGCCGCGCGGATGGCGCGCCGGCGCGAAAATGTTATAGGTTCAGCCGGCGTCGCTTAGGGGGGAGAGACGCGCCGAGCCGGCTCGACAAAATAGCCGCGTCAAGCGGCGCAACGCGCAAAGCGGGATAAACTCATGCCTAGCGATAAGACGCAAAACTTGCAGGACACGTTTCTCAACCATGTGCGCAAGACCAAGACGTCGGTCACCATCTTTCTCGTCAACGGCGTCAAATTGCAGGGCTTCGTGACCTGGTTCGACAATTTCTGCGTGCTGCTGCGGCGCGACGGCCATTCTCAGCTCGTCTACAAGCACGCGATCTCGACCATCATGCCGGCGAGCCCGATCACCATGTTCGAAGCGGCCGAAGAGGACGCGGAGCAACATTGAGACCCCATTGAGCGAGCCCGGCGCCGAGGATCGCCTCGGCAAGCGCGAACAGGCGGTCGCGGCCCGCACGCGAACGCTGGTCGTCTGTCCCTATTCGACTTCGCGCGGAACGATCGCCGGGCGCATGCGCGCGCGCAGCCCCGAGGCGCGGCGCGACGAGGCGGTCGGCCTGGCGCGCGCCATCGACCTCGCCGTCGTCGACTCCGCGCTGGCGCCGTTGAGCGCGATCCGTCCGGCGACCTACCTCGGCAAGGGCAAGGTCGCCGAGTTCGCCCAGCGCGTCGAGGCCGACGCGATCGATCTGGTGGCGATGGACTGCGCGCTGTCGCCGGTGCAGCAGCGCAATCTGGAAAAGGAGTTCAAGGCCAAGGTCATCGACCGCACCGGCCTGATCCTGGAGATTTTCGGCCGCCGCGCGCGCACCGCCGAGGGCGCGCTGCAGGTGGAGCTCGCCCATCTCGACTACCAGAAATCGCGCCTGGTGCGCTCCTGGACCCACTTGGAGCGGCAGCGCGGCGGCTTCGGCTTCCTCGGCGGGCCCGGCGAAACCCAGATCGAGACCGACCGCCGCTTGATCGAAGAGCGCATGGTCCGCATCGAGCGCGACCTCGACAAGGTCAAGAAGACGCGGGCGTTGCACCGCGCCAGCCGCGCCGACGTTCCCTATCCGCTCGTCGCGCTGGTCGGCTACACCAACGCCGGCAAATCGACCTTGTTCAACCGCCTGACCCGCGCCGAGGTCGCCGCCGCCGACATGCTGTTCGCCACCCTCGATCCGACGATGCGGCTGATCAAATTTCCGCACGGCGGCGCGGCGATCCTGTCGGACACCGTCGGCTTCATCTCGGATTTGCCGACCATGCTGGTTTCGGCGTTCCGCGCCACGCTCGAGGAGGTGCGCGCCGCCGACGTCATCGTCCACGTGCGCGACATCGCCCACGCCGACTCCGACGCGCAGGCGAAGGACGTCGAGGCGATTCTCGCCGAACTCGGCGTCGCCGGCGCGGCGGAAAAATTGATCGAGGCGTGGAACAAGCTCGACCTGCTCGACGCTCCCCATCGCGCCGCGCTGGCGCCGGGGCAGGGCGAAGGCGCGCCGATCGCCGTTTCCGCGCTGACCGGCGAGGGGCTCGAAGCGCTCCTCGCCGCGATCGAGACGCGCCTCGCGCGCGGCCGCTCGCTGATTGATCTCGATCTCGAGGCGAGCGACGGGCAGGGGCTGCACTGGCTCTACGAGAACGCCGAAGTGATGACGCGCGAGGTGGGCGAAGACGGCCGCGTCCACGTCACCGTGCGCGTCGGCGCCGACAAGGTCGCGCGGGTGAAGCGCCGGTTTGCGGGGACGGGCGGGTAGGGGCGGGCGTGTTCAGCCCGGCGAGATGGGTATCGAACGGGACCGCGATAATGGGTGACAGTCTTCAGCCGCCGAACGGGCGGACGAGCGTGGCCTGCGCGGGTCGCGTGAGATAGCGTGGGGATTTAGCAAGACGCC
>JBEKBD010000083.1:0-13436 GCA_050015575.1 Roseiarcus sp. | reverse complement strand
GAAGTCAAGGATGCGAAGCACCGCCTACGGCGGCGGCCCGTCGGGGCGTGCTTGAGTTGAAATTCCTCACGCGCATAATAGCCTCCAAGCAAACAATGAATAGCTTGCGCCGTGCCGGCGCCGGCCCGACATGGCTCCGAAGCCGGTCCGTGGCGCCTCTATTTTCGTTTCCGAGACGGGGATGCCTGGGATGTCGAGATCGTCGATTATCACTAAAGGAGAGGCGACAATGTTGATCGTTCACCCCGGACGCGTGCTCAGGCGCGAGATCGAAGCGCGCGGATTGTCGGCGAACGCGCTGGCTCTCGCGTTGCGCACGCCCTCGGAGCGGATCACCGACATTCTCAACGGCAAACGCGGCGTATCGCCGGAAACCGCGATGCGGCTCGGGCGGTATTTTGGCAATAGCGCCCAGTTCTGGCTCAATTTGCAGATGGCCTACGAATTGGCCGTCGCCGAACGCGACCTCGGAGCGCGGATTTCCGCCGAAGTGTCGCCAGCGGCGGCATGAGAGAGCGCGGACCGCCAAACTCCGCCCCATGAGCCTCTCCGTCCTCAGCCGCTATCGCCAACTCGTCGCCGACGGCCGCCTCGAGGCCGATCCGGCGCAAGCGGAGCTGGCGGCGCGGCTCGACCGCCTCGCGGCGGAACTCGTCGGCTATCGGCCGGGGCGGCGCGCCGGTGCGCTTCAGCGCCTGATCGGCGCCAGGCCGAGCGAGCCGCCGCGTGGCGTCTATATCCACGGCGCGGTCGGACACGGCAAGACGCTGCTGATGGACCTCTTCTTCGAGGCCGCGCCGCCGGCGCGGAAGCGCCGCGTCCACTTTCACGCCTTCATGGCCGACGTCCATGCGCGCGTCCACCACTGGCGGCAGAGGCGCAGGCGCGGCGAGGTCGTCGGCGACGATCCGATCGCGCCGGTCGCCGCGGCGCTGGCCGACGAAGCCTGGCTGCTGTGCTTCGACGAATTCGGCGTGCGCGACATCGCCGACGCGATGATCCTGGCGCGGCTGTTCGCGGCGCTGTTCGCCGCGGGCGTCGTGGCGGTCGCAACCTCCAACGTCGCGCCGGACGATCTTTACCGGGACGGCCTCAACCGTGCGCTGTTCCTGCCGTTCGTGGCGCTGATGCGCGAACGGCTCGACGTCGTCGAACTGAAGGCGCGCGCCGACTTTCGTCTGGAGAAGCTCGCGCGCGCGCCGGTCTATTATCGCCCCGACGACGCGCGCGCGAAAAGCGCGCTCGACGCGGCGTTTCTCGCCTTGACCGGCGCGGCGCGCGGCGCGCCGATGGATATCGCGCTGCTCGGCCGGACGTTGCGCGTTCCCCAGGCGATCGACGGCGTCGCGCGCTTCTCCTTCGACGAACTCTGCCGCGCTCCCCTGGGCGCCGCTGATTTTCTCGCCGTCGCCGAACGCTTTCACACCCTCTTCGTCGACCACATCCCCGCGCTCGCCGCCAACGAGCGCAACGAGGCCAGGCGGCTCATCACCCTCGTCGACGCGCTCTACGACATGAAGGTGAAACTGATCGCCTCGGCCGCCGCCGAACCGGCCGATCTCTATTCGGCGCCGACCGGCGCGGAAGCGTTCGAGTTCGCCCGCGCCGCCTCGCGCCTGATCGAGATGCGCTCCCTCGACTATCTCGGCGAGCCGCACGGCGGCAGGAATGGCGCCGCGTCGGACGACCTCAGCGGCATCGTCGAAACCTAGCTGGCGCGCGCCGGCGTTTCATGCCAGCATCGCGGGCCGCCAGCCGGAGACAGACCGGATTTGCCCCATTCGTCGGCCCCTGATTCCGTCGAAGCGCGCATTGTCGAAATCGCGCGAGAGCACGTGCGCAAGTTCGGCGCGGCGCGCGCGACCGTCGTCGGCGTCGCGCACGAGGCGGGCATGACGCACGCCAACGTCTATCGCTATTTTCCTTCCAAGACGGCGCTGCTCGAGGAGATCACCGCGGCTTGGCTGCGCCCGATCGAAGCGCGCCTGCGCGAGGCGGCCGAGAGCCCCGACCCCGCCGCCGACAAGCTCGAAAACATGTTGATGACGATCCATCGCGCCTACCGCCAGAAGCTGGAGAGCGACCCCGCGTTGTTCGACCTGCTGATCGAGGCGCTGGAGCAGAATCGCGGCAGCGCGCGCCGGCATCGCGCCCGCGTGCAGTCGGAAATCCAGCGCGTCGTCGAAGAAGGCGTCGCCTCCCGCTCCTTCGCCTTGACCGACCGGCGCCGCGCGATGTCGCTGATTTTCGACGCCGCGCATCGCTTCATCCACCCGGTCGCGCTGCGGCGCGACAAGGACGTCGCCAGCGCCGCGCTGGCGGCGCGGTTCGAGACGATCGTCGCGGTGACGCTGAGGACGCTGCGGGCGGGGCGGACGTGAAGCGCGCGCTCCTCACACCCGCAGCGGCATCAGCACGTAGAGCGCCGCCGCGCCGTCGCGATCCTGGATGATCGTCGGCGAGCCCGGGTCGGAGAGCTTGATCAGCGCGGTGTCGCCCGCGAGCTGTCCGGCGATGTCGAGAAGGTAGCGCGCGTTGAAGCCGATCTCGATCGGCGCCGAATCGTAGTCGACTTCGATTTCCTCGCTCGCCGAACCCGAATCGGGATTGTTGACCGATAGCGTCATCTTGTTGTCGGCGATCGCCAGTTTGATCGCGCGGCCGCGTTCCGAGGAAATCGTCGAAACGCGATCGACCGCGTCCTCGAAGGGCTTCTTGTCGACGACCAGGCGCTTGTCGTTGTGGGCGGGGATGACCCTGGAGTAATCGGGGAACGTGCCGTCGATCAGCTTGGTCGTCAGCACCACGTCGCCGAACTGGAAGCGCGCCTTGGTGGTCGAAATCTCGACGCCCACCTCCTCGGTCAGGTCCTCGAGCAGTTTCTGCACTTCGGCGACCGCCTTGCGCGGCGCGATGACGCCGGGCATGCCGACCGCGCCCTTGGGCGCGGGAATCTCGACCCGGGCGAGGCGATGGCCGTCGGTGGCGACGGCGCGCAACAGGCTGGCGCCGCCGACTTCGACCGTGTGGAAGAAGATGCCGTTGAGATAGTAGCGCGTCTCCTCGACCGAAATGGCGAACTGCGTGTTGTCGATCAAGCGCTTGAGATCGGCGGCGGCGAGGGCGAAGCGATGGGTGAATTCGCCCGCGGTGAGATCGGGGAAATCGGACGCCGGCAGGCTTTGCAGAAAGAAGCGCGAGCGCCCCGAGCGCAGCAGCAGTTGACCCGCCTCGCCGGTCATTTCCAGGCTGACCTGCGCGCCCTCCGGCAATTTGCGCACGATGTCGTAGATGACGTGGGCCGGCACGGTCGTCGCGCCGGCCAACGCGACGTCGGCGGGCGCCGATTCCGTCGCTTCGAGATCGAGGTCGGTGCTCTTGAGCGTCAGCTGCCGCTCGCGCGCCTCGATCAGCACGTTGGAGAGGATCGGGATGGTGTTGCGGCGCTCGACGATGCGATGGACGTGGCTGAGCGCCTTGAGCAGAGCCGTTCGCTCGATGGTGACCTTCATCGCATCATCCTAAATCTTGCGCTCCTCGCCGGCGCCGCCAAGAAACGATGGGAACGCGCGAGGGCCCCTCTCGATCGCTCGCGTCGTCCCGGCGATATGGGTCCGCCTCAGAACGCGCGGGGGCCGGACTTTGCCAAGGAGACGCGGGATGCGCAAGGGCCGCGAGGCCGCGGTCCCCATCCATTCGACCGAATTTCGCTCAATCGCGTTCCGCGCCCGGCAACCTTAACCGGCCCTTAAATCGCCGCCTTTAGCTTCGATGGGGTCGGCCGGCGCCGTTCGAGGGGGTTTCGCCCTCGAAGCGCCCGGCGCGGGATCGCGTGATGTTCGGCAGGGGCGGCAGGCGAAACGCGGAGCGGATCGAACCGCGGCTCGACGATGCGCCGCGACGCCGCGGCGGCGGCGACCTGCGCGCCGATCCGGCCGATCACCCGATGCCGCGCTCCAACAAGGGGAGCCGCGGCGGGGGCGCCAAGCCCGGGCGCTCCTTCGCCGGCCGACTGGCCTACTGGGCGTTCGTGCTCGCCGTCTGGGGCTTCGTCGGCGTCGCCGGCTTGACCGCGTATTACGCCAGCCAATTGCCGCCGATCGATCAGCTCGCGGTGCCCAAGCGCCCGCCCAATATCGCCATTCTCGCCGACGACGGTTCGCTGATCGCCAATCGCGGCGACACCGGCGGCGCGGCGGTGCATTTGAGCGAGCTGCCGCCCTATCTGCCCAAGGCCTTCGTGGCGATCGAGGACCGGCGCTTCTACCAGCACTTCGGCATCGATCCCGTAGGCGTCGTGCGCGCCGTCGTCCGCGACGTCACCGGTCGCGGCGGCATGGAGGGCGGTTCGACGCTGACCCAACAGCTCGCCAAGAACCTCTTTCTCACTCAGGAGCGCACGCTGTCGCGCAAGATCCAGGAAGCGATCCTGGCGCTGTGGCTGGAGCGCAAATATTCCAAGGACCAGATCCTCGAGCTCTATCTCAACCGCGTCTATTTCGGCTCGGGCGCCTTCGGCGTCGAGGCGGCGTCGCAGAAATATTTCGGCAAGAGCGCGAGATTGGCGACGCTATCCGAGGCGGCGGTTCTGGCCGGCCTGATGAAATCGCCGACCCGGCTCGCGCCCAATCGCAATCTGACGGCGGCCAACGAACGCGCGGCGCAGGTCATCACCGCGATGGCCGAACAGGGCCACATCACCGAGGCGATGGCCAAGCTCGCGCTCTCCGCCCCCGCGCAGGTCGTGCACGAGAAGGGCGCCGGGTCGATCAATTACGCCGCCGACTACGTCATGGACATGCTCGACGACACCGTCGGCGCCATCGACGAGGACATCGTCGTCACCACGACGCTCGATCCGGCGATGCAGGCGGGCGCCGAGCGGGCGCTGACCGAGGAACTCAACGCCAAGGGCGACAAGTTCGGCGTCAGCCAAGGCGCCGTGGTGGCGCTCGATCCCGACGGCGCGGTCAAGGCGCTGGTCGGCGGGCGCAACTACGCCGACAGCCAGTTCAACCGCGCCGTCGCGGCCAAGCGCCAGCCCGGCTCCGCTTTCAAGCCGTTCGTCTATCTCGCCGCGCTCGAGAAGGGCCTGACGCCCGACACGGTGCGCGAAGACGCGCCGATCTCCGTCAAGGGCTGGAACCCGGAAAACTATTCGCGCGAGTATTTCGGCCCGGTGACGCTGACCAAGGCGCTGTCGCTTTCGCTCAACACCGTCGCGGTGCGGCTCTGCCTGGAGGTCGGCCCGAAGACGGTGGCGCGCACCGCCCATCGCCTCGGCGTCACGTCCGACCTCGAGCCCAACGCCACGATCGCGTTGGGAACCTCCGAGGTCACGCCGCTCGAACTCGTCGCCGCCTACGCCGCCTTCGCCAACGGCGGCATCGGCGTGCAGCCGCACGTCATCGCGCGGGTGCGCACCGCCAACGGCAAGCTGCTCTACGCCCGCAAGAACGCCAGCTTCGGCCGGGTGATCGATCCGCAATACGTCGCGATGATGAACGACATGATGCAGGAAACCCTGCTGACCGGCACCGCGCACAAAGCCGAATTGCCAGGCTGGCAGGCCGCGGGCAAGACGGGCACCAGCCAGGACTGGCGCGACGCCTGGTTCGTCGGCTACACCAGTTACCTCGTCGCCGGCGTCTGGCTCGGCAACGACGACGGCGCGCCGACCAAGAAGGTCTCGGGCGGCAATCTGCCGGTCGAGATTTGGAGCCGCTTCATGAAGGCGGCGCACCAGGGCGTGCCCGTCGCCGCGCTGCCGTCGGGCGTCTGGCGCAACGCCGACGCGCCCGCCCCCGAACCCGCGCCGCCCGCTCCGCCGCCCGATTCCGTCGGCGCGCCGCTGGCGATCGGCAGAGGCGGCGACGCCGCGTCGGCGGCGCCCGTCGCACCCGCCGCGCCGATCAAGCGCGCTTTCGTCCCCGCCGCGTCGGACGCCCCCGTGCCGCCGGCCTCGATCCCCAATGTCGGCGCCGATGCGCCGGCCGCGCCGCCGCCGCGCGACAGGAACCTGCTCGACAAATTGTTCGGGGCGACCTGAGCCGCGACCTTATGGCGCGCAAGAAAGGCGCCGAGGACCCGACGCGGTCACGGCCGGCCGCAAACGCTTCGCGCCGGCCATTCGGCCGGCGCGGCAAGTTCCGTTGTCGTTGCGGCGGGCCGGAAACGCAAAACGTTCGGCTGCGCTCCGCTTACGCGGCGAGCGATTCCGGCGACGGCAGCAGGTTGGCGATGTCGATGACGCCGATCAGGCGGCCGTCCATCGCGATGACGCCGCGCAGGAACAGCTTGGCGGTCTCGGCGGCGATGTCCGGCGTCGGCTGGATCTGGTCCTCGCCGGCGGTGAATATGTCGGAAACGCCGTCCACCAGCAGGCCGGCGACCTGACGGCCGCACTCGACCACGATGATGGCGTGGCGGGCGGTCGGTTGGGTCGGCGGAAAGCCCAGCCGCACCGCCAGATCGACGATCGGCAGGACGACGCCGCGCAAGTTGACGACGCCGAGCACGAACGTCGGCGCGTGCGGAAGCGCCGTCGCCGGCGTCCAGCCCCTGATCTCCCGCACCGAGGTGGTGCCGACGCAGAATTCCTGGGATCCGATATTGAACGCGATCAGCTCGCTGCCTTTGCCGGTCCCGACTTTTACGCTTTCGCTCATTTGCGCACCCGTGTGTTGTCCCCCTCAGGGAAGATCGGGAGCGCGGCGAAGCGGGCCGACCCGACCCGCCGCGCTCTCCCCCGTCAAAACTCCTGCCAGCCGTCGTCGGGGCCGTTGGCAGCGGCTTTCGCCGCCGGCCGTCGGACCAGTTCGGGCTTGACCGGGGCCGCCGCCGCGCTTTCGACCGGCGCCGCCTTCTTCGGCGCCTCGCGGAACGCGTGCGGCGCCGCCTTCTTCAGTTCCCGGCGCAACGGATCTTCCGCGATGGCGCCGATCTGGTAGCGCGCGATCAATCGGCCGAGTTCCTCGGTCTCGACGGCCAGCTCGTGGGCCGCCGCCGTCGTTTCCTCGACCATCGCCGCGTTCTTCTGCGTCACCTGATCCATCTCGTTGACGGCGGTGTTGACCTGCTGCAGGCCGGTCGCCTGTTCCTGGGCGCTGGCGGCGATATCGGTGATGATGCCGTTGATCTCCACGACTTGCGTCACGATCCTTCCGAGCGCCTCGCCGGTCTGGGCGACCAGCAGCACCCCCTGATCGACCTGCGTGGTCGACGTCGAAATCAGGCCCTTGATCTCCTTGGCCGCCTCGGCCGAGCGCTGGGCGAGCGCGCGCACCTCGGAGGCCACCACCGCGAAGCCGCGGCCGGCGTCTCCCGCCCGCGCCGCCTCCACCCCGGCGTTGAGCGCCAGAAGGTTGGTCTGGAACGCGATCTCGTCGATGACCCCAATGATCTGGCTGATCTGCTTCGACGACTTGTCGATGCCGGTCATCGCGGCCATCGCCTCGCGCACCACCTCGCCGCTCTTGTCGGCGTCGACCTTGGCGGTCGAAACCACGTCGCGCGCGTGCTTGGCGCCCTCGGCGGTCTTCTTCACCGTCGCGGTGATCTCTTCCAGCGCGGCGGCGGTCTCTTCGAGGCTCGAGGCCTGCTGCTCGGTGCGCCGGGACAGATCGTCGGCGGCGGCAGAGATCTCGCCGGTTCCCGTGTGGATCGCCTGCGTGTTGGCGGCGATCGCCGACATCGAGTTTTGCAGGGCCTCCAGCGAGGCGTTGAAGTTGACACGGAGCGGTTCGAGCGCCGGAATGAACGGCTCCTCGATGCGGTGCTCGAGATCGCCTTCGGCCAATCGGCTGAGCCCCGCCCCGATCCGCTTGACCGCGCCGACGCGGCCCGTGACGTCGGTCATGAAATTGACGACTTTGACGACGCGGCCGTTGAGATCGAGAATCGGATTGTACGACGCCTCGATCCAAACCTCTTTGCCGCCCTCGCCGACGCGCTTCAATTCCTCGTCGACATGTTCGCCGCGATTCAGTCTCCGCCAAAATTCCTGATACTCGCCGGATTGAGCAAAGGCCGGGTCCACGAACGAGCGATGATTCATGCCTACGGCTTTCTCGCGCGAATAGCCCGACGACTTGACGAAATTTTCGTTCACCTCGAGGACCGTCCCGTCCGGGGCGTATTCAATGACGGATTGAGCGCGCGAGATCGCCTCGACCTTTCCAACGTTTTCCACGGCCCGCAATTTCGAGGCGGTGATATCGGTGACGACCTCGACCACCTTGAGAACTTTCCCGGACTTGCCGACGACGGGAACGGACGCCGCCCAAATCCACACGTCCCTTCCGCCCTTGCCGATCCGCCGGTATTCGCGGGCGTCGAATTCGCCGCGGCCGAGCTTGGCCCAGAATTCCTTGTACTCCGGGCTTTTGGCGCTCTCTGGATCGACGAACAGGCTGTAGTGCTGGCCTCTGAGCTCCGCCGGCTCGTAACCGAAAACCCGGCAGAAATTCTCGTTGGCGGCGATGATTTTTCCCGTCGGTTCGAACTCGATGATCGCCAGAAACCGGCCGAGGGCTTCGAGCACGCGTTTGGCGTCGCCGCCAAAATCAGGATGAAGCATCGCTATTCTTCCTTTAGCGCCGGCGCCCGATAAGGACGTGCGGCCAAGTCTTCCGCCTTGGTTTTCCGCCAGCCGGGCGCGGCGGCGCCCAGGCGGGTTCGAGACGAGCGAAGAAGGGACATGTCGGATTGGGCGCCAAGGCGACGCAGGGGCGTCATGCCCCTGTCGATTTCCCGTGGAAGTCGACGATCCGTCGAAGTCGAAGAATGAAGAATGGCGGTTAACGAAGCGTTCCAGAACGAACGATTTCCGTTCACAATTGAAGCCGTCGACCGCGCGCCGCCCCCGCGTCTCCCCCGTCAAAACTCCTGCCCGCCGTCGTCGGGACCGTCGGCGACGGCTTTCGCCGCCGGCCGCCGGGCCGGTTCGGGCTTGGCCGGGGCCGCCGCCGCGCCTTCGGCCGGCGCCGCCTTACGGCGGCAATTTCGGCAAAAATGCGCGCCAAGCGGGTTCGAGTGCCACTCGATGTCCGCTGCGAAGCGAATTGAACTCGAACGCGGCGCGCCCTATGTCTTCGCCGCGAAGCTCGCCGAACGGCTCGCGCGCGGCGCCGTCGCGCCGAACGAGGTTCTCCGCGGCGCGGCGCCGCCGGATTGGGAAGCCAAATGTCGCATCACGTCACCCAAGCGATCGAAGCGATCGCGCGCGGCGAACTCGTCGTCGTCACCGACGACGACGACCGCGAGAACGAGGGCGACCTCGTCGTCGCCGCTTCGCAGTGCACCCCGGAAAAGATGGCGTTCATCATCCGCAATTGCTGCGGCATCGTCTGCGCGCCGTTGACATCCGACGAGGCGCGGCGACTGCATCTTGCCCCGATGGTGGCGATGAACGACGCGCCGCTCGGCACCGCTTTCACCGTCTCGGTCGACGTGAAGCACGGCATGACGACCGGCATTTCCGCCGAGCAGCGCTGCAACACCGTGCGCGCGCTCGCCAACGGCAACATGGGCGCGAGCGATTTCGTCCGCCCCGGCCACGTGTTCCCGCTGATCGCCAACGATGGCGGCGTGCTGATGCGCTCCGGGCACACCGAGGCCGCGGTCGATTTGTGCAAGCTCGCCGGACTGGCGCCCGTGGCGGTGATCTGCGAACTCGCCAATGACGACGGCACGGTGATGGTCGGACCGCAGATCGAGGCTTTCGCCGCCAAACACGGGCTGGTGCGCATCGCCGTGGCCGATCTCATCGCCTATCGCCAGGCGCGCGAGAAACTGGTCGAGCGCGTCGCCGCCTTTCCGGTCAAGACGCCGATCGGCGAGATGACCGGCTACGCCTATCGCACCTCGTTCGACCCCGTGTTGCACTTCGCCTTCGTCCACGGCGCGATCGGCGACGGGCGCGGCGTGCCGGCGCGCCTGCAACGGGCCGACGTCATCGCCGACATTTTCGGCGCCGGGGTCATCCCGCGCGTGTTGCAGCGCTTCAAGGAAGAGGGGCGCGGCGTGCTCGTCTATTTGCGCGACGGCGCGGCGGGCGTGCCCGTCAAACTCGGCGGCGGCGAGCCGCAGCGTTCCGACAGCGCCCGCGCCAGCCAGTGGCGCGAAGTCGGCCTCGGCGCGCAAATCCTGCGCGACCTCGGCGTCGCCTCGATTCGCCTGCGCACCGAAAACCCGCGAAAATACGTCGGCCTTGCCGGCTTCGGCATCGAGATCGTCGCGATGGAGCCGATCGAGGGGTGATGGGCGCTCAGCCGCCCATCAGCGCCCCGACGTGCGCGGCCGCCGAGCGGCCGAGGCCCTCGAGATCGTAACCCCCTTCGAGCAGCGAAACGACGCGGCCGCCGCAGCGTTTTTGCGCCAGCGCCATCACGCGCTGGGTCGCCCAGGCAAAATCGGCCTCGCGCAGGTTGAGATTGCCGAGCGGATCGCGATAGTGCGCATCGAACCCCGCGGAGACGACGATCAAGTCCGGACCGAACGCGTCCAGGCGCGGCAGAATCGCCTGCGCGAAAGCCTCGCGGAACGTCTCGCCGTCGTCGCCCGCGCGCAGCGGCGCGTTGACGATTTGGTCGTGTTCGCCGCATTCGCTTCGCGCGCCCGTGCCGGGATAGAGCGGCATCTGATGGGTCGAGGCGTACATGACGCTCTTATCGCTCCAAAAGATGTCCTGCGTGCCGTTGCCGTGGTGGACGTCGAAATCGACGATCGCGACGCGCTCGACGCCGTGCGCGGCCTGAGCGTGGCGGGCGGCGATCGCGGCGTTGTTGAAGAAGCAAAACCCCATCGCCGTCGCCGATTCGGCGTGGTGGCCGGGCGGACGCGTCGCCACGAAGGCGTTGTCGACCCGCCCGAGCGCCACTTCGTCGACCGCGTAGATCGCCCCGCCGGCCGAACGCAGCGCGGCTTCCCAGGTGCCCGGCGACATCGCGGTGTCCGCGTCGAGCTGAACATGCCCGCGGCTCGGCGAGGCCTGCTCGATCGCGGCGACGTATTCGGCAGGGTGGACGCGCGTCAGCGCCGCGACCGCCGCGCGCGGCGCGCTCTCGCGAACCAGCAGTTGAAACGCCTCGTGTTCCAACGCCTGCTCGATGGCGCGCAGCCGCTGCGGCCTTTCCGGGTGCCCCTCGCCCATGTCATGAGCGGCGCAGGCCGCATGAGTCACCAGCAGCGTCGTCACCTCGAGCGATCCCCGACAAGAGACTCTTCCGTCCGCCTCACCCGAACATCGCCGGAATGCCGGCCGATGTCCACTCCGGCCGAGCGCCGCGACGCGGGCGGCTATTTCGGCGCCGGCTCGCTGGCGCAGCTCAACGATTCCGCTTGCGCCTCCGCCGCCGCGTAGAGGCTCGGCAATTCGCTGAACGCGCGCATCAAGACGAAACCTTCGTTGGTCGCGGAGACGATGCGAAGATCCTGCGAGGGGTTGTCTTCGTCGTCGTGGGCGACGAGCGAGCGCAATTGGCTCGGCGTGACGACGACCGCCTCCATCAGGCCGTGCGTCGCGGCCTTGTCGGTCAAGGCGTAGAACACAGCGCCCCGCCGCGTGTGAAACGACAGCGAGGCGAAGCCGGCGCGTCCGACCGGCGCTTTGACGCGCACCGGCCCGGCGGAAAGGTCGAAGCGGCAGAACGCGCTGGCGAGAGCCGGATCGGCGTAGGGGAAGCGACGTTCGGTCGGGCCGGCCCGCGCCAGCGCGATCGTGGCGCCGATGGGGCCGAGGTCTGCGAGGCGCGCGTAGGCGTCGCGCGTGGCGACGACGGGAATGACGAGAATCACGATGAAATGCACCAGGGCGCCGACGATCGCGACGGCCGCCAGAAACGTCGCCGCTGCGCCCAGACCTTCGCGAACGGTCATGCGCAAGCTTCCCTGACGATGGAAGGCGCGGCGCGTTTTTCGATGCCGCCCGCGGTGGCGCTGAGCGGCGAATCGTAGAGCCGCAACACCAGCGCGAACGGCTCCAGCGCGCCGATCGGCAGCCAGTTGCCGGCGTGAGCGCTCGCCGAGACGAAGATCGAAAACCCGCCGTCGGCGTCGCGCATAATCTCGCTCGAACGAAAGCCGTATCGCCCCGCCGCGTTGCCGACGGGAAAGCCGTCGCGATCGACCACGCTCAAAGTCCAGTAGCGCGCCGCCGGGGTGCGCGATCCCACGCGGTAGGAGCAGCGCGGGTCGAGCGGCTGGCGCGCGTCGTCGATGCGCGCGACGAGTTGCAGACCTTCGCCGAGCGCCAGAGGAATCTCGCCGCTGCGCTCCAGACCGGCGCGCGTATAGGGGTCGGCTTCGAGCGATCCGGCTTTTGCTGCGACCCGCCACGGGCCGATGGCGACGACGCCGAAGGGGCCGCCGTTGGCGAGAATCGCGTCGCTCGCCCAGAGCCCGAGCGCGACGCCGATCGCGCCGGCCATGCTTGCTTTCACGATCAACGTCACGCGGGAAATCCCGAGCCGGCCAAGTCCCGATCGACGACCAGCCGAGATCGATGAATCGCCAGACGGCCTGGCGAAGTCAAGCCCGCCGCCGTCGGAGTCACGGCGCCAGGACGGCGCCGCGAACGACCGTCGGCGCGGCCTCCGTCCGAGTCGCATATTCGGTCGGCGATTCGAACGCCGCTCCGCCCTGTTGCGCCGAGCGCGCGGTGTCTTCGATTTCCTGGATGACTCGGGTCGAGCGCGCCGACAGGCCGATTTGCCGCGGCGCGTCGGCGGCGCCCGCGCCCGCCCGCTCCGCCGGCGCGACGGCGAACGCCCCCGCGCCCGTCGGCGCCGGGACGCCGTAGGGCGGCTTCGGCTCCAGGCCCTGATGCGCGTAGGCCATGATTGCGCGCCAGGTCTGCGCCGGCAGCGCGCCGCCTTGCATACCGCCGCTCATCGACGTGTGGTCGTCGTTGCCGAACCAGACGCTGCCGACCAGATTGCCGGTAAAGGCGTTGAACCAAGCGTCGGTCGGCCCATTTGTCGTGCCGGTCTTGCCGGAGATGACGAGGCCCGGGATCTGCGCCCCGCGCCCGGTGCCCTCGGTGAGCACGTGGGTCATGATGTTGTTCATCTCGGCGACCTTGTCGGGCGGCAGCACCTGGACCGGCGGCGCGCCGTTGGCGGCGTGGGTGTAGATCGCCTCGCCGGCCGAATTGCGGATTTCGATCGCCGCATAGGGCGTCGCGCGCTTGCCGCCGTTGGCGAGCATGGCGTTGGCGCCGACCATGTCGATCATCTTCACTTCGTCGGCGCCGACGGGCAACGAAACGGTGTCGACGAGCGGCGTCGTCAGCCCCATTTTTCGCGCCGTCTCGACGATCTTGGAGCGCCCGAGCTCGGCGATCTTGGCTTGGTGATAGGGCTTGCCGGCCGGCCAGTAGGCCTCGCCGATCTTCACCGAGATCCAGATCGCGGCGGTGTTGTACGACTGCGCGAGCG
>JBEKBD010000082.1:0-13490 GCA_050015575.1 Roseiarcus sp. | reverse complement strand
TGGACGACGTCGCCGTCCTCGAAGCAGCGCACGACATGGGCGATCGCGTCGCACTCGCGGATGTTGCCGAGAAACTGGTTGCCGAGCCCCTCGCCCTTGGAAGCGCCGCGCACCAGGCCGGCGATGTCGACGAAGGCGAGACGGGTCGGCACGATCTCCTTCGAATTGGCGATGCGCGCCAGGGTCTCCAGTCGCGGGTCGGGCACCGCGACGTCGCCGACGTTGGGCTCGATGGTGCAGAAGGGATAGTTGGCCGCCTGCGCCGCGGCGGTTTGGGTCAGCGCGTTGAAGAGCGTCGACTTGCCGACGTTGGGCAGGCCGACGATGCCGCATTTGAAGCCCATGGGGGGAGCGCTCGCCAGAATGGAGGAATGCGAGCGGCCCTATGCGCGGGCGCGCGGCAAAAGGCAAGGGCGAGCTTGCCCCCTCTCCCGCAAGCGGAAGAGGACCGGGGCGAGGGCCGCCGCCGCGCGCAGGAATGGGGAAGCGCATTCATGCGCCGTTGCAGGACGGACGCCTGTGCGCGCTTGATCCGTGACGCTGGCGTCCGCCCCATGAAGCGAGCTATGCCTGTCCGCCGCCAATGGATGGTTAGCCGGGAGAGGCTATTTCGATCATGAACGCCGTCGAGATCGAAGAGGCGGTGTCCGAGCTGGCCGCGACGCCTTTCGACGCCGCGGAATTCCCGTACGCGTTCCTCGCCGCCTTCGGCAACAAGGACACGACGATCAAGCGTTTGCGCGCCGGATCGTCCAACGCCTCCGACGTTCCGGGCGGCGTCCTTCAGCGTAACAATATTCACCTTGCGGTCTGCGCGCAGGGCGCGGTCGGCGCGACGCTGACGGCGCTGCGGGAGAGTCCCAAGACGGCGTCCGCCAAAGCGAAATTCGTTCTGGCGACGGACGGCGTCGACCTGGAGGCGGAGGACATTCCGTCCGGAGAGACGATCGTCTGCGCCTATCCGGAGTTCGCGAAGCACTTCGGCTTCTTTCTCCCGCTGGCCGGCATTTCGACGGTCAAACAGATCGCGCACAACCCGATCGACATCAAAGCGACCGGGCGGCTCAACAAGCTCTATGTCGAACTGTTGAAA
This sequence comes from Roseiarcus sp., assembly GCA_050015575.1. Lineage (GTDB taxonomy): Bacteria > Pseudomonadota > Alphaproteobacteria > Rhizobiales > Beijerinckiaceae > Roseiarcus. The sequence goes on along the minus strand of JBEKBD010000082.1, from coordinate 12,397 downwards.
GACAATCCGGATTGGGGAACGGAGGGGCGGCGCCACGACCTCAACCAGTTCATGGCGCGGCTGATCTTCTGCTTTTTCGCGGAAAGCACGGGAATTTTCCTTCCGCATCTGTTCACGGAAACGATCCGGCAGATGAGCGACCTGCAATCCGCCAATACGCACGAGGTCATTTCGGAGCTGTTTCGCGTCATGGACACGAAGCTGGAGCTTCGCAAGCAAGCGGACTTCCGGCCTTGGGCGGAGCAGTTCCCCTACGTCAACGGCAGCTTGTTCGCCGGCAAGACGGATTGCCCGCGCTTCTCGCGCATCGCGCGAGCATACCTCTTGCGCGCGGGCGATCTGTCTTGGAAGGAGATCAACCCAGACATATTCGGCTCGATGATCCAGGCCGTCGCCGACGACGACGAGCGCGGGTCGCTCGGAATGCACTACACCAGCATGCCGAACATTTTGAAAGTCCTCGATCCGCTGTTTCTCGACGATTTGCGCGCGCAACTGGAGGCGGCGGGCGACAATGTCCGCAAGCTGAAAAACCTGCGCCGGCGGATCGCGTCGATCCGCGTGTTCGATCCGGCCTGCGGCTCCGGCAATTTCCTCGTCATCGCCTACATCAAGATGCGCGAGATCGAGTTCGAAATCATGCGGCGACTCGGCGAAGGGCGCGGCACGCAGATCAATCTGGAAAATTTCTACGGCATCGAGATCAGGAGCTTTCCCGTCGAAATCGCCAGGCTGTCTCTGCTGATCGCGGAATTTCAGTGCAATGTGCGGTTCTTTGGCGAGGAAGAGGCTTGGCTCAACGTCCTGCCGCTTCATAAGACAGGACAAATCCATGTCGGCAATGCGCTGAGGATGGATTGGATGACGGTGTGTCCGATAGCAGCGCCGATAATCGAGGAATGCGACCTCGCGGGGCCGACGGGGCGACTGGCACTAGATGAGAACGGTGTCGCCCGAGGAACGTCTGGAGAGACGTATATCTGCGGCAATCCGCCTTATAAAGGGAGTACATGGCAGAATGAAGAGCAGAAAGGCGATTTGCAATTTGTATTCGAAAGCCGCGTAAGTACTTGGCGTTCTCTTGATTACGTGTCCGCATGGTTTATGAAAGCTGCTATTTATTCGCCAACGAGTTATGCCTTCGTGGCAACAAATTCAGTGTGTCAGGGACAGCAAGTATCTATATTGTGGCCGCTGATCTTCGCGACAGGAAATGAGATTGCCTTCGCACACACTTCCTTCAAGTGGGCAAACTTAGCCGCTCTCAACGCGGGTGTAACTGTCGTTATTGTGGGTGTTTCGTCTAGAGCGAATTCATTGCGGCTGATTTACTCGCAAGACGAAAATGGGAACATAATTTCGACGCGATGCGCAAACATCAATAGTTATCTAATTTCTGGTCCTAACGTTATCGTTACCAAAGCAAGGCTGCCGCCTGACTCGCGAAGCACAATGCTGTGGGGAAATAAGCCGGCCGACGGTGGAAATTTAATACTCACGCGAGACGAGGCAACCGAAATACTCCGGGATTTTGCAGGTGCTGGTGAGTTCATTCGGCGGTTTGCAGGTGCAGATGCGTTCATAAATGGCCTTCAACGATATTGTCTTTGGATAACTGACGATAGCGTCGATCAGGCACTTAGAATACCGCCAATCAGAGAACGGTTAATTCGTGTCACTGCGATGCGATTCGCGAGTCGTAAAGCCACAACGAAGGACGCTTCTAAGACGCCATATCGTTTTGTTGAATTACGTCAGTCCGGAATGGAAGAAATAATTGTTATACCTGGTATTAGCTCTGAGTCGAGAGACTATTTGCCTTGTGGGATATTGGAGCCTGGAACTATATTAAGCAATAAGAACTATGCGTTATATAACGCTCCCCTCTGGAGTATTTCGATAATTGCGTCGCGCCTTCATTGGGTTTGGATCGGCACTGTCTGCGTGCGTCTAGAGATGCGCTTCTCTTATTCTAACACCCTTGGTTGGAACACCTTCCCTGTTCCGACGCTGACGGAAAAGAACAAGGCCGACCTGACCCGCTGCGCCGAGGACATCCTGCTCGCGCGCGAGGCGCATTTCCCCGCTACAATCGCCGACCTCTATGATCCCGAAGCCATGCCCGAGGACCTTCGCCACGCGCACGAGCAAAACGACGAAACGTTGGAGCGCATCTATATCGGCCGGCGCTTCCGAAACGACACCGAGCGGTTGGAAAAGCTGTTCGAGATGTATACGAAAATGACTGAGGGCAAAGCGTCGAAAGCCGAGGCCGCAAAGAAAGGCAAGGCTATCGCATGACCGCCGCCATTCCCTCAATCTCGCTGAAATCCGCGCGCACCGGCGCTTCGACCAAGGCCAACGAACTCGGCATGCGCATGATGCAGGAGCGCGCCTACGCCAAGCGCGGCGAGCAATATCTCATCATCAAGTCGCCGCCCGCATCGGGCAAGAGCCGCGCCCTGATGTTCATTGCACTCGACAAGCTTTACAATCAGGGGCTCAAGAAGGCCATCATCGTCGTCCCGGAGCGCGTCATCGGCGGCAGCTTCGGTGACGTGCCGCTATCTCAATACGGCTTCTGGGCAGACTGGAAAGTCGATCCGCGCTGGAACCTCTGCAACACGCCGGGGATCGACGAACCCCGCATCGCGAAGTCGAAAGTCAAAGCCGTCGGGGAGTTCCTGGCAAGCCTGGACCGCATCCTGATCTGCACCCACGCGACTTTCCGTTTCGCGGTCGACGAACTCGGCGTCGAAGCCTTCGACGATTGCCTGATCGCGGTCGACGAATTCCATCACGTCAGCGCCAACACGGACAACAAGCTCGGCGCGCAACTCGCCGCCCTCATCGCTCGCGACAAGGCGCATGTCGTCGCAATGACCGGCTCCTATTTCCGCGGCGACGCGGTCCCCGTCCTGGCGCCCGATGACGAGGCGAAATTCGAGACCGTGACCTATACCTATTACGAGCAATTGAACGGCTACGAGCATCTGAAGTCGCTGGAGATCGGCTATTTTTTCTATTCCGGCCGCTATCTCGACGCGATCATGCAGGTGCTGGACCCTTCTCTGAAGACGATCGTTCACATTCCGAACGTCAATTCGCGCGAAAGCACGAAGGACAAGATCAGGGAAGCCAACGAGATCATGGACGCGCTCGGCAAATGGAGGGGGGAGGACCCGACGACGGGCTTCCACCTTATCGAGCGTCCGGACGGCAGAATTCTGAAGGTCGCCGACCTCGTCGAAGACGACGCGGCCAAGCGAGACAAAGTCGTCGCCTCCCTGAAGGACCCGGCGCAACGCGCCAATCGCGACCATGTCGACATCATTCTCGCGCTCGGCATGGCCAAAGAGGGCTTCGACTGGATTTGGTGCGAGCACGCGCTGACGGTCGGCTATCGCGCGAGCCTCACCGAAATCATCCAGATCATCGGACGGGCGACGCGCGACGCGCCGGGCAAGCATAGCGCCCGTTTCACCAATCTCATCGCCGAACCGGACGCTTCCGAGGACGCCGTCGTCGGCGCCATCAACGACACGCTGAAGGCGATCGCGGCGAGCCTGCTCATGGAGCAGGTGCTGGCGCCGCGTTTCAACTTCACGCCGAAGAACGCCGGCCCGATCGAAGGCTTCAATTACGGCGAAGGCGGCTACGATCACGAGAAAACCAACGTGGGATTCAACGAGGCCACCGGCGAGTTCCATATGGAGGTCAAGGGCCTCGTGACGCCGCAAAGTCCCGAGGCGACGCGCATCTGCCGCGAGGACATCAACGAGGTCATCGCCGCCTTCGTGCAGGACAAGACGACCGCGGAACGGGGCCTCTTCGACGAGGAGACGGCGCCGGCCGAACTGACCCAGATGCGCATGGGCATGATCGTTCGGAATCGCTACCCAGACCTCAGCGAGTCCGACCAGGAGGCCGTCCGGCAGCACGCGGTCGCCGCGCTCAACCTGACCCAGCAAGGCCGCGCCGCGGCGAGCAAAATGGCCGAGGAAGACGAAAAGACCGCCAACACCGCGCTGATCGACGGCATACGCAAGTACGCGATCGACGTGCGCGAACTCGACATCGATCTGATCGACAGCGTTAATCCGTTCCAGACGGCCTATTCGATCCTCTCCAAGTCCATGAGTGAGAAGTCATTAAAGCAAGTCGCCGAGATCATCGCCGCGCGCAAGGTCAGCATGACGATCGAGGAGGCGCGCGAACTCGCCAGACGCGCATTGAAGTTCAAACAGGAACGCGGGCGTCTGCCCTCGATCACTTCGCAGGACGCTTGGGAAAAGCGAATGGCGGAAGGCGTCGCGTTCCTGGCGCGAAAGACCGCGGAGGCGAAGCGTGGATGAAATGGACGACGAGGCCCTGCTCGAAGCGCTCGGCGTCAAAGCGGACGCCAAGCCGGCCGGCGCCCACACGCCGCGCGAAGAACGAGTGATCGCCAGCTTCGAGGATATCCTCAATTTCGTCAAGCAGCACGGGCGTCCGCCGATGCATGGCGAAGAGCGCGATATTTTCGAGCGCCTTTACGCGGTGCGCCTCGACCGCTTGCGCGAACTCACGGAATTCCATGAGCTGCTAGCGCCGTTCGACGAACTCGGATTGCTTTCCGGCGAGTTCGCGGCAAGCGTGTCGCATGCGGAGCCTGCCGACGACGAGGAACTTCTGGCGGAACTGGGGATCAAACTTGACGCGCCGGGAAGCTTGACGGACCTCAAGCACGTCAAGCCCAAGACTCCCGCCGACGAAATCGCCACGCGCGCCACGTGCAAGGATTTCGATCGCTTCAAGCCTCTTTTCGAGCGCATCCAAAAGGAACTCGACAACGGGGTCCGCAAGACCCGACGCTTCCAGATCGACGCGGAAATCAAGCTCGGCGAATTTTTCATTCTTGGCGGACAGAAAACCTATATCGCCGAGGTCGGAGAGGAATTTCTGACTGAACAGGGCCGCCGAAACGCACGCCTGCGCATCATCTTCGATAATGGAACTGAGAGCCGTGGCTTACTGCGCTCCTTGCAGCGGGCGCTCTACAAGGACGAGACGGGACGACGCATCACCGAGCCCGATGCGGGACCATTGTTTGAGGAGCCGAAAAACGCCGAAGGAACCGAAAGCGGAACGATCTACGTCCTGCGCAGCAAGTCCGAGCATCCACAGATCGCGGCGCATCGGGACGTGATTCACAAGATCGGCGTGACGGGCGGCGACGTTGAGACGCGGATCGCCAACGCCAAGCTCGACGCCACGTTTCTGCTGGCGGACGTGGAAGTGGTGGCCACCTACACGCTGTTCGACATCAACCGGTCCAAGCTCGAAAATTTGCTGCACCGGGTCTTCGCGTCGGCGCGGCTCGATCTCGAAATCGCCGACCGCTTCGGCAACCTGGTGAAGCCACGCGAATGGTTCCTCGCGCCGCTCCCGGTCATCGACGAAGTCGTGCGAAGGATCCAGGACAAATCGATTGTCGATTTTGAATACGACCCTCGCAGCGCCGCGCTGCGGAGGATCAGCCCTTCAACCTGAGACACAATAATACACTATAATTGTGCTATTTGTGAAACACTGCGTTGGATCGCAATTGCGTGCGCGCCTAGCCGAGCCTGGGCGCCGCGCCGGCCGCGGCGGACGGACGGCGAGGAAAAAATGCGCTCCACAAGCGTCCGGAAACAAACGATCCGCGGAAGAAATCGCGCCCCGATCGCCGCGGCCGGGCGGGCCCGCGCCCGCATCGACACCGGCGCGCCCGGCGACTACTTTGGCCGCATGCAAGAGGGACAATTCAGCCGCACCGCGCTCGGCGCCGCCGGCCGTCGCGCCGCGCATCAGGTTCTCGAAGGCGGGCGCGTCTTCGCCGATCCGCTGGCGCTGCGCATTCTGGGGCCGGACGCCGACGCGGCGGTCGCCGAGGCGCGCGCCAGCCCCGCCTTGCGCGACCTGCGCCTCTATGTCGCGGTGCGCAGCCGTTTCGCCGAGGATGCGGCGGGCCAAGCGATCGCGCGCGGGGTGCGGCAGATCGTCGTGCTCGGCGCCGGGCTCGACACGTTCGCCTATCGCGTCGAGCCGGCCGAGGGCTTGCGCGTCATCGAGGTCGACCACCCGGCGACGCAGGCGGAAAAACGCCGCCGCCTCGCCGCGGCGGGAATCGCCGCGCCGGCGCACCTCGTCTTTGCGCCGTGCGACTTCGAAAGCGAGAGCCTCGCCGACGCGCTTCGCGTGGGCGGGTTCGATCGGCGCCGGCCGAGTTTCTTTTTCTGGCTCGGCGTCGTCCCCTATCTCACCGAGCCGGCGATCCTCGCTGCGCTCGCCTTCATCGGCGAACTGCCCGGCGGCGGCGAAGTCGTGTTCGACTACGCCAATCCGGCAGCCTCGATCGCCGACGCAGGATGGCGGCGAGGGCATGAAATCGTCACGGCGCGGGCGGAGGCCGCCGGCGAGCCGCTGCAGACCTTCTTCGCGACGCCCGCGCTGCACGAAAGGCTTCGCCAGCTCGGCTTTCGCCGCATCGAAGACCTCGGCCCCGAGCAAATCGCGGCGCGGTTCGCCCCGGAACGCGCCGCCTCGCCGCGCGCCAGCGGCGGCGACGTCGGCGGCCATGTCGTGCTGGCGAGGACGCGGTAGCCGCGGCTGTCGAGCGCCTCTGCGATGCGCCTCGCCCCCCGCGCTGGCGCGCGCGGCGCGCATCCGCTAACCTTCGCCGCGGACGGGCGGGTCGGCCTCGACCCATCCGGCCGGCGTGGATTTGGCCGCCTTGGCCGCAACGGGGAGAGCATGCAGTGCGCAGTCAGGTTCTTTGGAGCGCCGGCCTCGCGGGCGCCCTCTTCGTCCTCGCCGCCGGCGGCGGCGCGACGGCGGCGACCGTGATCGCCCTCGACGAGACCGTCAACGCCGCCGCTCCGACGCCCCGGACGATGATTCTGGATGCCGATCGCCTGCGCTTGTCCTCCGCGGCGAGCGACGTCATCTTTCGCGGCGACTTGAACAAGGTGTGGATTCTGCTGGCGAAAAACCACAGCTATCTGGAACTGACGCCCGGCGGCGTCGAGCAGATCGGCGCCCGCGTGGATCAGGCGATGGCGCAGATGAAGGAGAAATTGGCCGTCGTGCCCGACGCGCAGCGCAAGCAGATCGAGGCCGCGATCGCCTCGCACATGGGTCAGGGCGCGCCGTCCGCGCCGCCGCAAGCAACCTACGAGAAGGCGGGCGACGCCCGCACGGTCGGCGCATGGAGCTGCACGCCCTACCGAGTGGACCTGGGCGGCAACGCCTCGTCGGAGGTTTGCATCGCCAAGCTGTCGGACTTGGGGCTCAGCCGCGACGATCTCCAGGGTTTCGCCAGTTTCGGCGCCGCGGTGGCGAAAATGACGGCGGCGGTCGGCGCCTTGCGCTCGCCGATGGCGACGCTCAATTTCGACTCGATGACCAAGGCGATCGGCTTCGAGGGCTTTCCGGTGCAGACGACGAGCGCGCTCGGCGACGGAAGCCGCCAGATCGTCGTCACGCTCAAATCCATCCAGCACGAAGACCCGCCCGCCGGCGCGTTCGACATTCCCGCCGGTTATACGAAACTCGATTGGGCGAGCATGGGACGGCTCTTGGCGCCGGAGTGAGGATTGCCCTGCTCCTCATGCGCCTCGCGCCAACTGCTCGCCTTCACGCCACGTCGAGCGAAGCGGCCGTCGCCGCGCCTCGGCGCGGCTTGACGACGATTTGGACATCCTGGTCGAGAGCGACGAGAAAGCGCATCAGGCGTTCGACCGAGAACTGGCGGAATTCGCCGCGCAACATTTTCGACACGTCGGGCTGCTTGACCCCGAACAATCGCGCCGCCTCGGCCTGTTTGAGGCCCAGCGCTTTCATCAGGCCGTCGATCTTGTAGACGAGTTTCGCTTTCACCAGATGCTCGTCGGCGTTGGCCAGCCCGATGTCGGCGAAGACGTTGCCCGAACTCGTCTCCGCCACGCTCCGTTCGCGCATCGCTTATCCTCCTTGATGCAACCGTTCCGCCTCGCGCAACCGTTGCTCGATCACGCGAATATCCGCTTGCGGCGTCGCGACGCCCTTCTTCGACTTCTTTTGAAACGCGTGCAGCACATAGATCGCCGACGCGAAGCGCACGGCGTAGACGGTCCGGAACGCGTCGCCGCGATGATAGACGACGATCTCGACGACGCCCGCTCCGCCAAATCCACTCAACGCCTTCGCTTTGCGATGCCGCCCGCCGCACTGCGCGACAAACAGCGCGTAGCCCATCTCGGATTTCGCGTCGTCTGGAAACTCGCGAAAATCCTTGCGGCTCGAGCCCAACCAAACGAGCGTCTTTGGCGAAGGGGCGTCAACCATCGGCCCAACGTCAATATAGTGATATCACTATAATGTCAATTGCGGCGACGCGTTCGAAGCGACAGCGAACCCATCGCGTGGTTCCCGTCAAACTCGCGGCCTCACTGCGCGCTGGTCCGGTCTTCAGCCCGTGAGCCGCCGACCCAGATGGTCGCCGCGCCCGCGCGTTCGAGAAGCTTCACCAGGTTCCAGAACGCCTCGGGCGAAGCGGTGCCGAAGTCGACGTCGAGCAAATTAGCTCGGACGTAGAGCGAGTGGATGACGCCGGACAGCGGCGCGTTCGCATCGGTCCGCTCGTCGTTGGGATCGAACCAGCGCCGGAACCACGTGGCGAGCTCGTTCACGGGCAGCTCGGCGAGATCGTGACGGATCTGCACGTCGTCCCAGCATAGGCGCTCGATCGACAAGGTCGCCGCGCCAAACGCCACCGAGATCGGCTCGAACGGGAGGACGCTTTCCAGTTCGAACTCCATCGGCCTGGGCTTCCCGTCGTCGGCGATGAAGTCGATGCAATAGAGGCGCTGGAAGAGCCGGCTCCTTTCGCTTAGCCGCAGCTTCAGTTCGGCGGCGCCGCGCGGACATTTTCGCCGCAGGTCCGCGGCGAACGCTTCGAACTGGCGGACGTAGTCGTCTCGCGCGCGATCGACGAGGGCGGCGGCGTTCATGGCTTCAACTTGCCCGGGCGTCGCCGCATTGGCAAGCGCCGCGCTCGACGCCGCTAAACCCTCACGCCAACCCTCTCCGCCGCAAACGCGAGGAGTTTGGCGGGCGCGAGCGGAAGAGGGAGCTTTAATGCGCCTCGTCCCAATTCCCCGCCGCGCGCGCCTCGACCGCCAGCGGCGCGCTCAAGCGGACGGCGGGCTCGGGCGCCTCGACCATCACCTTGCGGGCCAGCGCGATCGTCGCCTCGACCTCGGCGTCGCGGGCCTCGAACACCAGTTCGTCGTGCACCTGCATCAGCATCTGCGCGCCGAGCTTGGCCGCGCGAAGGGCGTCGTCCATGCGCGCCATCGCGCGGCGGATGATGTCGGCGGCCGAGCCTTGCAGCGGCGCGTTGATCGCCGCGCGCTCGTTGAACGCGCGCTCCGAGGGGTTCGCGGCGTTGATGCGCGGGAAATGGCACTTGCGGCCGAAGATCGTGCGCACGAAGCCGTCGGCGCGCGCCTGTTTCTTCGTCGCCTCCATGTAGTCGCGGATGCCGGGGAAGCGCTCGAAATATTTCTTGATGTAGGCGGCCGCTTCCTCGCGCGGGATGCCGAGCTGGTTGGCCAGGCCGAACGCCGAAATGCCGTAGATGATGCCGAAGTTGATCGCCTTGGCGCGGCGGCGCACGTCGCTCGGCATGTCTTTGATCGGCACGCCGAACATTTCCGAGGCGGTCATCGCGTGGATGTCGAGTCCGTCGGCGAAGGCCTTTTTCAGCGCGCCGATGTCGGCGACGTGGGCGAGCAGGCGCAGTTCGATCTGGCTGTAGTCGGCCGAGATCAGCTTGCAGCCGGGCGCGGCGACGAAGGCGCGGCGGATCTTGCGTCCCTCCTCGTTGCGGACGGGAATGTTCTGCAAGTTCGGGTCGGAGGACGACAGCCGCCCGGTCGTGGTCGAGGCCAGCGCGTAGGAGGTGTGGACGCGGTTGGTTCGGGGATCGACGAAGCTCGGCAGCGCGTCGGTGTAGGTCGACTTGAGCTTGGCGAGTTGGCGCCAGTCGAGGATGCGCGCCGGCAGTTCGTGGCCTTCTTCCGCGAGGTCCTCCAGCACGCTCGCCGAGGTCGACCAGGCGCCGGTCGCGGTTTTCTTGCCGCCCGGCAGGCCCATCTGGCCGAACAAGATGTCGCCGAGTTGCTTGGGAGAGGAGAGGTTGAACGGCGCGCCGACCAGCCTCTGCGCCTCGGCTTCGATCCGCGCCATCCCTTGGGCGAATTCGCCCGACAGGCGCGCCAGAATTTCGCGGTCGATCGAGACGCCGCGCTCCTCCATGCGCGCCAGGGGAACGACGAGCGGGCGCTCCAGCGTCTCGTAGACCGTGGCCATCCCCTCGGCGGCAAGGCGCGGCTTCAACGCGCGCCACAGCCGCAGCGTCACGTCGGCGTCCTCGGCGGCGTATTGCGTCGCCTTGTCGATCGCCACCCGCGCGAAGCCGATGAAATTGCGGCCGGCGCCGGCGACGTCGCTGAAATGAATAGTCTGGTGGCCGAGCCAGCGCTCGGCGAGGGCGTCCATGCCGTGGCCGTCGGCGGTCGTCCCCGAATCGAGCGCGTAGGAAATCAGCATCGTGTCGTCGAACGGCGCGACTTCGACGCCGCGCCGGGCGAAGACGTGCCAGTCGAACTTGACGTTCTGGCCGATCTTCATGACGCCGGGGTCTTCGAGCAACGGCTTGAGCAGCGCGATCGCTTGTCCTTCGGCGATCTGGCCGAGGGCCAAGCCGCTGCCGTCGAAGAGATCGCCGGCGCCGACGCGATGGCCTACGGGAATGTAACAAGCCTGCCCCGGCGCGACGGCGAGCGAGACGCCGACGAGATCGGCCTGCAGCGGATCGAGCGACGTGGTCTCGGTGTCGAAGGCGACCAGCCCCGCGGCGAACGCGCGCGCGATCCAGCTTTCGAGTTCCGCCGCGCTCGTCACTGTCGCGTAGGCGGTGACGTCGATTTTTTCCTCCCGCGCCCGAGCGGCCCGTTCGGCGGCGAGGGTCTTCGGGCTCCGCGTGGCGACGGGCGCGACGGCGGCCTCGGCGGCGGGCGCGGCGGGCTTGTCGGACGGAACGGGAGAGGTCGGCGCGGCGGCGGGCGGCGAGGCGCTCGGCGCCGTCGTCTCGCCGTTGCGCGCGCGCCAGCCGCCGGGGCCGACGAAGCGCGCGTCGGGTTCGATCGCGTTGGCGTCGAGCCCGCAGATCTCGCCGACGCGGCGGGTGATCGTCGTGAACTCCATCGCCTTGAGGAACGCGATCAGCGGCGCGCCCTCGAGTTTGGGGACGCCGAGCGTATCGAGGGGGACCTCGACGGCGACGTCGCGCGCCAGCGTCACCAGCCGCTTCGACAGCCGGATCAGCGCCACCGACTCAGGGTCGGTTAGCGCTTCGCGGCGCTTGGGCTGTTTGATCTCGCCGGCGCGCGCGAGCAGCGTGTCGAGATCGCCGTATTCGGCGATCAACTGCGCCGCCGTCTTGACGCCGATGCCGCGCGCGCCGGGCACGTTGTCGGTCGAATCGCCGGCGAGCGCTTGAATGTCGACCACCTTGTCGGCGCCGGCGCCGAAATAGGCGACGACTTCGTCCGGGCCGATGCGCCGCTCCTCGCGATCGCCCGAGGCGGGATCGAACATCGCCACCCCCGGCCCGATGAGCTGCATCAGGTCCTTGTCGGCGGAGACGATCAGCACGTCGGCGCCGCGCTCGCGCGCCTGGCGCGCGTAGGTGGCGATGAGGTCGTCGGCCTCGTAGCGGTCCTGCTCGATCGGCGTCAGGCCGAAAGCGGCGACGGTGGCGCGCATCAGCGGGAACTGCGGCACGAGGTCCTCGGGCGGATCGGGGCGATGGGCCTTGTAGGGGGGATAGATTTCGCGCCGGAACGAATGCTCCGACTTGTCGAAGATGATCGCCAGATGCGTCGGCTTGATCCCCGCCGCGCCGTCGCGCAGGAACTGCAGCACCTTGGCGGCGAACAGCCTGACCGCGCCGACGGGCAGCCGGTCGGAGCGATAATTGTACTTCTGATCCTGCCGGATCGATTGGAAATAGGCGCGAAACACGAACGACGAGCCGTCGACGAGAAAGACGTGATCGCCGGGGCCGACGGGACGGATGTTCTGGGTCATGGGGCGATTGTAGACAAGGAGCGGGGCGGAGGCTATCGCCGGGCGGGATTGCGCCGCATGAGGCTCGGAGAAGGGGCGGATTCGTTCATTGTTTGCTTGGCGGAGCGGAGCGCGAGAGGAATTTGAAGTCAAGGATGCGAAGCACCGCCTACGGCGGCGGCCCTTCGGGCCGTCCTTGAGTTCAAATTCCTCTCGCGCATAATCGCCTCCAAGCAAACAATGAAGAGCTGGCGCCGTG
>JBEKBD010000081.1:0-13853 GCA_050015575.1 Roseiarcus sp. | reverse complement strand
TGAAGGGTTCGCGGCAGATCGCCTTCACCATCATCTCGCTCACCGTTTCGCTGATCGCGGTGCTCATTCCGCTGCTGTTCATGGGCGACGTCGTCGGGCGGCTCTTTCACGAATTCGCCATTACGCTCGCGGCGACGATCGTCATCTCCGCTTTCGTCTCGCTGACGCTGGTGCCGATGCTGTGCGGGAAATTGCTGCGGTCGAACCCCGCCGCGCGAGGCGAAGACCGCCATGCGGCGATCGGCGGCCGTTTCTTCCAGGGGCTGCTGCGCCTCTACGCGGCGACGCTCAACGTGGTGCTGAATCACCAGGTCGCGACGCTCATCGTCGCCCTGGCGACCTTCTTCATCACCGGATATCTCTACGTCGCGATCCCCAAGGGATTCTTTCCGGTGCAGGACACCGGCATCATCCAGGGCCTCACCCAAGCCGCGCAAGATATTTCCTTCGACAAGATGGCCGACCGTCAGCAGGCCTTGGCCAAGGCGATCTCGGCGGATGCGGACGTCGAAAGCCTATCCTCGTTCATCGGCGTCGACGGCTCCAACGTCACGCTCAATTCCGGCCGCTTCCTCATCAATCTCAAACCGCACGCGAAGCGCCAATCGAGCGCCAGCGAAGTCATCCGCCGCTTGCAACGGGAGACCGCCGACGTCGTCGGCGTCTCGCTCTACATGCAGCCGGTTCAGGACCTGTCGATCGACACCGCGGTCAGCGCCACCCAATATCAGTTCACGCTGGAAAATCAGGATCTCGCGACGCTGCAAAGCTGGACGCCGGCCGTTCTGTCGCGCCTCGCCAAGGCGCCGGGAATCGTCGATCTCGCGAGCGACTTGCAGCCCAACGGCCGATCGGTGATCGTGAACATCGACCGCGCCAGCGCAGCGCGATTCGGCATCACGCCGGCCACCATCGACAATGCGCTTTACGACGCCTACGGCCAGCGCATCATTTCGACCGTGTTCACCCAGTCGAACCAATATCGCGTCATTCTCGACATCGATCCCGCGATGACGCATTCCCTGACTTCGCTGGACGCCATCTACCTTCCTTCGTCAGCCTCGACCAGCGGCCAGGTGCAGCTTCCCGCGATCAGCGCGCTCGAGGTGAAGCAGGCGCCGCTGCAGATTTCGCATCTCAAGCAATTCCCGGTGACGACGATTTCCTTCAATCTCGCGCCGGGCGCCTCGCTGGGCGGGGCGGTCGACGCGATCGACGCCGCGCTCGCCGACATCGGTCTTCCCGCCAGTTTCGCGGTGAGCTTTCAAGGCGCCGCGCAAGCGTTCCAGTCGTCGCTGTCGAACGAGCTGTTCCTGCTGCTCGCGGCGATCGCGACGATGTATATCGTGCTTGGCGTTCTCTACGAGAGCTTCATTCATCCGATCACGATCCTCTCGACCCTGCCTTCGGCGGGCATCGGCGCTTTGCTCGCTCTCGAATTCGCGGGCGCCGGCCTCGACATCGTCGGCGTCATCGGCATCGTGCTGCTGATCGGCATCGTCAAGAAGAACGCGATCATGATGATCGATTTCGCGCTCGAGGCCCAGAGGCAGGAAGGAAAGTCGCCGCGCGAGGCGATTTTCCAAGCCTGTCTGTTGCGCCTGCGGCCGATCTTGATGACGACGGTGGCGGCGATGTTCGGCGCATTCCCGCTGATGTTGGGAACGGGCGTCGGCTCGGAGCTGCGCCATCCGCTCGGCCTGGCGATCGTCGGCGGTCTTGCCGTCAGTCAGATTCTCACGCTGTTCACCACGCCGGTGATCTATCTCTTCTTCGAGCGCATCGGATCGCGGCTGGGCGCCGGCGCGACGGACGGCGCCTGGGCGGCGGACGCGCCGTGAACAACCGCCTGTCCGAACTGTTCATCCGACGGCCGGTGGCGACGACGCTGCTGACGATCGGCATCGCGCTGGCCGGCCTGCTGGCGTTCGGGCAATTGCCGGTTTCGCCGTTGCCGCAGGTCGATTTTCCCAACATTTCGGTGCAGGCCGCCATGCCCGGGGCCAGCCCCGACACGATGGCGTCCGCCGTCGCCGCCCCGCTGGAGCGCCATCTCGGGCAGATCGCCGACGTCAACGAGATGACTTCGTCCAGCGCGCTGGGTTCGACGCGAATCCAACTGCAATTCGGCTTGGACCGCGACATCGACGGCGCCGCGCGCGACGTCCAGGCCGCGATCAACGCGGCGCGCGCCGATCTGCCGACCAGCCTGCGCGCCAATCCGACCTATCACAAGGTCAACCCCGCCGACGCGCCGATCATGGTTCTCGCGCTGACTTCGACCACGCGCACCGCCGGACAGATCTACGACATCGCCTCCAACGTCTTGCAGCAGCGCCTGTCGCAACTCGACGGCATCGGCGAGGTCGACGTCGTCGGCAGCGCGCTGCCGGCGGTCCGCGTCGAGCTCAATCCTGGCGCGCTGTTCAAATACGGCGTCGGCCTCGAGGACGTCCGCGCCGCGCTCGCCGCCGCCAACGCCAACAGCCCCAAGGGCGCGATCGAGGACGGCGCCTTTCACTATCAGATCTACGCCAACGACCAGGCGACCCGCGCCGATCAATATCGCGGTCTCGTCGTCGCCTATCGCAACGGCGCCGCGGTGCGCCTCGCCGACGTCGCCGAGGTCGTCGATTCGGTCGAGGACCTGCGCAACGCCGGGCTCTCCAACGGCAAGCCGTCGGTCGCGATCGTGTTGTCGCGCCAACCCGCCGCCAACATCATCGAAGCGGTCGACGGCGTCAAAGCGGAACTGCCGCGCCTCGCCGCCGCCTTGCCGGGCGACGTCGCGCTCAATGTCGTCGTCGACCGATCGATCACCATCCGCGGTTCGCTCGCCGACACCGAACGCACGCTGATCATCGCGGTCGCCCTGGTGATCTTCGTCGTGTTCGTCTTCCTTCGCAACGCGCGCGCCGCCGCGATCCCCAGCGTCGCCGTGCCGGTTTCGATCCTCGGCTCGTTCGGCGTGATGTACCTCCTCGGCTACAGCCTCGACAATCTGTCGTTGATGGCGTTGACGATTTCGACCGGGTTCGTCGTCGACGACGCTATCGTCGTGCTCGAAAACGTCACCCGGCACATCGAAGGGGGCGCGACCCGGCTGCAGGCGGCGATTCTGGGCGCTCGCGAAGTCGGTTTCACCGTTCTCTCGATCAGCCTTTCCCTCATCGCGGTGTTCCTGCCGTTGCTGCTGATGGGCAGCATCGTCGGCCGGCTGTTTCGGGAATTCGCGGTGACGCTCTCAATCGCGGTGCTGATCTCGCTCGTCGTCTCGCTGACGACGACGCCGATGATGTGCGCTCTGGTCCTGCCGCGGCGCGCGATCCTTGCGCACGGCGCGCTCTATCGTTTCACCGAGCGCGGCTTCGACGCCATGCTCGGCTTCTATCGGACGACGTTGACGACCGCGCTGCGCCATCCCTTGATCGTCATGCTCATTCTCCTGTCGATGATCGGGTTGAACGTCTATTTGTTCCGACAGATGACCTACAGCCTGTTCCCGGTTCAGGACACCGGCCTGCTGATCGGCTCCATCCAGGGCGATCAGAGCATCTCCTTCCAGTCGATGAAGCAGAAGCTGGCGCAACTGCAAACGATCGTTCAAGACGATCCCGCGGTGGCGACCGTCGTCGGCGTCACCGGCGGCCGACAGACCAATTCCGGTTTCGTCTATATCTCGCTCAAGCCCTTCGCCGAGCGCCGGATCAGCGCCGACGGCGTGGTCGCTCGGCTGCGCGGCAAGCTCGCCGACGTCGCCGGCGCGCGGCTCTTCCTCGTCGCGGTCTCGGACCTGCGCACCGGCGGGCGGCAGAGCAACGCGACCTATCAGTACACCCTTCTTTCGGATGACACGGCGACGCTCTACCGATGGGCGCCGCGGCTGACCGCGGCGTTGCAGCGGAGCGAGATCCTGAAGGACGTGAATTCCGATCAGCTGCAAGGCGGCCTAGAGACCGATCTGACGATCGATCGCGCGACCGCGAAGCGCCTCGGCCTCACCTTGAGCGCCGTCGACAACACGCTCTACGACGCTTTCGGCCAGCGGCAGGTTTCGACCATCTACAATGCGCTCAATCAATATCACGTCGTCATGGAGGTCGCGCCCCGCTATTGGCAGGACCCCTCGGCCCTGCGGGACATCTGGGTCTCGACCGCCGGCGCCAATCCCACCGGCTCTCAGCAGACCAACGCGGTCGCCGGGCTGTTCGCCGCTTCGACTGCGGCGACCGGTTCGGCGGCCTCGATCGCCGCCGATTCGGCGCGCAACTTGGCGATGAACTCGCTCGCCGCCAGCGGCCATTCGGCAGCCTCGGCCGGGTCGGCGGTCTCCACGTCGCAGGAGACCATGGTTCCGCTGTCGGCGTTCAGCAGCTATCAGCTCGGCCAGACGCCGCTGGCCGTCAACCATCAGGGCCAGTTCGCCGCGACGACGATTTCGTTCAACCTCGCGCAGGGCCACGCGCTCAGCGAGGCGCAAAAGGAAATCGAGGAGGCGACGGCGAGCATTCATTTGCCGTCGAGCATCCACGGCGCGTTCGCCGGAACCGCCGCGACCTACCAGCAATTCGCCTCTGGCCTGGTGCTGCTTTTCGCCGCCGCGCTGATCGCGGTCTACATCGTGCTGGGCATTCTCTACGAGAGCTACATCCATCCGCTGACGATCCTGTCGACGCTGCCGTCGGCGAGCGTCGGCGCGCTGATCGCCCTCAAGACGTTCGACATCGAATTCACCATCATCGCCGCGATCGGCATCATCTTGCTCATCGGCGTTGTGAAAAAGAACGCGATTATGATGATCGATTTCGCGCTGCAGGCCGAGCGCGAGGGCCTGTCGACCAGGGACGCGATCACCCAGGCGTGCCTGTTGCGTTTCCGGCCGATCATGATGACGACTTTCGCGGCGATGTTCGGCGCCATGCCGCTCGCCTTTGGGGTGGGGGAAGGCTCGGAGCTGCGCCATCCCCTAGGGATCGCCATCGTCGGCGGCTTGCTCTTCAGTCAGGCTTTGACCCTCTACACGACGCCGATCATTTTTCTCTATCTTGATCGTTTCGGAAATTGGCTGCATCGTATTTGGGGCCGCGTCTATTTCGGGGGCAAATCCGCGCGCCCCGCGGGGGCCGGATCATGAGACTTCGCCGCGGGACGTCCTTGGCGACGGTCGGGTTGGCGCTGCCGTTGATCGCCTGCGCCGCCGTCGGCCCGGACTATCAGCGGCCCGCGGCCATTGTTCCCGCCCAATACAAGGAAATGAAGGGCTGGAAGCCCGCCACGCCGCGCGACGATTTCGCCAAGGGCGAATGGTGGACGCTTTTTCGCGACCCCGAGCTCAACCAGTTGGAGGCGCAAGTCGCCATCTCCAACCAGACCCTGAAAGCCGACGAGGCGAATTATCGCGAGGCCCTGGCGCTGATCGCCGAGGCCCGCGCCGGGCTCTTTCCCACGGTGAATTTCGATCCTTCGCTGACGCGCGCGAAGAGCCAGGGACTGGTCGACACGACCCTCGACGCGCAGGTCGGCGGCGCCTGGACGCTCGACGTCTGGGGCAAGGTGCGCCGCGCCATCGAGGAGCAGGGCGCCGGAGCGCAAGTGAGCGCCGCCGACCTCGCCAACGCGACGCTGTCGGCGCAGTCCGCGCTTGCGCTCGCCTATGTGCAACTGCGCGAGTCGGATTCGCTCGACGATCTGCTGGTCGACACGGTCAAGCAATACCAACGCTCCCTCGACATCACGCAAAACCAGTACAACGCGGGGACCGCCGCCAAGTCCGACGTCATCACCGCGCAGGCTTCGGTGTTGGCGGCGCAGGCGCAGCAGATCAACGTCGGCGTCGCGCGGGGGCAGAACGAGCACGCGATCGCCGTGCTGATCGGCAAACCGCCATCCGAGCTGTCGCTCCCGCGCGGTCGCCTCGCGCTCGACATTCCCGCCATTCCGCTCAGCCTGCCCTCGACGCTGCTCGAGAGGCGCCCGGACATCGCCGCGGCGGAACGCACGATGCAGGAAGAGAACGCCGCCATCGGCGTCGCCATCGCCGGCTATTATCCCGACATCACGCTCTCCGGCGCGTTCGGCTATTCCGGCAATCCCTTTGTGAGACAAATCGCCGGGGCCAATCCGGTTTGGTCCTACGCATTGTCGCTGGCGCAGCCGCTGTTCAACGGCGGCCTGACCGACGCCCAGGTCGAGGCGGCCAAGCAGACCTACGAATCCAGCGTCGCGACCTATCGCCAGACCGTGCTGACCGCGTTTCAGCAGGTCGAGGATCAACTCGTGGCGATCCGCGTCCTCAGCCGAGAGATCAAGGTGCAGACCGAGGCGGTCAAGGCCGCCGAACAGGCCGTGCAGATCGCGCTCAACGAATACCGCGCCGGCACCCAGAACTTCACCACGGTCGTGACCGCCGAAGCGATCGCGCTCACCGATGAGGAATCGGCTCTGACTTCGCGCGCGCAACGCCTGACCGCCGCCGTCAGCCTCATCGTCGCTCTGGGCGGGGGATGGAGCGCCGACGAGCTGCCCGCGCCATGATCGTCGTCGGAGGCCGCGTCAGTCGGGAAACGCGTAACGACGCGCGACTTCCCACGCGGCGCGCGCGTCCGCAAGTGAAATCGCGCCGTCGTTGGCGGCGCGCGCGCTCTGCGTCGCGGCCACGAGAGCGGGAGGGCCGGAAGGATCGGGCAGGTCCGCTTGCCCGCTCGAAAGCGCCGTCTCCATCGCGGCAACGGCCGCGCCGTCGCCACTCAGTTTGACGGCGAGCGCCAGCGCGACGGCGGGCCTTGGCGCTTTCGCGAGCCGCGCGATCCTGTAGGCGTTGAGGAAGCGCTTCACGCCCCGCGGCGCGTCGGCGGCGAGCGGCGCGGTCGCGGTCAGCAGCGCCGCCTCGGCCGGCGAAAGCGGCTCATGCAGTCGCGATTCCGTCGCGTCGACGAAGTTCGAGGGGTTGACGACGGCGTTGGAGCTGATGAGGCGCGCCGCGAATCGTCCGGCGTCGGCGAGGCCGAGAGTTTCGGCGTTGACGACGAGCTGGAAAAATTTCGCGCTTCGCCAGCGCGCCGCCTCGCCGTCGTTGGCGCTCGCGAAGATCGCGGCGTCGCACGCGATCGCCCCGACGCAGCCCGCGCCGAGCATCGTGCTCGCCGCCTCGATCAGGCGCAACGAATCGGCGGGCGCCATTGCGTCGAGATTGTCGAAGGCGAAGATCAGCCGCTGCGGCGCGGGAATCGCCGTCTGCCCCGGCCCGCCCATTAAGCGGCCGAGTTCGACAAAGAAAGAGCGCGCGGCCTTCGCCGGCGCCTCGGGCCCGCGCGCGAAGGCGGGGCCGGGGGCGCGCGCGAACGGCTTCGCGCCGCCGGCGCGCCTAGCGGTCGCCTGCGCGTGCTTGGCCGCGGCTTCGGCTTCCGCGGTCAGCGAGGCGACGCGTTGGGCCAAGCGTGCGGCGCTGGCGTCGAGTTCGCGCTGACGGTCGCGCACCTCCTGGTCGAGCAGCCGAACGCCGCGAAACAGCAACGCGGCGAAGTCGAAAGCGCGCCAGAAGTTGAGCGCCAGCGCAAGAACGCCGAAAAGGGTCAGGATCTGGCGCGCCGTTTGCAGCAGTCCGTCGTGCCCCGTCAACCAGTCCGCGAGCGGAGCCGCCGCCGCGCCCACCGAGCGCAGCCAATCCGCGGCCGCCACGCCGCGCGCGTGCTCGACGCCGAACGCCAGCGCGAATGCGATCAGCGCGGCCGCGAGCCAGCGCGCTTGGCTGCCATAGGCCCAGATCGAGCGAACGACGACGCCGACGCGCGAGGCCGCGCCGGCGCTGTCGAGGTCGCGCACGAGATCGCGGTAATTGGCCTCCGGATCGCCCTCGCCCAAGCCGAACCGGCGCAGCCGGGTCTCGATCGAGGCGCGGTGGGCGCGAATGAACGCCGCGACGGGCGATCCAGGGGTCTGGTAGAGAATCGACTCGGTGAGCCGCCCGCGCTTGGCCTCGACCTCGTCGCGCGCCGCGCGCTCGGCCTCCAGCCGCTTGCTGACTTCGTCGTGCCGCTCGGCGGCGGCCGCGGCGGCGCGGTGCGGATCGGCGCCGGCATGGGCGGCTTCGTCGGCGAGGGCGGCGTAACTGAAGCCATTGCGATCGCGCTCCAGCGCGGCGAAAGCGGCCGACGCGATCGCTACGGCGGGATCGCCGTCGATGCCGGCCGCGTCGATCGGGATCACGACGACGCGGGAAAGATAGCGCGTCCCGGGCGTCTTGCCGGCGGCGGCCGCGAGGTTCTCGACCGCCTCGATGAAACGGCGGAGCGCAAAGCTCTTGCCCGAACCGGTCCGGCCGACGATTCCGGCCAGGAACGGGGTTTGCGCCTCGTCGACGAGGCAGAGCTCGGCGAGCGGCTCGATCGCCTCGCCAATGTTCTGTAGGTCGGGGCGATCGCCGGCGTCGGCATAGAAAATCGCCTGCTGCGGGGCGCTCGGCGACAAGTCCGGCGGCGGCGCCAAGGGGGCGTGTTCGAGGGTCGACGGCGGCTCGTCGTCGATGCGGCCCGCTTGATCGTCCCTCTGGCCTTCGATCAAAGGAACCTCCCTTGGCTGTCGGGCGCGCGCGGCGAGAGACCAGGCTACGTCGCCGCGTCGCGCGGTGACGATTTGGCCGCCCCGTCCGCCCGCGTCAAGCGTAAATCCGCCCGGCCGATGGCGAATCCGGCGTCGCGGCGCTTCGAGGCGCGGCGTTCGCGCTCCGAACGGGGGCGCCGATCTAGGGACCGACAAAGCGACAGGATCGCGGCCGCCCGCTCTCAGGTCACGCCGCCGCCAGGGCGCGAAACATCGCGCGCCCGTCGGTTCCCCCGACCAGCGGATCGATGAGGTTCTCGGGGTGCGGCATCAGGCCGAGGACGTTGAAGGCCTCGTTGTAGACGCCAGCGATCTCGTTTATCGAGCCGTTCGGATTGGCGCCGGCGGCGCCGGCGCGGTCGCAGTAGCGGAAGGCGACGCGTCCCGAGCGCTCCAACTCCGCCAGCCCCGCGGCGTCGATGGTGTAATTGCCTTCGCCGTGCGCGACGGCGAACTTGACCACCTGCCCGCGAGCGTAGCCGCGCGTAAACGGGCTCGAGTCGTTTTCGACCCGAAGATGCTGCATTCTGCAAACGAACCGGCGCCCGGCGTTGCGCATGAGCGCGCCCGGCAGCAGACCCGCTTCGCACAAAATCTGGAACCCGTTGCAGACGCCGAGGACTAGGCCGCCCCGGGCGGCGTGCGCGCGCACGGCGTCCATGACGTGCGCGCGCGCCGCGATCGCGCCGCAGCGAAGATAGTCGCCATAGGAAAAACCGCCGGGCAAGACGACGAGGTCCGTTCCCCGAGGCAAGGCGCGATCGGCGTGCCAGACGATCGCCGGCGGCGCGCCGATCGCCTGCCGGAGCGCGCGGGCGACGTCGCCTTCGCGGTTGGAGCCGGGAAAGAGGATGACGGCGGCGCGCAGCGGATTATTCATGGTCGAGCGCATAATCTTCGACGATCGTGTTGGCGAGCAGTTTCTCGCACGCCTCCGCGAGCCTGCGATTCGCCGCGTCGCGATTCTCGGCGTCGATCTCGATGTCGAACACCTTGCCTTGGCGCACGGCGCGGACCCCGGCGACGCCGAGGGATTTCAACGCCCCTTCGATCGCTTTGCCTTGCGGATCCAGCACCCCCGGTTTCAGGGTGACGATTACGCGCGCTTTCATCGCCGAGCCTCGTTTCCAAAGAGACAGCCGCTCACGCCGCATGGGAAGCCGGCGTCAGCGTCAGCAGGGAATACAGCGCCGACGCATCGCGAGTCGCGCGCAGTTGCGCCGCCATATTGGCGTCACGAAGCACGCGCGCGATCGTCGCCAGCGCCTTCAGATGATCGGCGCCGGCGCCTTCGGGCGCCACCAGCAGAAAAATCAGGTCGACCGGCAGTCCATCGAGCGCCTCGAAATCGATCGGCCGCTCCAGCCGCGCGAAAATGCCGAAGATGCGCTCGCACTTGGCGAGCTTGCCGTGCGGAATGGCGATGCCGTCGCCGACGCCGGTCGAGCCGAGGCGCTCGCGCTGGAGCAGCGCATCGAAGATTTCGCGCGCCGGCAGCCCCGACGCCGCGGCGGCGCGTTCGCTCATTTCCTGCAACGCCTGTTTCTTGCCGTTGACGCGAAGCGACGCGATGACCGCGTCGAGCGTGAGAAGATCGGTTAGCGACATATCGAACTCGAGTTGAGGACTTGCCGGCGAGGTTGGACTTCATGGCCGACTCGAAGCGAGCGCGTCACATCGGCTCATTCGCGGCCTAATGGGGATCGAGCCAGCCGATCGCGCCGTCGGCTCGGCGATACACGACGTTCACACGCGCGCTTCCCGCATGCTGAAACACCAGCAACGGAGCGCCGCTGAGATCGAGTTCCGCGACCGCCGAGGCCACGGACAGGGTTTTCAGCGGTTGCGAACCTTCGGCGACGACGACCGGGTTGAAGTCGGCCGGCTCTTCCTCCGCTTCCCCCGGCGCCTCTATCATGTAATTGGCGACTTGCAATCGAGCGCGCCCCTCGGCGCTCGGGGCCGCGGCTTGATGGTCCTTGAGCCGCTTCTTGTAACGGCGCAGTCGCCGTTCGATCTTGTCGAGCGCCTGTTCGACGCTCGCGTAGGGCTCCTGCGCGCCTCCCTCCGCCTGAAGGCTCCGACCCGAACTGAGATGCAACGAACAATCCGCGCGATACCCGGATCCCTCCCGCGATATGACGACGTGACCGCTGACCTTGCCGTCGAAATAGCGCGCGATGATCGCCTCGACCTTGTCGAGCACGTGGCCGCGCAGGGATTCTCCGACGTCGAGGTTCTTGCCGGAAACTCGTAAGGGCATGGATCGCCTGACCTCTCTAGCTCGCTCCAAGTCGAATCGCCTCGCGGCGACCATTTCCCAACTCACAGCGACGAGGATCCGCCGGCTCGCAAACCTGCGCGTCGCGGCCATGAAGCTCGATAATCGCAGCGGCCGCAGGCTTCGTTTGTTGCGTGCGGCTAGCGTTAGAAGCCCGCCGAGGCGATGTCAATCGCGGCCTCCGCCGCGGCGGTCGAGAAGTCGAAAAGACGCTTTCCGTCATAGACCTAGCGGACTGCCGGGGTGCCCAGGGGCGCCCATCGGCGACAATTTCAGGCGGCGGCGGTCGACCGAGGAAGGGATCCGCAGGGAGTCCCGATACTTGGCGACCGTGCGGCGCGCGACGACGATGTCGGCGCTGCGCAGCCGCGCGACGATGACGTCGTCGGAGAGCACGTCGCGTGGGTCTTCGGCGTCGATCATCTGCTTGATCTTGAAGCGCACCGACTCGGCCGAATGCGCCCGCGCCGCGCCGTTGGAGAGCGACGCGATCGGCGTGGTGAAGAAATATTTCATCTCGAACAGCCCGCGCGGCGTCTGGATGAACTTGTTGGAGGTGGCGCGGGAAACGGTCGATTCGTGAACCCCGATCGCATCCGCGACCGTCTTCAGGTTCAGCGGCTTCAAGCCCGCCACGCCTTCGACGAGAAACCCGTCCTGACGGCGCACGATCTCGGCGGCGACGTTGAGAATGGTGCGCGCGCGCTGCTCCAGGCTCTTGGTCAGCCAATTCGCGCTCTGCAAGTTCGACGAGAGAAACTGGCGATCTTCCTCGCGCAGAGCGCCGCGTTTGATCCGCGTTGCATAGGTTTCGTTGACCAGCACCCGCGGCAACGCCTCGCTGTTGAGCTCGACGCGCCAGGAACGGTCCGGCGCGGCGACGACGAACACGTCGGGAATTGCGGGCGGCTCGACCGCAGCGCCGAAACCACGCCCTGGCTTGGGATCGAGGCGGCGGATCTCGTCGATCATTTCGGCCAGATCTTCGTCGTCGACGCCGCAGGCGCGGCGCAGCGCCGGAAGGTCGCGCCTGGCCAGCGCCGGCAGATTCTCGATCAACGCGCGCATCGCCGGATCGAATCGGTCGCGTTCGATCAATTGCAGCGTCAGACATTCGGCGAGGTTGCGGGCGAAGACGCCGGTCGGCTCCAAGGTCTGCAAGCGCTCGAGCGCCGCTTCGACGCGCGAGAGAGGGGCGCCGAGGCGCTCGGCGATTTCCTCGAGCGAGCCTCTCATGTACCCCGCTTCATCGAGCGCGTCGATCAGCGCGGCCGCGATCAGACGGTCGACAGGGTCGCGAAGCGCGATCATCGCCTGGCGGGTCAGATGCTCGCTCAAGCTGACCGGCTGAGCGACGTAGGCTTCAAGGTCCGACGCGCCCTCCTCGCCGCCGCGCCCGGCCAGTCCCGTCCACGAAGTCGCCGAAAGGCCCTTGCCTTCGTCTTGCGGCGCGCGCTCCAGCGGCGTTGCGGCGCGGTCGGGATCGAACGCGTTGTCCATCTCGGTGCCGAGGTTCTGGGCGAGCGCGACAGGATCGGATTCGAGCGATTCGGAGGCCCAGTCGCCGGGTTCGACGGCGTCCGCCGGCGGCTCGGGGTCCCCGCCCTCGCCGGGCCCCTCCGCGACGGGCGCGTCCTCGGCCCGCTCCAGCAGCGGATTGCGCTCCAATTCACCTTCGACGAATGCGGCGAGTTCCGCGTTGGGCATCTGCAGAAGCTTGATCGCCTGCAACAGCTGCGGCGTCAGCGCCATCAACTGGCCTTGACGCATTGCCAGTTTGTGCGAAAGCGCCATCCTCGCCCACCGACTCGCTTGTACCCGTCGCAACGCCGCGCGAATTCGCGGCGCGGTTCTTGCTTCCGTCCCCCTTATACCACGCGGAGGCGACGAGAAAGCAATGCCCCCGTCTCGCCGGCGGCGTCGGCGATAGGCAGGGTTAACGTCGCCTAACGGCGCTGTCGACGACAACTGCGCCGCTTCGATGCGGCTGGGCGCATCGATGGTCTTGGCCGAGCGAAGCCGAGCCGCGAGGCCGGCTCTCCGCGGCGGAGATCGCGGAGGCCGCCGCCCCGCCCAGGCCCGGCGTCGACGATCACGGCTCGCGCGCGTCGCAGCCGGTCGAGAGCCGGGCGCTCTCGCGGACGCCCCATGGCGCGCCACCCGGCAAACCCGGCAGACGCCGGCGCCGCGCGCGGGTCGGGCCGAGCGGCGAGGGAAGCCGTCGAATTTCGATGCCTGAATCCGGCGGCCTTGCGAAGGAGGATCGGGGCGGGAGCCGCGCCGCGCGGTCTCGTTGCGGCGCGGTTCCTCTCGCCGCGAGGCCCGCGCAACCGTTTTCGCCTGCATTCTCCAAGCGAACGCGCGGCGCCCGGCGGGAGCGAGGGCGACGAGAAGGCGGGCTCGTTTCGATTCGGCGGAGTCGGGCCGTCAGAAATCGGCGCCCTTTTTCTTCATTTCCTCGTGGGCGCGGGCGAGAATGTCCGTCGACAATTGTTGGCGCCAGGCGCGCGCGCGATTGCCGACTTCCTGCACCACCGAGGGCTCGATCGCGACATACTTCTTTCCGGCCGGGCTCTCGTAGAACGCCAGGGTGTCTTTGAGTTCCTGCTCGGTCATTTTGCTCGCCAGGAATTTCACCGAGTCGGTCATAACCCCTTGCTCGGTCTTGACGAACTCCGGCTCGATGGCCAGCACCGTCTCGTGCAGCGCGTCCTTCAGCTCGGGGCGCGTCGTCGTGACATTGCGCTCGAGCTGCGCGAGCATCCCCGGCACAACCTGATCGATGAGCGCCTTCATGCCGATGTCGGCGAAGATCTGGTTGGCGTAATTCAGCGCGGCGGGCGTCGGCTCGTCCGCGTGCGCGCCGACGCTCGAGAACGCCAGCGCAAGCGCGACGCCGAGCAAGGCTTTGATTTTCATGTTTGACGAGGACACGATTTCATTCTCCTTTGGGTTATAGCGGTCAGGCGGGGGC
>JBEKBD010000080.1:0-21175 GCA_050015575.1 Roseiarcus sp. | reverse complement strand
CGTCAGGTCGTAATTGGGCGCGAGATTGTAGAAATAGGGGAGCGCGACGCCGGTGCCGATGTAATTTCCGGAAATGAGCTCCGGCGTCAGCAAGCCGGTCTGTCGCGTGACCGTGGGATCGGCGGCGGAAAAATACGGAACGTAAGCGACCGGAACGCCGCCGACTTCGAGCCACGCGTCCTCGTAATAGACCATGTGGGTCTGCTGGTTCTCGATGATGCGCGCGGCGCGAATCTGCCAGAACGGCGGCCGTTCGGGATGATCCTTGCACGGCTCGCACGCGGTGTAGACGCCGCCGTTGAGCACCGTCACCGCGCCGGCCGAGCGTTCGATGCGCGGCGACGTGAACAAGGTCTTCTCGGTCGACAGCACCTTCACGCCTTCGGCGAAGCCGGCGCCGAAATCGTCGGTCAAGTCGAATCGCGAGGCGTAGGTGACGTTGCCGCGCTCGTCCGTCAGCTTGGCGCGGCCCTCCGCGTAAACCCGTTTGGTCGCGCGGTTGTAGATGACTCGGTCGGCCTGGAGAACGCGATGCTTGTAATAGAGCTGCACCGCGCCGACCGCCGACACCGTGTCGTGGTCCTTGTCGTAGACGAGTTCGTCGGCCTCGACGATCAGCTTGTCGGGATGTTGCGCCGCCGCCGCCGCTTGGCTCGAGGCGGGCGCAGCGGTTTGGGCTTGCGCCGCGACGCCGAGCGTCAGCGTCAACAGCAGGACGGCCGCGCTCGCGCCCAGGCGCGCGAACGCGCCAGCGCGGCGAACGCTCGCGTTGGAAAAGCTGATGGACGAACCCATCAACCATCCTCCTGGTGCAAAAGCACGTAGACCCCAAACGAACAACCGACCACGGCCGTCGACCACCCCGCGACCGGGACGCTGACAAATCCCGCCCCGCCGAGATCATTGACCAATTTCGTGACGACATAAAGCACGAAGCCGGCTGCGACGCCACCGGAAACCATCTTCTGGACGCCGCCCATTCGGAAAAACCGCAGAGAAAAGCAAGCAGCCACCAGAACCATCGCCGCCAGAGTCAGCGGCAAGGCGAGAAGCTCTTGAAATTGCAAACGATATCCGGTCGCATCGAGGCCGGCGCGATCCGTCTGCGCGGCGAGCGCCGGCAGCGCCCAAAACGACACGGTTTCCGGGGCGACGAAAGCCTGCGCGACCTCCTGGCGACTCAGCGACGTGGCGAGCAGATAGGCGCCCGTCGTCAAGGTGTCGAAGCCGGGAGTGACGACGTTGACGTCCTTCAAATTCCAGAACCCGTCGTGCAGCGTCGCGCTTTCCGCGTCGACGCGTTCGATGAAGTCGCCGCTGGCGTCGAAATTGAACACTTGGACATGGACGAGCGCGGGAATGGAATCGTCGCGGCCGTCCGCGTGAACGATCGCCTCGCCGTCGACGCTCTTCTGTCTTATCCAAACGCCGCCGGACGCTCTCGCGTCGGCGCCGAAGACCTTCGCCTCCAGCCGCCCCGATTCGCGCTTCATCGCCGTCGACGCCGGGTTGAGGATCGTCACCGCGAAGACGCCGACTCCGACGGCGACCAGGAGCGGCGGCGCGATGAACTGCCAGGCCGAAACGCCGGCCGCGCGCGCCACCACCAGTTCCAGTTTGCGCGACAGATTGAGGAACGACATCATCGCTCCGAACAGGACCGCGAAGGGCAGAGCCTGCTCGGCGACGATCGGCGTGTTCAGAATCGAATCCCACGCCATCAGTAGTCCCGTCGCCGCTGGCGTGGCGCTGGACCGACGCAGCATCTCGACCAGATTGATGGCGTAAACCAGGGCGAAGACTCCCAAGAAGACCGCGACGATCGTGGTCAGGAATCGCCTGGCGACGTAACGCCCGAGCGTGCCGAGGATCATGCCGTCCTCGTCGCGGAGAAGGCGAGGCGACGCATCGCCGCCAGGGCGCGGCTCAACGGTCCGACGAAGATCGCGTCGAGGCTGACCGCCGAAGCGCCGATGGGCATCGCCCAAACCAGGATCGCGGCGTTCGGATTGCCGACGACGAGCGAGATCGAGACGATGCCCACCAAGCGCAACGCCGTAAAAACGAGAACCGCGACCGCCATCGCCATGCCCCGGCCTTGGCGGGTCGTTCGCGCTTCGCCGAGCGCCGCGAAACCGACGAGGCCCGCTGCGAAGGCGTAGAACGGGCTGGAAAGACGATCGAGCAATTCGGCGCGCAACCGCCCGCCCAGACCCGGCGCCGCCAGGTCCTTGGGGTCCGGCGCGATCAATTGCCGCGTCGCCATCTCGTGCGTCCCCTTGGACGCTTCGCCCTTGCGCATGAACTGGGAGAGGTCGATCGCGTAGTCCTGGAAAGTGACGACCGCCGAATCGCCGGAACGCTCGGGACGTTGATACGAGCCCTTCGACAGAACTAGGTAGGTTTGGCCATCTTTTTCGACGGTCCTTCCCGCTTCGGAAATGTACGTGGTGATGTGGGCGGGATCGCGGCGGTCCTGCATGAACACGCCGTGCAGCGAGCGGTCCGGCGCCCGTTCGCGGAAGTGGAATACGAAGCCGGATTCGAGTTCGGTGAAGGCGCCGGGACGCGCCAAATTGGCGATGAAGTCGGCGCGAAGCAGCGTCGTCAGAGTTTCGATCGTCCGGAAGCTCCAGGGCATGACCTCGAGATAAAGGCCCACCTCGATCGCAAACACCAGCGCGAACAGCGCGAGGAACGGCCGCAGCAGCCGACCCGGCGAAACGCCCGACGCGCTCATGACCACCAATTCGCTGTCGCCGTTGAGCTTGTTCAGGCAGTACAGCACGCCGGCGAACAGCGCGACCGGCGCGATGAACGCCATGAGCGAAGGCAGCGTGAGCCCGGTGATGGAGAAGAAGACCAGCAGCGACTGGCCCTTGCTGGTTATGATGTCGATTTCCCGCAGGGCCTGGGTGACCCATACCAGGCCGGTCAGCGCGATCAGTCCGGAGAGGAACGCCGCCGCTGCGGTTCGGAACACGTATCGCTCGATGCGCGTCATTCGGCGGCCGGTTCCCCTGTGTTTCCTCGTTGTTCGCGGCGCGCGCGGGCGCTCGACCGCGGTCGAGCGCTAACCCGCCCGGGCGCGTCTGGCAAGGCGCGCCAGGCGCGCGCCGAGCCGCGACGAAGCGTCGCTGGCGCGCGGTCTGGTTATTGACGGCCGGGCGAAAGCCCCTGATGAGTCGATCAGACGCCAGCGCGAAGCCGGCTGCGTGTCTCCCATTTCGTGTCTGGGGATTTGTATGAGCGAATTTGTCAAAATCGCCTTTACGCCGATTTCGGCGCCCAACGGCGGAACCTATGTGGTCTTCGTCGGCGCCGACCTCAAGCCGTCGGCGCGAATCGGCGCGCTTCTCGGGCAGGCCGCCGCCCGGATCGAAGCGGCCGCCGAGACCGTCGGCTTTCGCGGCAAGAGCCTCACCGTCCTGGATATTCTGGAGCCCGCCGGCGTCGACGCGGCGCGTCTTCTGGTCGTCGGCGTCGCCCCCGGCAAGGACGGCAAGCCGATCGATTTTCCGACGCTCGGCGGCTTCGTTTTCGGCAAGCTCGGCGCGGCCAAGAAGGTCGACGCGGCGTTCGAGGCGCCGGCGGGCGAATGGGGCGCCGGCGCGGCGGCGGATTTCGCGCTCGGCCTGCGTCTGCGCGCGTATCGCTTCGACAAGTACAAGACGGAGAAAAAAGGCGACGACAACGGCGACCGGCCGGCGCCTTCGATCGCCATCGGCGTGGCCGACCCCGCCGCGGCGAACGCCACGGCGGCCGCGCGGATGGCGGTCGCCGACGGGGTCGAATTCGCCCGCGACCTGATCAACGAGCCCGCCAACGCGCTCTATCCCGAGGCGTTCGCGGAACGCGCCGCGGAGTTGAAGACGCTCGGCGTCGAAGTCGAAATCCTCGATGAAAAAGCCATGACGAAGCTCGGCATGGGCGCGCTGCTCGGCGCCGGCCAGGGCTCGAAACGCGAAAGTCGGCTCGTCGTCATGCGCTGGCGCGGCGGTCGCGCCAAGAAGGCGAAGCCGATCGCCTTCGTCGGCAAGGGCGTCTGCTTCGACTCGGGCGGCATCTCGATCAAACCGAGCGCCGGCATGGAGGACCAAAAAGGCGACATGGCGGGCGCGGCCTGCGTCGTCGGCTTGATGCACGAGCTCGCCAGCCGCAAGGCCAAGGTCAACGCGGTCGGCGCGATCGGCCTGATCGAGAACATGCCCGGCGGCGGCGCCATTCGTCCCGGCGACATTCTCAAGTCGATGTCCGGCCGGTCGATCGAAATCATCAGCACCGATGCGGAAGGACGGCTCGTGCTGGCCGACGCGCTGTGGTACGTTCACCAGCGGATCAAGCCGCGGTTCATCGTCGATCTGGCGACGCTCACCGGCGCCATCATGGTCGCGCTCGGCCAGGAGCACGCCGGACTGTTCTCCAACAACGACGAGCTGGCCGCTCGGCTGAGCGCCGCGGGGGCGGCGACGGGAGAAATGGTTTGGCGCATGCCGCTCGGGGCCGCCTACGACAAGGCGATCGATTCCAAGATCGCCGACATGAAGAACGCCGGCGGGCGCAACGCCGGCGCGATCACCGCGGCGCAGTTCCTCAAGCGCTTCGTCGGCGACACGCCCTGGGCGCATCTCGACGTCGCGGGCGCGGCGGTGAACTCGCCGGCGAGCGAGATCAATCAATCCTGGGCGTCGGGTTGGGGCGTGCGGCTGCTCGACCGCCTGATCGCCGAATATTACGAAAGCTGAGTTCCCGTCCGTTGTTTCCGGCGTCGTGACGTCGAGCGACAATGGCGTTTCGCCCGAAGGGCGCGCATAATCGGCAGGGAGTGAACGGGATGCGATCGGGATGGCGGCTCGCGGTTTTCGCGCTTTGCCTCGGCGCCGCTCCGGCGCAGGCGAATCCGGCGCTGCCCGGCTGCGACGCCTTCATCGACAAACTGCGGACCGCGACGAGCGACTCGCACGTCGATTTCACGCACGCGCTGATCGTCTCGCGGGCGCGAACCGACACCGACGTCTTCGATATCACGACCAAATCCGACATCGACGGGACCCTGACCTGTCGGAACGACCGATTGCTGCGCTTCGAGGCGCGCGCCGCCGAGCCAGCCTCGGCGAGCGCGGCGAGCGAGTTCGAAAGTTTCCAGGCGGCGGCGCTGCGCTCCGCGCTCGGCTGGGACGCCGCCAAGAGCCGCGCCTTCGTGCGCGAAATGGGCGCCGACGCGCGCGAGTATCTCGCCGCCTCGCGCGAACGCGGCGACGTCTATGTCGCCGGCAAGACCGAGGAGCACGCCCCCGGCGGCGTCTCGCTCGGCCTGATCGTCACCGACACCGACAGCGCCTTCGTCATCGTCGGCGGCGAGGAGTAGGCCCGGCGCGGCGATGACCGAATTCCGCTTCTATCGCCTCGAGCGCCGCCGCATCGATCAGGCGCTGCCGGGCATTCTCGAGGACGCGCTGGCGCACGGACTGCGCGCCGTCGTCCAGGCGCCGTCGGAGGAGCGCGTCGAGGCGCTGAACGAGCGGCTGTGGACCTACGCCGACGACAGCTTTTTGCCGCACGGCGCGGCGCGTGACGGCGAGCCCGAGGCGCAGCCGATCTATCTCACCGCGGGCGAGGAAAACCCCAACGGCGCAGCGTTGCGCGTGCTGCTCTCCGGCGTTCCCGCCGCCGCGTTCGCCGAAGCCGGCTACCAGCAGGTCGTTGTGCTGTTCGACGGGCGCGACGAGGAGGCGGCCGCCGAGGCGCGTCGGGAATGGACCCAGGTCAAATCAGCGGGCGCCGCGCCGAGCTATTGGCGGGAAGGCGAGGACGGCGGCTGGACGCGCGCGCGATAGAGATCAGGCGCGGCGCGAATATTGCCGCTCGGCGAGCGCGTCGACCGGACGGCGACGCTGAAGGGACGCGGTTCGATGCGCATCTCGGTCCGGCACCAAACCCGCTACCGCTACACGGCGCCGGTGCGGCTCGCCGAGCACGTCGTGCGGCTCAATCCCCGGCCGGACGCCGGCCGGCTGCTGACGCGGACGTTGTCGATCGAACCCACGCCGATCGAGCGCGAGGAGACGCTCGATCCGTTTGGCAATCTCGTCACCCGCGTCGCCTTCGACGGCCTGTCGGACCGCTTTGTCATCGACAGCCGCTTCGCGCTCGAAGTCTCGGACGCCGCGGCGCCGAAGATCGCGGCGCCGTGGCGGCTGCCGTGGCCGATCGAAGCGGCCGGGCCGAACGCCGCCTATCGCGGCGCCGGGGAAATCGACGCCACGGTCCGCGACTTCGCCGCCGAGCTCGCGTCGGCCAGCGGCGGCGACCCGCTCGCCTTTCTCGACCGCCTCAACGAAGCGCTGTTCGTGCGCATCCGCCACGACATTCGCGACGACGGCGCCGCGCGGCCGGCCGAAGCGACGCTGGCGCTGGGCCACGGCGCGTGTCGCGACGTGACCAATCTCTTTCTCGCCGCCTGCCGCAGCCTCGGCGCGCCCGCGCGTTTCGTCAGCGGCTATCAGGCGCGAGCGGAGACGCCCGACGGCCGCCGTCACCTCCACGCCTGGCCGGAGGCGTTCGTTCCCGGACTCGGCTGGCGCGCCTACGATCCGACCCATGGCGTCCGCGTGACCGACGGCCACGTCGGCCTTTGCGCCGCTCCCGAGCAAGCCGCGACGATGCCGGTCGAAGGCGGGTTCTACGGCGGCGCCGCGACGTCGACCCTCGACTACCAGATCGCGATCGAAGCCGACGCCGAGTAAGCGATGGAGTTTTCGACCCGCGCGTCAGGCGCCGGCGGAACCCCGGTTTCGACCATGCCGAGGCGGAGGAACACGGGTTGAAAACTTGCTCCCGCCGGCTCGCCGACGCGCTTACGGGCAGAGCCGGCGGCAATCGCGCACTTTGCAGCCGTACATGGTCAGCCACGCGCCTTCGCTGGTGCACACTTCGATGTCGCAGGCGCGGCGGGGGTCGCAGCTGGTGTAGCAATAGTCGCTGCGCTTGTAGGCCGTCCCGCCTTGATGGCAATACTTCGGCGGCGGCCCGCCGTTCCCTGTCCCGTGGGCGAGGGCGTCGCCGCCGAGAGCCAACCCACAGGCCAACAGAACCAGTCCGGCGACGCGCATCGCTCCAGCCTCCCTCGAGACGAAACTCGCGCTCATTCTAGTGCGCGCCGCGCCGAAAGGGAATTGCTCGGTCGACGCCGCCGCCGGCCCTGCCGGGCCGCTCGCGGCTTGCGCCCGCGCAAGGCGGCGGCCCGCGCGTCATCCTCCGCCGCCGTCAACGCGCGCTCCAGCTCGGCGCGCTTGGCCGCGAGATCGACGACCTTGGCCGAATTGCCCGCCGTCTCGCCGGCCTCGGCCAGCGCGTCGTCGACGCGACGCAGCAGGTCCTGGAAGCGGCGCAACTTCCGCTCGACCGCCTCGATCTCCTTGCGCAAGGGCGCAAGCTCGCGGCGCGGCTTGGCGGCATCGCGCCGCTCGGCCGCCGGCGCGGGGCGGCCGGCCGGGCCCTCTTTCTTGGCGCGCGCTTGCGTCGCGTTCTGGTCGAGCACGAAGCGGCCGTAGTCGGCGAGGTCGCCCTCGAAGGCGCGCACCGTGCCGCCCGCGGCCAGCCACAGCCGATCGACGCAGGCCTCCAGCAGGCGCCGGTCGTGCGAGACGAGAATGCAGGCGCCTTCGTATTCGTTGATCGCCTCGATCAATTCGGCGCGGCTGTCGATGTCGAGATGGTTGGTCGGCTCGTCGAGGATCAGGAGTTGCGGCCCGGCGAAGGTCGCCAGGCCCATCAGCAGGCGGGCCTTTTCGCCGCCCGACAGCGCCGCGATCTTGGTGTCGGCGCGCGCGCCGGAAAAGCCGATCAGCGCTGCGCGGCCGCGAATCTTGACCTCGGGCGCGCCGCGCATCCTCTCGGCGACGCAGCCGTAGGGCGTTCCCTCGAGGTCGAGGTCGTCGATCTGGTGCTGGGCGAAGAAGCCGACGTCGAGCTTGGCGGCGCGCACGATTCGGCCGCTCATCGGCTCGAGGCGCCCGCCGACCAGTTTGGCGAACGTCGACTTGCCGTTGCCGTTGGCGCCGAGCAGGCCGATGCGGTCGTCGTCGGCGAGCGTGAGATTGAGCCGGGAGAGCACGACGCGGTCGCCGTAGCCGACGCTCGCCTTCTCCATCGCCACGATCGGCGGGCTGAGCCGCTTGGCGATCGGCGGCCAGGCGAACGGCAGAACCGTCTCGTCGACCACCGCGGAAATCGGCTCCATTTTGGCCAGCATCTTCAGGCGCGACTGCGCCTGAGTCGCCTTGGTGGCGGAGGCGCGGAAGCGGTCGACGAACGCCTGGAGATGCCGGCGCCGCGCTTCCTGCTTCTTCAGCGCCTTGCCTTGCAGCGTCTGTTGCTCGCGCCGCTGGCGCTCGAAGCTGGTGTAGCCGCCGCTCCACAGCGTCAATTTGGCGCGCTCGAGATGCAGGATGCAGCCGACGACGTCGTCGAGCAGATCGCGGTCGTGGCTGATGACGACGACCGTCGCCGGGTAGGACTTGAGATAGTCGATCAGCCACAGCACGCCTTCGAGATCGAGGAAGTTGGTGGGCTCGTCGAGCAGCAGCAGGTCGGGGGCCGAAAACAGCACGGCAGCGAGGGCGACGCGCATGCGCCAGCCGCCCGAGAATTCGGCGAGGGCGCGGTTCTGCGCCGCCTCGTCGAAGCCGAGGCCGCTCAGGATCCGCGCGGCGCGCGCCGGGGCGGAATGGGCGTCGATGTCGACGAGCCGGGTCTGGATTTCCGCGATGCGCAGCGGATCGCTCGCCGCCGCCGCTTCGGCGAGGAGGGCGGCGCGTTCGCGGTCGGCGGCGAGCACGAAGTCGATCAACGTCTCGGCGCCGCCGGGCGCCTCCTGCTCGACGCGGCCGATGCGGGTGTGCTTGGGAAGCGAGATCGAGCCGCTTTCGCCGCTGATTTCGCCCGCGATCAGGCGGAACAAGGTGGTCTTGCCGGCGCCGTTGCGCCCGACCAAGCCGACGCGCGCGCCGGTCGGCAGCGCCGCGCTCGCGTGATCGAACAGCAGGCGCTCGCCGAGGCGATAGGTGAGCTCGTTGATGTGCAGCATCGCGCGCTTTTGGCGTGACGCGGCGTCGCTGGCAAGCGGGCGCGAAGCGTCAGGCCTTTTTCATCGCCGGCAAGATGACCTCAACGCGATTGGGCGCGCAGGGCCAAGGGAGATGCCGGTCGCCTCGACGCCAACGACGGGAAGCGCAACTTGCTCGTGCCGGATTCAGCGAGTACCTTTGGTTCGCCTCATGGTAGGGGGACAACAATGAGCAATATCGATATCGTGATACAATTTCTTCCCTTGTTTATCGTTGGATTAATTTTCGCATGGCCAAACTATTTGCTTGCCGTAAAGTCAAATAGAAACGGAGCTCTGTTCGTGGTTCTTACAATAATTCCGGTCATTGGCTTTATAACTACCTGGTATTTAATCTACTCCTGTCTAATTAGAGTTTTGGATGCGCAAAACAAAACACGAATCTAACACTATCCAATCGTTAAATAAGGCATGGATGACGGCGCCAGCCTCGATGGCGCGACATTTTTCACAGCTTAGATCCATGACAGCCCGCTCCGCCTTGCGAGGCGTATTCCGGCAGAAGGCGTTCGATCTGATCCATCATTTCACAGTTTGTCGCCAGCTCATTGGGCCGGAGGAACCGGGCTGACCGTCATACATCGCTGACGGGACAGAACCCTGCGCTCCGGGCATCCGCCCGGCGCCGATCGGCTCGGCCCACGCCAACGGGCCACGTTGCTTTCGCAGCGGCGCCGGTTATATATGCGTCGCCTTTGACGACCCCCCTCAGATCCGCGCCCTTGCCGGCGCGCCGACGGAGTCCTCGCCCTTGTTCATCACGCCAGCCTTCGCCCAAGCCAGCGGCTCGGCCCCGACCGGGTCGAGCGACATGCTGATGAATTTCGCCCCCTTCATCCTCATTTTCGCCATCATGTATTTTCTCATCCTGCGCCCGCAGCAGCGGCGCGCCAAGGAGCAGAAAGCGATGGTGCAGGGGGCGCGGCGCGGCGACGTCGTCGTCACCAGCGGCGGATTGATCGGCAAGATCACCAAATCGACGGACGACACGGAAATCGAACTCGAGATCGCGCCCAACGTCAGGGTTCGCGTGGCGCGCTCGGGGATCGCCGAGGTGCGTTCGAAGGGCGAACCTGTCAAGGACGTCCCCGCCGCCAAGACGCCGCCGGCCAAGAAAGACGCCGCCAACCCCTGATGCGCCGCCGGCGCGTTGAACGCGCCTCGCGGGCGCGGGAGATTCTCAGCTCCGATGTTTCGTCTCGCTTCCTGGAAGGTCGCCTCCATATTGGCGCTCGTCGCCTTCGCGGCGCTGGCGATCGTCCCGAGCTTTCTGCCGCGGGAGACCGTGGCGGCGGTGGAGAGCCATCTTCCTTCATTTTTGCCGTTTCGCGCCATCGTGCTCGGCCTCGATCTGCAGGGCGGCGCGCAGCTTCTGATGGAGGTCGACAGCGCCTCGGTGATCAAGGCGCAGGTCGACTCGTTGCGCGACGACGTGCGCGCCAAGATGCGCGAAGGCAAGATTTCGATCAGCGGCGGCATCGCCGAGAAGCCGCGCGGCGTCGTCGTGCGCATCGCCGACCCCGCCGAGCGCGCGCGCGCGCTGGACCTGCTGCGCTCGCTCGATCAGCGCATCGGCGGCGTGCTGAGCGGCGCGACCGGCCACATGCTCGACGTTTCCGACACGGGCGACGGCGCGGTGCAACTGACGCTGACGGAAGCGGCGACCACCGAAAAAGTCCGTCACGCGGTCACCCAGTCGATCGAAGTGTTGAACCGCCGCCTCAACGGCAGCGGGACCAAGGAAACCAACGTTCAGCAGCAGGGGAACGACCGTATTCTGGTCGAAGTGCCGGGGCTGCAAGACACGACAAAGGTCAAGGAACTTCTCGGCGCCACCGCCAAACTGGAGTTCCGCCTGGTCGCCGACCCCGGCGACCCGCCGAGCGAATTCGAGGTTCTTCCCCAGCAGCAGGGCGGCACGATCCCGGTGCAGAAGCGGGTGATGGTGGCGGGCGAGGACCTCGTCGACGCGCAGCCGAGCTTCGATTCGCGCACCGGCGAGCCCGACGTCAGTTTCCGTTTCAACTTGAGGGGCGGTCAGCGCTTCGGCCAGGTGACGTCCGAGAACGTCGGGCGGCTGTTCGCCATCGTGCTCGACGGCAAGGTGATTTCCGCGCCGCGCATCCTCTCGCCGATCACCGGCGGCTCCGGCCAGATCACCGGCAATTTCACCGTCGAAGAGGCCAACAATCTGGCGGTGCTGCTGCGCGCCGGAGCGCTTCCGGCCAAGCTGACGGTGGTCGAGGAGCGCACCGTCGGCCCCGGGCTCGGCCAGGATTCGATCGACGCGGGCAAGCGCGCGGCCTTCGTCGGCGGCGCGCTGGTCGTCGTCTACATGCTGACGACCTACGGCGTGTTCGGAATTTTCGCCGATCTGGCGCTGGGCGTGCACATCCTCTTCATCTTCGCCGCGATGGCGCTGCTGGGAGCGACGCTGACCTTGCCGGGCATCGCCGGCATCGTCTTCACCATCGGCATGGCGGTCGATTCGAACGTGCTGATCTACGAGCGCATTCGAGAGGAGGGGCATCTCGGGCGCTCGGTGATTTCCGCGCTCGACGCCGGGTTCAAGCGCGCCTTCGCCACCATCATCGACTCCAACGTGACGATGTTCGTGGCGGCGGTGATCCTCTATCTCTTCGGTTCGGGCGCGGTGCGCGGCTTCGCGATTTCGCTCGGGCTGGGCATTCTGACTTCGGTGATCACGGCGGTGACGATGACGCGCATGATGATCGCGCTGTGGTACCACCGGCTTCGCCCCAGCGCGCTGCCGATATGACGTCAGGCGAAAGATTGGCTCGATGAAACTGCTCCGCCTCGCGCCGGCAAACACCAAATTCGGTTTCATGCGGCTCCGCCGCGTTAGCTACCCCTTGTCGGCGTGCCTGTCGATCATCGCGGTGCTGATGTTCTTTTTCGTCGGCATGAATTTCGGCATCGACTTCGCCGGCGGCACGCAGGTCGAATTGCGCGCCAAGGGCGGCGCGGCGGATCTGGCCGACTTGCGCGGCAAGGCCGAGGCGCTCGGCCTCGGCCCGGTCGAAGCGCAGCGCTCGGGCGCCGACACCGACGTCACCCTACGTCTCAACGTGCAGCCGGGCGGCGAATCCGGGCAGCAGACGGCGATCGCCAAATTGCGCGCGACATTCGGCGACACTTACGAATTCCGCAGCGTCGAAGCGGTGGGTCCGCGCGTGTCCGGCGAATTGGTGCAGAGCGGGACGCTCGGCGTCGTCGTCGCCATCCTGGCGGTGCTCGCCTATCTCTGGTTCCGCTTCGAATGGCAGTTCGCCGTCGGCGCCATCATCGGCACGATGCACGACCTGCTGCTCACGGTCGGCTTTTTCTGCGTCACTCAGTTGGAGTTCAACCAGACCTCGATCGCGGCGATCCTGACCATCGTCGGCTATTCGCTCAACGAGACGGTGGTCGTGCTCGACCGCATCCGCGAGGTCATGCGCAAGTACAAGCGCCTGTCGACCGCCGAGATCGTCGACATGTCGGTCAACGCCGTGCTGCCGCGCACGATCATGACGGCGACGACGGTGTTTCTCGCGCTGCTGGCGCTGTTCTTCCTCGGCGGCCACGTGATCCGCTCGTTCTCGGCGGCGATGATCTGGGGCATATGCGTCGCCACCTATTCCTCGATCTTCATCTGTTCGCCGATGCTGATCTATCTCGGCGTGCGCGCCGACGTGTTCGACAAGGGGAACGAGCCGGAAGCGGGCGCCGCCGCCAAGGCGAAGGTTTGAGCGCGCCGCGCCCGCGCGCCTACGTTCCCGGTCGTCATGCGATCGAGGCCTACGGGGCCGGCGGCTTTCGTTTCGCCGGTCTATCGCACGTCGGTTCGATCCTGGCGACGCCGCAGGGCGTCGGCGCGGTCGCGATCCGCGCGCCAAGCGAAATCGACGCCGATGCGCTGGCGCCGCTGTTCGCGGAACTCGAGGCCGGGCCGGGTTCGATCGAGTTCGTCGTGATCGGCACGGGCGCGCGGGCGGCGCCTTTGGCGCCCGCGCTCAAGCGCCGCCTGGGCGCGGCGGGCCTCCGCTTCGAGGCGATGGCGACGGGCCCGGCCTTGCGAGTCTACAACGTGATGATCGACGAAAACCGCCGCGTCGCGGCCCTGCTGCTCGCCGCGCCGTGAGCGCCGGTCGAGAGAGCGCCGACGCGCTGGCGCGGGCTTACGCCCATTGCGCCGGCCTCGCGCGCGAGCGCGAACGCGACCGCTGGCTCTCGACCCTTTTCGCGCCCGAGGCGGCGCGCCCGGCCCTTCACGCGCTCTCCGCCTTCGCTCACGAGATCGCGCGCGTTCGCGCCGCCGCGCGCGAACCGCTCGCCGGCGAGATGCGCCTCATGTGGTGGCGCGAGGCGCTGGCGGGGGAGCGCGAGGCGGAGGCCGCGGGCCATCCCGTGGCCGCCGCGCTGATCGATACGAGGACGAGGTTCGCGCTGCCGGCGGCGGCGTTCGACGATTGGTTGCAGGCGCGGCGCTTCGATCTCACCGACGACGCCATGCCGACGCTCGCCGATCTCGAAACCTATTGCCGCCGGACCGCTTCGGCGCCGTTTCATCTGGCGGCGCTGATCCTCGGCGAAGGGCGCGATCTCGGCGCGGCCGAGGCGAGCGGCGCCGCCGGGCTCGCCGCCGGCCTGACCGAGGTCTTGCGGACGTTCGCCGCGACGAGCGCGCGCGGCCCCGTCTACTTGCCGCGCGATATGTTGCAGCGCCGCGGCGCCTCGCTCGCCGACGTGCGCGGGAGCCGCGACGGCGCGCCTTTGCGCGCCGCGCTGAGCGATCTCGCCGCCGAGGCGCGGCGGCGCTTGGAGGAAGCCGAGGCGCTCGTCGTCGATCTCCCGACGGCCGTTCTTCCCGCCTTCATCCCCTTGGGCGCGGCGCGGCTCGATCTCGCGCGGCTGCGGCGCGCCCGCGCGCCGTTCGACGCCTTCCCCGCGCCCTCGCTCTTGCGGCGTCAATGGGCGCTGTGGCGCTGGGCGCGCGGGAGGCTGCGGCGCCTCACTGTCCGGTGACGGACTGGCGTCGGATGCGGCGGTCGATGATCGTCTGCAGCACGACCGAGACGACGATGACCAGACCGAACGCCAACTGGGTGTAGAATGCGTTGACGCCCGCCGAGACGATGCCCGCGTTGATCGCGCCGATGATAAAGGCCGCGACGAAGGTGCCGACCACCGAGCCGGTGCCGCCGAACACCGACGTGCCGCCGAGGAACACCGAGGCGATGGTGTTCAAGAGAGAGCCGTCGCCGGTGCTCGGCCAGAAATA
This sequence comes from Roseiarcus sp., assembly GCA_050015575.1. Taxonomy (GTDB): domain Bacteria; phylum Pseudomonadota; class Alphaproteobacteria; order Rhizobiales; family Beijerinckiaceae; genus Roseiarcus. Next base: position 6,764 of record JBEKBD010000080.1, on the reverse strand, counting down.
ATAGCCGTAGATCGAGCTCATCATGCCGCAGAACACCGCGGTGACCCCGACCAGCACGAACGCCTTGATCTTCACTCGTCCGGCATTGACGCCCATCAGCCGCGCGCTCGTCTGGTTGTCGCCGACCAGGAACACGTGCGCGCCGAACTGGGTGCGGTTGAGCAATATCCATTCGGCGATCACGATCGCGATCATCCAAAGGGTCTGCACGGGAAGGCCGAACAGCGGCTCGCGCAGCAGCGCGTGCATTTGCGGGAACTTGTCGTCGCCCAGCGGCACGCCGGTGCCGTTCATCAAGACGAGCTCGAGGCCGCGGAACAAGAACTGGGTGCCGATGGTGATGACGAGCGAGGGAATGTTGAGGGTCGCCACCAGAAGCCCGTTGAGGAGGCCGCAGGCGACGCCCGTCGCGAGCCCGGCGATCACGCCGGCCCACCACGGCCATCCGGCGTGGGTCGTCACGAGACAAAACGCGGCGGTGCCGAGCGCCATCACCGAGGGAAAGGAAAGATCGATTTCGCCGGTGATGACGACGAAAGTCAACGACAACGCGACGATGCCGAACAGCGGCGTCGTCTCGGCGAACGCGAGGTAGATGTCGACGTCGGTGAATACGCGCGGCGCCGCGATGACGAAGGCCAGCCACATCGCGAAGCCGACGCCGACGATGCCCATCTGGCTGCCGTAACGCGTCAACAGCGACGGCGGCGCCGCCTTGTAGCCGACCGGGCGGGCTCCTGCTGCTTGTTCGGTCATGACTGCAGCTCCATCGTCCCGGTTCGCGCAACGTGATAAAGCCGCTCGATCAGTTGATCGATCGTGATGTCGGCGCGATTGTACATACCCGCGACTTTGCCGCGATCGAGCACGTAGAGCCGGTCGACGACCGGATAGATGTTGAAGATATTGTGATCGATGAAGATCGCCGACTTGCCGACGTCCTTGATGTGACGGACGAAGTCGAGCGTCTTCTTGGTCTCGCTGAGCGACAGGCCCATCGTCGGCTCGTCGAGAATGACGAGCTCGGCTTCGAAATAGAGGGCGCGGGTGATGGCGACGCCCTGCTTCTCGCCGCCCGACATGGTGGCGACCACGTTGTCGGGATGCACCGCCGTCGAGGTGAAACCCATGTGCTCGCTCATCAGCCGCGCGCATTCGTCGCGCATGCGCTCGACGTCGAGAAGGCCGAGGCGGTTGCGCAGCTCGCGGCCCATGAACATATTGCGCCAGATCGGCTGCTTCTCGCACAGCGCGCGTTCCTGATAGACGGTTTCGATGCCGAGGCCGCGCGCCTTCGCCACCGACCAGTCGTCGACGCGCTCGCCATGGAAATAGACCTCGCCGCCGGCGTCGGGCGCGTAAAATCCCATCACCACCTTGATGAGGGTGGACTTGCCGGCGCCGTTGTCGCCGAGCAGGCCGACGATTTCGCGCGGATTCACTTGGAAGCTTGCATCGGCGAGCGATCGCACTTCGCCGAAAGTCTTGGAAACATGGCGCAGCTCGATGACGGGCGGCGCGTCGGCGCTCGGCGACGCAGACTGAGACACTTCGGTCTTCTCCTTCTTGAAACGACCGGGGCGCCGAACGGGCGCCCCGGCTTTGGTGCCAACTAGCCCCATTCAATCCTAACGGATTTCCTGGGCCGCAAGCGGCGCAATGGCGTCGACGTTGCTGGGGTCGACGAAGGCGCCGGCCGTGTTGATGTCGAGGCCGGAGAAGCCGAACTTCTTGGTCAGGCAGATGTTGAGAATCGGCAGGTAGCCCTGCAGGTAGGGCTGCTGGTCGATCACCAGCTCCTGATAGCCCTCCTTGACCGCCTTGGCGGTGGCGGGCGACATGTCGAAGCCGGCGAAGAACACCTGGCCGGGCTTCAGCGACGCGGCGCGCGCGTAGACGCCGACGTTGGCGGTCAGGGCGCCGTGGTCGGTGACGACGAGCTTGATGTTCGGGTTGGCTTTCATCACGCCGACGAAGACCGCCGTGCCCGCGTTCGGATCGGCGTCCACCGCCTTGTCGATCTCCTGATAGATGACCTTGGCGCCGGTCTTTTCGATCGACTCGATGACGCCGACCGTGCGCGAGCCGCGGTCGCCGCCCTGGCCCTTGAGGCCCCAGACGAACGCGACGTCGCCTTCCTTGAGGCCGGCGCGCTTGGCCGCTTCCGCTCCCAGCGCGAGGCCCGCGAGATGATTGGGCGCGCCGACGTAGCCCATGCCGGCCGGGCCGTACTTCGCCTGCGCCGTGGGCAGCGCGGTGTTCGCGGTGGTGAAGATGATGCCGGCCGCGAACGCCTTGTCGATCTGCGGATCGGTCGCCGCGTCGCCGGGATGGCCCATGAAGGCGATGCCGTCGACCTTGGTGGCGATCGCCTGCTGCAACTGGGTGATCATCAGGTTGGGATCCCAGTTGGAGAAGTAGTAGGTGACCGACGGGCCGAGGTCGAGTTCGGCCTGCCGATAGCCGTTATAGACGTTGTTGGCGAACACGCCGCCCTGCGGACCGCCGGGAAACGCGGCGATCTTGACGCCCTGGCACCATTTGGCGACCGGGTCCGTCGCATGGGCGGTCGTAACCACGCCGACGGCGAGAGCGAGCGCCGCCGTCGTCACGAACGCACGCCGCATATTTGCCTTGACCATGAAATCCTCCGTAAGTTTTTGCGCCTGCAACCAACTCCGCGCCGAAAAACCACCCCCTCGCGCCCTTTCCCTTCGAGCGCGTGTCCGAAGCCGTCGACGGAGCCTTGAAACGAGCCTCCGCCCATTCGACGTCCGTTCGTTGTCGATGTTTTCCTTGTCCGAGAGGCAGCAAGACTTTCGCGTCGAAGACGCGATCGGTCGATGGTACTAAATCAGGGGACCCGCGTCACTTTGATTTTTATCAAGGCGATGTCGCGCCTCCTTGACGCAGCGACGAGCGTCCTTCCCCGCCGTCGCGATTGACGAGCCGGTTCGCCCCCCCACCGGCTTCAGCTCGGAGCGTCGCCCGGAGGCTCGGAACGGTCCAAATAATGCGCCGCCGGCGCCTCGCGCAGCCGCTGGGCCGCGCTCTCCGGCGTGATGTCGCGCTGCGGCGAGCCGAGCATCTCGAAGCCGACCATGAACTTGCGCACCGTCGCCGAGCGCAGCAGCGGCGGATAGAAGTGCGCATGGAAATGCCATTCCGGGTGTTTCGCCCCGTCGGTCGGCGAGGGGTGGAGGCCCATCGAATAGGGAAACGCGATTTCGAACAAATTGTCGTAGCGGATCGTCAGGCGGCGCAGGATGTCGGCCAGCTGCCGCGTCTCCGCGGCGCTCATCTCGTCGAAAGCCCCGAAGTGCCGACGCGGCAGCAGCATCGTCTCGAACGGCCACACCGCCCAAAACGGCGCCAAGGCGACGAAATGCTCGTTCTCGCACACGATCCGCTCGCCCGAGGCGAGCTCCAGCTTCAGGTAGTCGCACAGCAAGCAGCCGCCGCGCTTCGCGCGGTAGGCGGTCTGAGAAGCGAGTTCCTTCGCCGCCTCGTTGGGCAGGCTCTCGCAGGCCCAAATCTGACAATGCGGGTGCGGGTTGCTTGCCCCCATCATCGCGCCGCGGTTCTCGAAGATCTGCACCCAATTGACCGATTCGAGGCCGCCGAGTTCGCGATGCTGCTCGCTCCATGCCTCGACCACCCGCTCGATCTCCTCGACCGTCATGCGGGGCAGCGTCAGGTCGTGGCGCGGCGAGGAGCAGACGACCCGGCAGAAGCCGCTTTCGCTCGCGGCGACGATCAGTCCGCCGCGATCGACGGCCTCGCCGCGAGCGTCGGCGCGCAACGCCGGGAAGTCGTTGGCGAAGACGAAGGTGTGGGGATAGTCGGGGTTGACTTCGCCGTGCGCGCGCCGATTGCCGGGGCAGAGATAGCAGTCGGGGTCGTAGCGAAGCGCGGCGGGCGGCGCCGACCGCTCGATCTGCCCCTGCCACGGCCGCTGCGTGCGCTGCGGCGACACCAGCACCCATTCGCGCGTCAGCGGGTTGAGGCGGCGGTGCGAAGTTTGCGCGAATGGCGTCATTGGCGCGCGTCCACGGCGTCGAGCGCGACGACGCCGTCGCCCGGCGAGCAGATCAGGATATCGGGCGCGATCCCGGTCGCCGCCGCGTAGCCCGCGGCGAGGCTGGCGCGGAACCGCTCGACCGCGTCGGCGCGCACCATGCTCACCGTGCAGCCGCCGAAGCCGCCGCCGGTCATGCGCGAGCCGAGCGCGCCCTCGACGCGCCAGGCGAGCTCGACCAGAATGTCGAGTTCGCGGCAACTGATCTCGTAGTCGTCGCGCATGCTGACGTGCGACGCGTTCATCAGGCGGCCGAACTCCTCGACCCGGCCGGCGTCGAGCGCCGCCCCGGCGCGCTCGACGCGCTCGTTCTCGGTGACGATGTGGCGGCAGCGGCGCAGCGTCAGCTCGGGCAGCAACGCCGCGTGCGCCGTCAACTCGGCCATGCCGACGTCGCGCAGCGCGCGGATCGCCGGCAGCGCGGTCTTGAGCAGCGCGACGCCGCGCTCGCACTCCGCCCGGCGCAGGTTGTATTCGCCCGCCGCCAATTCGTGGCGCACCATCGAATTGCAGATCACCAGCCGCACCGAGGGGGCGATCGGCACCAGCCGGAACGCCAGGCTGCGGCAGTCGAGCAGCAGCGCGTGCGCCGCGGCGCCGTGGCAGGAGACGAACTGGTCCATCACGCCGCAGCGCATGCCGACGAACTCGTTCTCGGCGCGCTGGCAGCACAGCGCCAGCTCGGTGCGGTCGATCGCGAAGCCGGAGAGATCGAGCAGCGCGAAGCCGGTCGAGACTTCCAGCGCCGCCGATGAGCTGAGGCCGGCGCCGATCGGCACCTCGCTGTCGATCAACAGGTCCGCTCCGACCAACCGGCGGCCGGCCCTCTGCAGCATCACTGCGACGCCGCGCACATAGTCGCTCCAGTCGCGCCGCGGGGCGGGGGCGGGATCGTCGAGATCGAACTCGGCGAAAGCGCTGGCGTGCAGCGAGCGAACGCGCAGTCGCCGGTCGGGCCGCGCCGCCGCCGCGACCCAGGTGCGCAATTCGAGCGCCGCCGGCAGCACGAAGCCGTCGTTGTAGTCGGTGTGCTCGCCGATCAGGTTGACCCGCCCGGGGGCGCGATAGAGGCGCGGCTCGCCGCCGAATTCCTCGCGGAACTTCTGCCGCAACTCGGCCGGTCGGCCCATCGCTCGCTCCTGCATTCTTCAGCCGAGACCAGCCGGCGCGAAGGGCGGCGGGTCGGCGGTTCCCACGTTTTTTTTTGGATCAGCCCCCGCCGACCGGTTCGCCGGCGATGATAGGGCAGGATCGGCCCGCGGGCTAGACGGCGCCCTTCTCGCTCACCGACCTTCGCTCAGCCACCTCGCCAAATCCGCCTCCGCCCGCGCGGAGAGCGCGCGCTTTCTCGCCGCGCCGCGTTCGGGGCCGCCAAGGCGCTTGCCCGCCGCGTCGAGGCGCGGCGCTTCGATCGGGGGAAACAGGCCGAAATTGACGTTCATCGGCTGGAACGAGCGCGGACCGGGGTCGATCGCTTCGATGTGGCCGCCGGTGACGTGGTTGACGAGCGCGCCGATTGCGGTGGTCGGCGGCGGCGGATCCAGCGCGCGCTCGAGCCGCTCGGCGGCGGCGAAGCGGCCGGCGATCAGGCCGATGGCGGCGCTCTCGACGTAGCCTTCGCAGCCGGTGATCTGCCCGGCGAAGCGCAGGCGCGGCGCCGCCTTCAGGCGCAAACGCGAATCAAGCAGGCGCGGCGAATTGAGGAAGGTGTTGCGGTGCAGCCCGCCGAGCCGCGCGAATTCGGCCCGCTCCAGCCCGGGAATCAGGCGCAGCACGCGCGCCTGCTCGGCGTATCTCAGCTTGGTCTGGAACCCCACCATGTTGAACAGCGTGCCGAGCGCGTTGTCCTGGCGCAGTTGAACGACGGCGTAGGGTTTGACCGCGGGATCGTGCGCGTTGGTCAGGCCAACCGGTTTCATCGGGCCGTGGCGAAGCGTGTCGCGGCCGCGCTCCGCCATCACCTCGATCGGCAGGCAACCGTCGAAATAGGGCGCGCCCTCGAACTCGCGGAACTCGGTCTTCTCCGCCGCGAGCAGCGCGTCGAGAAAGGCCTCGTATTGCTCGCGGTTCAGTGGGCAATTGAGGTAGTCGGCGCCGGTGCCGCCGGGGCCGGCCTTGTCGTAGCGCGACTGCGGCCAGGCGACGCCCATATCGATCGAATCGCGATGGACGATCGGCGCGATGGCGTCGAAGAACGCCAGCGCGTCCTCGCCGGTCAGGGCGCGGATCGCGTCGGCGAGCGCGGGCGAAGTCAGCGGCCCGGTGGCGACGACGACGCTCTCCCAGTCGTCGGGGGGAAAGGCGATTTCGCCGCGCTCGACGCGGATGCGCGGGTTTCCGAGAATGGCCGCTTCGACCGCGGCTGAAAACCCCTCGCGATCGACCGCCAGCGCGCCGCCGGCGGGCACCTGATGGCTGTCGGCCGCGCGCATGATCAGCGAACCAAGGGCGCGCATCTCGCGGTGGATGACGCCGACGGCGTTGTTCTCGGCGTCGTCGGAGCGGAAGGAGTTGGAGCAGACGAGTTCGGCCAGGCGCTCGGTGCGGTGCGCCTCGGTGCCGCGCGAGGGGCGCATTTCGTGCAGGATGACGGGGACGCCGGCCTGAGCGATCTGCCAAGCCGCCTCGCAGCCGGCGAGGCCGCCGCCGATGACGTGGATGGGGCGCATGACGGCTTGTCACAAAG
>JBEKBD010000079.1:0-14469 GCA_050015575.1 Roseiarcus sp. | reverse complement strand
CGCGTCGCCGAGCACGAGCTGCATCGTCGTCGAGGCGGTCGGCGCCAGGCCGATCGGGCACGCCTCCTGGGTCTTGGGCAGGCGCAGCCGGACGTCGGCTTCGCGGCCGAGCGCGCTGTCATCGCTGGCGGTGATCGCGATCAGCGGAATGGCGAAGCGCTTGGCGTAGGTGATGATCGCCGCCAGTTCCGCGGTCTCGCCCGACCACGAGACGGCGACCACGACATCGTCGTTCTGCACCATGCCGAGATCGCCGTGGCTCGCCTCCGCGGCATGGACGAAAAAGGCGGGCTGGCCGGTCGAAGCGAGAGTCGCCGCCACCTTGCGCGCCACGTGTCCGGACTTTCCCACCCCGGTCACGATCACGCGTCCCTTGGCGCGGAAAATCGTCTCGACGGCGCTCTGGAACGCTGCGCCGAGCCCATCCTCGTCCGGCGCCCGCAACGCGTCGGCGAGAGCGGAAAGCCCTTGCCGTTCGATCGATATGGTGCGGAGGGCGGAGGCGACGGCGCCGGGGTCTGGTTGGGACATGGCGGGCTCTTAGCACGAGGCGGCGCCTCGATGCACCCCTCGAGGCGCCTCGCCCGCGGCGGAGGCCGGGACGGCGCGCGCCGCGAGCCGTTTAAGAGGGAATTAACCATACCCGCCTAACGCTCGTAAACGACCGCGCCGCCGGGCGGACGCGCGCGAAAGGAGGGACTGTGCGCTCGCGCCTATCAGGGCTTCGCCACGTCCGCCGCATCGCCCTGGGCGCGCTGGCGCTGGCCTCGCTTCTCGCCGCCGCTGCGGCCGCGGCGCAGCAGGCCCCGAGCGACGCGCTCGGGCTGCGCGGCGACTTCGGCGCGCCGGTCGCGCCCGCGGATGCGCCGGCCGCAGCGAGCCTCGTCCCGTTCGCGCCCGACCAAGCGACCCCGACGCCCGATAAGAAAAAGCCGCGCCCGAAGAGGGCGGCGACGTCCGCGCCGCTCGGCGTCTATCCCGGCGCTCAGCGGCTCGGCCAGCGCGGCGGCCCGGCGAATCTCGCCGCCGGCCAAACGCCCTCGCCGACGATCGCCGCGTTCCCGGCGCCGCCGCCCAAGCGTCGCCCGGCGGTCGACGACAAGCCATTCGATCCCCTGGGGATCAGCGTCGGCGATCTCAAACTGACGCCCTACATCGAAGAGGACCTCGGCTGGGCTTCGAACCCCGGTCAGGCCTCGGGTCCGCAAAAGGGCTCGGCCTTCGAGACCACCGAGGCGGGCGTGTCGCTGCAGTCGGACTGGTCGCGAAGCGATCTGCACGGCTCGCTGAAGGGCGGCTACAGCGACTATTTCTCCGATCCTCAAGACAGCGCCCCTTATGGCGGGGGCGCCTTGGACGGCCGGCTCGACGTGACGCGCGATCTGTCGTTCGACGCCGAGGGGCGATTCAACGTCAGCGAGCAGACGCTCTCCTCGCTCGGCTTGGTCACCGGCGGCTCGGCCGTCGCGAGCGTGCATACCCCGGTCGAGACCTTCGGCGCCACCCTCGGAGGCGCGCAGAAATTCGGCGATCTGACCTTGGCGCTGCACGGAACCCTCGATCGCACGACCTATCAGGATGCGACGATCGGAGGCGTCCCCGAAGACCTCTCCGTCAACGATTTCAACGATTGGGGCCTACGCGCGCGCGCTTCCTATCAGATCAGTCCCTTCATTTCGCCCTTCGTCGAAGTCGACGCTGACGTGCGCCGCTACGACGCCGCGGTCGATCTCAACGGCTATGACCGCAATTCCGGCGGCGCGCAGGCGCTGGGCGGCGCGAGCCTCGCCTTCACGCATCAACTGACCGGAGAAGCGAGCGCGGGTTATGGCGCGCGGGCGTATCAGGACCCGCGGCTGCCCGACATGCGCGCCCCGCTCATCGACGCCTCGCTGATTTGGTCGGCGACGCCGCTGACCACGCTCACGGCCAAGGCGCAGACCAGTCTGGCCGATACGATGATGGCCGGCGCCTCCGGCGCGGTGGCGCGCGCCTTTAGCCTCGATATCGCTCACGCCCTGACGCGCAGCGTGACGTTGGGCGCCTCGGCGGGATACTCGACCGACGACTACGTCGGGGTCGCGCAGCACGACGCCACCGTCAGCCTCGGGCTGCGCGCCGAATATCATCTGTCGCGCGACATCGTCCTCAAGGCGAGCGCGACGCGGCAGCAATATACGTCGACCGCGCCCAATTCGAACTACATCGCCAACGTCTTCATGTTGGGGCTGAAGCTGCAGCGCTGAGCCCGCGGCCGCGCGCCGTTCGATCAAAGCGCGAGCTTTTTGATTTCCTTGCGCAACGCCGCCGACAGATCCTCGCGCTCCAGCGCGAAAGCGATATTGGCCGTCAGGAACCCCAGCTTCGATCCGCAATCGAAGGTTCGCCCGTCGAATCGGACGCCGTGAAACGGCTGGGTCTTCGCCAGTTCGATCATGCCGTCGGTCAATTGGAACTCGCCGCCCGTCCCCTTCTCGAGGGCTTGCAGGATCCTGAAGATTTCCGGCTGGAGAATGTATCGGCCGGAAATGATCAGGTTCGAGGGCGCCGATCCCGGCGCCGGCTTTTCCACCATTCCCTTGATTTCAAAGGTGTGCCCGAAGTCGGCGCCGACGGCGACCACGCCGTAGTATTGCGTCTGGTCTTGGGGAGCCTCCTCGACCGCGACGATGTTGCCGCCGTGTTCGCGGTAGGTTTCGACGCACTGGGCGAGGCACCGGGTGCGCAGCGCTCCGCTCGCGGTGATCATGTCGGGCAGCAGCAGCGCGAACGGCTGGTCGCCGACGAGGTCGCGCGCGCACCAGACGGCGTGGCCGAGGCCGAGCGGGGCTTGTTGGCGCGTGAAACACGCCGCGCCCTCCGGCAGCATCGCGGCCGCCAAGGCGTCGATTTCTTTGTGCTTGCCGCGCTTCCTAAGCGTGTCGTCGAGTTCGTAAGCGATGTCGAAATGGTCGGCGATGACGCTCTTGTTGCGTCCGGTCACGAAGATGAATTGTTCGACGCCCGCCTCCCGCGCTTCGTCGATGACGTACTGCAGGATCGGCCGGTCGACGACCGGCAGCATCTCCTTCGGGATCGCTTTGGTCGCGGGCAGGAAGCGAGTGCCGAGGCCGGCGACCGGCAGGATCGCCTTGCGGATGGGTTTGAACATTCGAGTGAAGCCTTTCGCGACGATTTGTCCTGCGCGTCGACCAAGAAAACCGGCGACGCCCTCACGTCCAGCCGTTAAGCCGATCGACGTGAATATTATCCCCCCCCCAACGCCCGACTCGCGGCGGCGATTCGTTGCGTCAACCAATCTTGCTATAATGCCGCGAGCCCTGGGGGATTGCGAGGCGAAAATGGCGGTTCTGGTCACCGGCGGCGCCGGCTACATCGGCGGTCACATGAATCTGGGGCTTCTCGACGCCGGCGAGAAGGTGGTCGCGCTCGACAATCTGTCGACCGGCTTCGCCTGGGCGGTTCCGGAAACGGCGAAACTCGTGGTCGGCGATTTCGGCAACTCCGAATTAGTTGCACGGCTTATCCACGAGCATGAAGTCGACGCCATCGCGCATTTCGCGGCGAAAATCGTCGTGCCGGAATCGGTCGTCGATCCTCTCGGCTATTACCTCAACAACACCGCCAAGGCGCTCAACCTGATCCAGTGCGCGGTCAACGGCGGAGTCAAGAACTTCATCTTCTCCTCCACCGCCGCCGTCTACGGCGAGACGTCGGCCGAGCCGGTCGGCGAGGACGCCCCGCTCAATCCGATCTCGCCCTACGGCCGCTCCAAGCTGATGGTCGAATGGATGCTGCAGGACGCGAGCCGCGCCTGTGATTTCCGCTATGTCGCGCTGCGCTATTTCAACGTCGCGGGCGCCGATCCCAAGGGGCGCCTCGGGCAGTCGACGCCGAAGGCGACGCACTTGATCAAGCGCGGCGTTCAGACGGCGCTCGGAATCTATCCGAGCATGGACATCTTCGGCGAAGACTATCCCACTCGCGACGGCACCTGCGTGCGCGACTACATCCAGGTGACCGATCTCGTCGACGCTCATCTGGCGGCGCTCGCGTATCTGCGCCAAGGAGGCGCGAGCCTGACCTGCAATTGCGGTTACGGCCACGGCTCGACCGTCAAGGAAGTCATCGAGGTGGTGAAGCGCGTTTCCGGCGTCGATTTCACCGTCAACCATGCGGGACGGCGCGCCGGCGATCCCGCGGCGATCGTCGCCAAAGCCGAGCGGGTGCGGCGCGCGCTGGGGTGGCGGCCGCAACGCGACAACCTCGACGACATCGTCCGGCAGGCGCTGGATTGGGAACGGCGCCTGCATAACCGGCGCGACTGATCGCGCCGCGCGCGGCTTCGCTGGGCCGTCTCGCCGTCGCGGCGCAAGGGAGGTCGGCGAGGCGCCGAAGCGGCCGGTCCGCGGCGGCTCACGCTTTCGCCGACAGCGCGAGCTTGCGCAGATCGAATTGCGGGTCGCCGGCCTGCTCCGGGGTCAGCGGCAGGGCGCCGGCGATGATCCGCCGCGCCGCCATGTGATCGCCGCCGCGGTTGACGGTCTCGACCGCGGCGAGCGTCGGCCCGCGAAAGCCGAACACGGCGAACGCGCGCGATCGAGGATCGCCGCGCACGGTCCAGCGATCCACGCCATGCGAAAGGCCGGCGATCTGCAGTTTGAGGTCGCCCTGATCGCTCCAGAACCACGGCAGGGCGTCGTAGCGCTCCGGCCTGCCGGTCAGGCGGCGGGCGACGCAGCGCGCCTGATCGACGGCGTTCTGGACCGATTCCAAGCGCACCGGCGCGCCGGTCGCCGCGCTGGGAAATTGCGCGCAGTCGCCGATCGCGGAGATCGCGGGATCGGAAGCGACGAGGAACTCGTCGACGGCGATTCCGTTGGCGCAGTCGAGCCCCGCCGCGCGGGCCAGGCGATCCTCGGCGAGGACGCCGACCCCGACGACGACGACTTCCGCCGCCAAGCGCTCGCCGTTGGAGAGGATGACCGCTTCGGCTTCGCCCGACGACCCTTCGATCGAGGCGAGGCCGACGCCGAAGCGGAACTTCGCGCCGAACGCTTGGTGCGCTTCGAAAAAAAACGACGACATCGGCGCCGAGACGGCGCGTCCCAACGGGCGATCGGTGATCTCGACGATCGTGACGTCGCCGCCGAGGGCCAAGGCGGTGGCGGCGATTTCCAGGCCGATGAATCCCGCCCCGACCACGACGACGCGGCGACCCGGGCCCAGCCGCTCGCGAATGGCCTGGGCGTCGACGATGGCGCGCAAGCCGAGCACGCCGCCGAGCCCGAGCCCGGGCGCGTCGAGCGGCCGCGGGCGGGCGCCGGTCGCCAGGATAAGATGGTCGAAGGTCGCCGCTCCGCCCGAGGAAAGCTCGACTCGCTTCGACCCGCGGTCGATGCGCACGGCCCGCTCGCCGAGACGCAGATCGATGTCGTGGTCGCGATAGAATCGCTCGGCGCGCAGCGGCAGGCCGGCGAGGTCCATGGCGCCCTTGAGAAAGGCCTTCGACAACGGCGGGCGCTGGTAGGGAAGCTCGGCCTCGCCCGAAAGCAGCACGATCTCGTCGGCGCACCCCTCCTCGCGCAAGCTCGCGGCGGCCTGGACGCCGGCGTGGCCGGCGCCCACGATGACGATCGAGCGGCGCGACATGACTTCTCCTCAGGCGAAGCGCCAGCGGAACCCTTTCGCGCCGGCGAGCGAAGGCGGGCGACCGCCTATCATGATTCTTCCCGCCGAACGACGCCCGTTTCGAGCCGCGGGCGCGCCTTTCTTCACAGCAATTGTCGCCGCAGCGATCGTCCGAAAATCAGCGAGGCCGCCTTGTAGATCAGCAGGTAGATCACGATCGCGATCGCGCCGGTCAGCACGATGTCGAGTTCGTTTCGCATGAAATGCAAACGGCGGACGAAGAAATCGACCGCATGAAACAAGTGCGTCGCTGTGATCGCCGCGCCGCCGGTGCAGAACGTCGTGATCGCGATGTTCTCGATCAGTTTCGCATCGGGCCGCATCCAGCCGCGACGCAGGCCGAGCAGAATCAGCAGGGCGAAATTGATCCAGGCGCCGACAGCGGTGGCGGAGGCGAGGCCGACGACGCCATAGGTCCGGTAAAGGCCGACCTTGAGCGCCAGGTTGACCGCCAAGCCGGCGAAGAAGCACAGCATCGGCGTCTTGGTGTCGCCGCGCGACTGGAAGGCGGCGACGGCGGAGCGGATCAGCACCATCGGAATCAGGCCCAGTCCGTAGGCTTCCAGCACCGCGGCCGACCGCAGCGCGGCTTCGGCGTCGAACTTGTCGCGCATGAAGGCGCCGCGCACGACCTCCTCGGGCAGGATCAGGAACGCGACCAAGAAGGGCGCCGAAAGGGCGAGCGTGAGCGCGATCGATCGGTTCTGAGAACCGGACGCCCCCGCGGCGTCGCCGGCCGCGAGCAGGCGGCTCATCTCCGGCAGAAGCACCGTCCCGGCCGCCACCCCGATGACCCCTAGCGGCAATTGGTAAAGCCGCTCTGCGTAATAGATCGAGGAAACCGCGCCCGTGGGCAGAAGCGAGGCGAGAATGGTGTCGGCCAGAATGGCGATCTGTTGGCCCGCCGAGCCGATCACCGCCGGCCCGAGGGCGGCGAAGAACTGCCGAACGTCGGGGCCGAACCTCGGGAACGCCAAGCGCTCGAGAACGCCGCGTCGACGCGCCTCCGCCATCAGCAGGACGAGCTGGGCGAGGCCGGAGACCGCGACGCCCCAACTGGCGGCGACCCCCGCGTTGGGGAACAGGAAAGCGACAGCCAGGAACGCCATGACGAAAAGATTGAGCAGGACCGGGGCGAAGGCCCCCGCGCTGAAAAACCCGTGCGCATTCAGCGTTCCCGTATGCAAGGTGGCGAGCGTGATGAACGCCAAGTAGGGAAAGGTGATGCGCGTCATGCCGACGGCGAAGGCGAATTTTTGCGGGTCCGCTTCGAAGCCTGGAGCGATGATTTCGACGAGCTGCGTCGTGTATAAATACGCCAGCGCCAGCAGCGCCAATTGCGAGATCAGCAGCAGAGTGAAGATCCGGCTGGCGAAAATCTTCGCCCGCTCCTCGCCCTCGGCGACCAGCACCCGGGAATAGGTCGGCACATAGGCCGAACTGAAGGCGCCCTCGCCAAAGATGGCGCGAAACTGGTTGGGCAGCCGAAGGGCGACGAAAAACGCGTCGGCGAGCGGGCCGGCGCCCAGGATCGCCGCGATCATCAGATCGCGCGCGAAGCCGGTCAGCCGCGAAAACGCGGTGAACCCGCCAACGGAAATGAAGTTTCGATACATGCCCTTGGCTTCGAATCAGCGACGGCGACCATAGCGCCCGAATCGCAGCTTGACGCCTTTATCGCGAATAATGTGTTTCGCGTAGGTTCGCTTTCTTCGGCGGGGGATCGGGGTTTTCGCCGCCGCCGGGCGGTTCGGACGGCGCCGAGGCCGGCGGCGCGATCGGTGCGCGCTGAATCCGAGGCCGCGCGAGGCGGCCTTGCACGCCCGGGCATTGGCAGCGCCCGAACGGTCAGGTAAAGAAACTCGCGGCGCAGGGGCCGCTCGGGGGAACCGCATTCGGCTCCGCCGACGCCGAGCCCGCGGCTGAAGACGACGATTCGAGGCGAGCGCGATGGCAGAGGCAGAAGCGACCCAGGACGGCGAAGCCCCCGCCGGGCCGCCGTCCCCGCGGGCGTTGGACCTCGTCGTCATCAGCGGCTTCCAGGCGACGCCCGCCGCGGGCGAAGAACGATCCGCCGGCCGTCTCGACGACGAAACGCTGAAAGTCGAGCTGGCCAAGGAATTGGCGGCGCGCGCGACGCGCTTGGCCGAGTCCGTCGACGATGCGCTGACGCTCGCCAACGACGGCGCCATCCGTTGGCTCGGCGACCCCATCGCCAAACTGGCGGCTGGCGAAGAGGCGCTGAAGCCCCGCGCCGTCATCCTCGCGCACGAGGCGCTGCCGGCAGAAGGCAGAGAGGCGGCGCAACGGCGCGTCGCGCTTTGGCTCGCCGCTCATGTGCGTAAGGCGCTCGGCCCGCTCATCGATCTCGCCGAGCCGGAATCGATTCCCGAGGGCGTGCGCGATCTCGCGCTCAAACTGTCGCAATCGCTGGGGGTCCTCGAACGCGAACGCGTCAAGACGCAAGTGAAGGCGCTCGATCAGACCGCGCGCGGCGCCCTGAGAAAGATGGGCGTGCGCTTCGGCGCCTTCTACATCTATGTTCCCGCTCTGCTCAAGCCTGCGTCTCGGACCCTGTGCGCGCAGCTTTGGGCGCTGCTTCACGCCGAAGCGGACCAGCAGGCGATCGCCGAACGGCTGCTGCATTTTGCGTCGTCGGGCAGAACGTCGTTCGCGGTGGAGCCTCCCGCTTCGAAGGACGTCTATCGCGTCGCGGGTTTTCGCCTTTGCGGCGATCGCGCCGTACGCGTCGATATCGTCGAGCGGTTGATGGACTTGATCCGCGCCGCGCTGCCGCGCGCGCCGCGCTCGGAAGCGCGCGCCGCTACGGAGGCGGACCACACGGGGTTTGTCGTCACCAATCAGATGACCTCCTTGACCGGCTGTTCGGGCGAGCACTTCGCCTCGATTCTACGCTCGCTCGGGTTCGCCAGCCGCAAGGTGAAGAAGTCGGAGTTTCTCGCCGCGGCGGCGAGCGCCGCCGCAAGCTCGTCCCCGCCGCAAGGCGAGCAAGGCGGACCGCCCGAGACGTCGCCGGACGCGGCGGAGGCGACGGTCGCCGAGCCCGGCGCGCCTACCGCCGCCGCCGCGGGGGACGAACCGGCGCCGAGCCAAAGCCGAGAAGGGTCGGCTGAAAGCGCGTCGCCGGTCGATATCCGCGACGCCGCGGCGCCGCCGCCGGCCGCCGCGGCCGAGACGAGCGAGGCCCAGGACGGCGTCTCGGGCGCCGATGAGGCGAAGCCCGATGAAGAGGAATGGATCGAAGTCTGGCGGCCGGCCCCGCGCCGCCCGCGCCATGCCGGCAGAGACCGGCGGCCGCCGCCGCGCGGCCCCGACGTGGCCGCCGCGCCCTCCGAAGGCGCCGCTCCGCCGCAGGAAGTCCCGCCGCGAAAGCCCCGCCGAGATCGGCGCCATGCCGCGGGGCCGCGTCCGACGCCGCCCGAGACGGCGAGCCCTAGCGAGCAAAATCCGCCCGGCGGGGCTGAAAGGCCCGCTGCCGAGCCGAGGCGCGAGGCGCGTCGTCCGCCCGGGCGGCGCAATTCGCCCCAGGATTCGCGCGTCGATGAGGGCCGGACTCCGGCGCCGCGCGAACAGCATAAGCAGAGCGTAAATCTCGATTCGCCGTTTGCGAAATTGCTCGCTCTCAAGCCGCTGCTGAAGGCGCACAACACCACGAAATAGGGGGGTCGCGGTCGCCGACGCCGCGGACGACGGGCCGCCCGCGGGCGGCCCCGTCGGCGGGATGGCGATGCGGCGATTGATCGCCTTGGCCGAGCAATGGTATTGTCGCTGGGAAATTCCGATGCGCAGCCTTTTTCGCCGGCGAACGGCGGCGGCGCGGCGGGCTTAGCGCACGTCGGCGTCGGATCTGGCGAGGGACAGCTTCATGACCTATGTAGTGGTAGAAAATTGTATCAAATGCAAATACATGGATTGCGTCGAGGTTTGTCCCGTCGACTGTTTCTACGAAGGCGAAAACATGCTCGTCATCCATCCCGACGAGTGCATCGATTGCGGGGTTTGCGAGCCGGAATGTCCCGCCGAAGCGATTAAACCCGACACGGAGCCGAATCTCGATTCCTGGCTGCGTATAAACGCCGAATACGCGAAGATTTGGCCCAATATCACCAACAAAAGGGAGCCCCCGGCCGACGCGAAGGAGTTCGACGGGCGGGCGGGAAAGTACGACGCGTTTTTCTCGCCCAAGCCGGGCGAAGGCGATTGAGCGGCTCCCGCGAACGGAGCGTTCGCCTAGGAATTGGGCGCCGCGCTGGCGAGTTAACGCTAAAGCCCTGTCGTTTTTGATTCTTCGGGAAAATTGTGCTAAAGAATTGGCTAATGGGTCCTTCAAGCCGCGCAGGCGTTTGTTTTGTTCCCCTGGGCGCTGAGCTTGAAGGCCAAGTGCGGTGACATTCAGGCGATCGACGCCGGCGCTTCGGAGCGCCGACCGCGGGTGGTCGCGCGTTTGGAGAGTTTAGGCCATGGCGGCGCGCAAGAAGGCGACCAAGAAGGCGTCCAGGACCGTTTCGAAGAAGGCCAAAGCGTCCGCCCGATCGACCGCGTCCCGCAAACGCAAGTCCGTTGTCGGCGCCTCCGCGGCGCGTCCCTCCCGGTCCGCAGCCAAGAGCAAAGCCGCGCGGTCGGCGAAGGCGAAGTCGAGCAAGAGCGTAGCCACACGGCGCGCCGCCGCCGCGGCCAAGGCGAGAAGCGCGGCCAAGCGCGCGAGCGCGACGCTCAAGAGGCGGGCGGCGTCGCCCGCGGCGCGCCTGCTCTCGGTGAGCGCGGCCAAGGCCGGCAAACCGCTGAATGCGAAATTGCGGGCGAACGAAAGCCTGCTCAGACAGCCGGCCAAAGCGCTCGGCCAGGAGCGGGCGGGCGTGATCGAAGCCAGGGCGAGCGCTGCGGTTCTCGCCAAGCGAGCGCCGCTCGCGGCCAAAACGCTAAAGCCGGACGCTCCCTACAGCGCGGTCGGACGCGACCAGGAAGGCGCCGCGCCCAAGAGCGTGAGGCCCTCCGGTCCACGCCAGGGCTTCAAGCTGAACGAATTCGTCGTCTATCCCGCGCACGGCGTCGGGCAGATCGTCGCGGTCGAAGATCAGGAGGTGGCGGGGTTCCGGCTTGAACTGTTCGTCATCAATTTCGCCAAGGACAAGATGACCCTTCGCGTTCCGACCTCGAAAGTGGCCGGCGTCGGCATGCGCAAGCTCTCCGAGCCGGAGGCGGCCAGGCGGTCCCTCGAGATCTTGACCGGGCGGGCGCGGATCAAGCGCACGATGTGGTCTCGGCGCGCGCAGGAATACGAAGCCAAGATCAATTCGGGCGACATCAACGCCATCGCGGAAGTCGTGCGCGACCTCTACCGGTCGGACGCGCAACCCGAGCAGTCGTACTCCGAACGGCAGCTCTATGAGGCGGCGCTGGACCGCATGATGAGAGAAATCGCCGCGGTGCAGAAGCTGAGCGAAATCGACGCCTTGAAGGTGATCGACGCGCAATTGAAGAAGGCGCAGCGCCGCGTGGCGAAGGCCGACGGCGCCGAGGGCGAAGACGCGGCGATCGAGGAAGCCGCGTAACCAAGTCAAGGCCGGGCCGGGCAAGGGCGACGGCCAAAATCCGGCAATCGCGCGACGGCGGCGCCGCCGGCGTCATCGTGGGCGAGGTCTCGGGGGACTGGCGCCCGCCTCACAGCGCGGGCGCGGTCGCCGCGAGGTCGAAACCTTCGCGCAGCGCGGCGAGATTGAGATCGGCGAACTTCGCCGGCGTCTCCAGCCGCACCGCTTCCTCCAACGAGTCGCCGGCGCAAAGGCGCGACAGGCGCGACAGCGCGCCGAGCGCGACGACGTTGGCGATGCGCGAACTGCCAGTCGTCAGCGCGCGCCGGCTGATCGGCAGGACATGCAGATCGAAACCACGTCTGGGCGGGTCGGGAACGAGCCGTTCGTCGACGATGACGAGCGCGCCCGGCCTGACGAGCGTCAGCGACCGATCGAGTCCGACCTGCGAAAGCGCGGCGACCATGTCGAGCTTGGTCGCCAGCGGATAGTCGTCGCCGTCGTCGCTGACCACCAGGTCCGAATAGCAGAAGCCGCCGCGCGAGGTCGGCTCGTAGCTTTGCGACTGCGCCGCGCGCCGGCCCTCCAGCGCCAGCGCGCGCGAGAGAATTTGCATGCCGGTGATGAGGCCTTGGCCGCCGCTGCCGGCGAGGCGAATTTCGATCCGGCCGACGCTCATTGTTTCTTCCCGGCGCTGGCGAGCGCGGCGCGCTGCCGGTAGACGCGGCCATATTCGGGCCGCTCGCGCTCGACCAAAATTCCGGCGCGCAGGCGGTTGGGCCGGAACGGTTCGTCGACCGCGTCGCCGTGAGCCTGCGGGCGCATTTCGCTCTTCTGGCTGAGGATCATCTCCGGCGACTCGCCGAGGTCGTTCTTGCGTCCGTAGATTTCGGTGCAGTCCGAGATCGTCTCGACGAAGGAAAAGCCCTGGTGCGCGATCGCGGCCTTGATGAGGTTCTTGAGCGCCGGCGCTTGTCGGGTGACTTCGCGTCCGACGAAAGTCGCCCCGGCCGCTTCGGCGAGCGCGCAGGCGTCGAAAGTCGGCTCGGCGTTGCCTTGCGGCGTCGTCGTGGTGATGCGATCGAGCGAAGTCGTCGGCGAAACCTGGCCGCCGGTCATGGCGTAGACCTCGTTGTTGAGCATCAGGCAGGTGAGGTCGAGATTGCGCCGGCAGGCGTGGATCAGATGATTGCCGCCGATCGCCAGGCAATCGCCGTCGCCGGTGATGACGATGACGGTCAAGTCGGGACGGGCGAGTTTCAGCCCGGTGGCGAACGCGAGCGGCCGGCCGTGGGTGGTGTGGTAGGTGTTGGCGTCGATGTAGCCGCCGACGCGCCCTGAACAGCCGATGCCGGAGACGACCGCGAGCTTGTTCTTGTCGAGGCCCAACTCGTGGACCGCCCACAGCAACGCACGCAGCGCGATGCCGTGGCCGCAGCCGGGGCACATGAAGTGCGGCATCAGTTGCAGCCTGAGATAATCCTTGATGTCGAAAGGACTGCGCACGATCTCATTCATCGGCGACGAGCTCCCGGACTTTGGCGGCGATTTGAGCCGGCGCGATCGGCTCGCCGTCGATGCGATTCAGGCGGGCGACCTTGCCGCGCGCGCCGGCGAGCCGCTCGACTTCGAGCGCGAGCTGACCGGCGTTCATCTCCGGCGCCAGGATGCAGCGCGCGCGCTCCGCCACGGCGCGCACCGCCTCTTCCGGAAAAGGCCAGAGCGTGATCGGGCGGAACAGCCCGGCCTTGATCCCTTCGGCGCGCAGCTCCCGCACGGCGCGGCGCGCGGCGCGCGCGACGATGCCGACGGCGACGATGACGACTTCCGCGTCCTCCGTCTCCAGCGTTTCGTATTTTTCGATGCGCTTGCGATGGCGTTCGATCTTGTCGAGGATGCGCTGCACCGCCCGCGCGGCGAGTTCGGGCTTCTGGGTGGGGAAGCCGCCGGCGGTATGGGTGAGGCCGGTGACGTGCGCGCGCAGTCCGTCGCCTGGACGCGCCATCGCCGGGATGAGGTCGTCGGTCTCGGCGAAGGGTGCGAAATCGCGCTCCGTTCCGGCCGCCCATTTTCGATTCTTCGTCACGATCGTGCGGCGGGCGGGAAGCTCGACCGACTCGATGAGATGGGCGACGACCTCGTCGTAGAGCACGATCGCCGGGGTGCGGAATTCCTCGGAGAGATTGAAGGCGCGAATGGTCTCGGTGTAAATTTCCTGCACCGAGGCCGGCGCTACGGCGATGATCGGGTGATCGCCGTGGGTTCCCCATCGCGCCTGCATGAAGTCGCCCTGCGCCGGCCGCGTCGGCATGCCGGTCGACGGACCGCCGCGCATCACGTTGACGATCACGCACGGCGTCTCGGTCATCGCGGCATAGCCGAGGTTCTCTTGCATCAGCGAAAAACCGGGCCCGCTGGTGGCGGTCATCGCCTTGGCGCCGCCGAACGAAGCGCCGATGACGGCGGCGAGCGAACCCATCTCGTCTTCCATCTGCACGAACACGCCGTCGACGCGCGGCAGCTCGAGCGACATCTGTTCGGCGATTTCCGAAGAGGGCGTGATCGGATAGCCGGCGAAAAAGCGGCACCCGGCGGCGAGCGCCCCGAGCGCGCAGGCGCGATTGCCCTGCAACGAAGCGAGCGAAGAAGACATTCAGGCGACCGAGGTTTTGCGCGGGCCCGCGCGCACGGAAATGGCGAGGTCCGGGCACAACCATTCGCAGACGCGGCAGCCCGTGCAGCGCTCGGGATCGTCGAGGAACGCGACCCGCTCGGCGTTCAATTTCAGGCAACGCTCGGGGCACAACTTCACGCAGATGTCGCAGCCCTTGCACCAGGCCGCGTCGATTTCGACGGCGACGGCGACGTCCTGGCGCGGCGACGGCGCGGAGCGGCCGCCGAAGTTCGCGTCGAACCGCAGCGACGGATCGTCGCGCGCGGCTCGCCCCCACGCGCGGCCGGCTTCGAACGCCTTGCGGTTGATCGCGCGAGTCTTGCTGGGCGCCAGCGCTTCGAGGGTCGAAAGCCAATGCTCGATGGGATAGGGCATCGACGTCGAGAGAACGCCGAGCAGCACGGTGTTGGCGGCGCGGGGTTCGCCCAATTCCGTGGCGATGGTCGTCGCGTCGAGCGCGTAGCTCTCGGCGACCTTGTCGGCGATTTCGGCCGGCGTCTCCGCCGCATAGCGGGTCGCGGCGCCGAACTTGCGGTTACGGCAAGCGAACGG
>JBEKBD010000078.1:0-14605 GCA_050015575.1 Roseiarcus sp. | reverse complement strand
CCCCTCTCACGCCGCCTTGGGCAGATGGCCCTTGGCCTTTTCGACGATGGCGGCGAACGCCGCCGGCTCGCTGATGGCGAGGTCGGAGAGCGCCTTGCGGTCGATTTCGACGCCGGCGCCGATCAGGCCGGAAATGAAACGGGAGTAGGTGAGGCCGTGCTCGCGGACCGCCGCGTTGATGCGCTGGATCCACAGCGCGCGGAATTCGCGCTTGCGGTTCTTGCGGTCGCGATACGCGTACTGCATCGCCTTTTCGACCGCCTGCTTGGCGGCGCGAATGGTGTTCTTGCGGCGGCCGAAATAGCCCTTGGCGGCCTTGATCACCTTCTTGTGCTTGGCGTGGCTGGTTACGCCGCGTTTGACGCGTGACATCGGTGTTCTCCGGGAAAGGGGGGCAGGGGCTTCCGTCAGCCGTTCGGCAAAAAGAATTTCTTCACCTTGTCGCCGTCGGTCTTGAACAACACCGCGGTGCCGCGCAGATTGCGGATCTGCTTGGTGGTGCGCTTGATCATGCCGTGCTGCTTGCCCGCATGGGCGTAGACCACTTTGCCGGTTCCCGTGATCTTGAAGCGCTTTTTGGCGCTCGATTTCGTCTTCATCTTGGGCATTTGGCTCTCCTAGGGCTTGACGCCCTCTTGGGAATTGCGGACCTTGTGGGCCCGTTCGCGTCGGAAGCGAGCGAAAAGAACCGCCACGGCAGCCCTCGTGAGCCGGGCGGTTCGGATGGACGCGCGCTTTTAAGCGAAAGGCGCCGCGCGCGCAAGGGCTTGTCTCCGCCCACGACCTATGAGACTCACCGACGGATGCGGATTCTTCCCTTGTTTGCTTGGCGGAGCGATGCGCGATGAGCCATGATGGCCCGGCTCGCCGCGCGGCCCCTTGTCGGCGGCGGCCGCGGCGGCATAATCGCCCGGCGGCAAACGCGTCTCTCAAGCCCGACGATCGTTATGGACTCTCTCCTCGACGGCTACCGCCGCTTTCGCTCGGAAATCTGGCCCGCCGAGCGCGCGCGCTACGAGGCGCTGGCGCGTTGGGGGCAGGCCCCCGAGACGATGGTGATTGCGTGCTCGGACTCGCGCGTCGACCCGCAGACGGTGTTCGGCGCCGTCCCCGGCGAGATGTTCGTGTTGCGCAACATCGGCGGCCTCGTCCCGCCCTATCAACCCGACGCTCGCTATCACGGGACCAGCGCGGCGATCGAGTTCGGCGTCCGCGTGTTGAAGGTTGCGCGCCTCGTCGCGCTCGGCCACGCGCAGTGCGGCGGCGTGCGCGCGATGGCGCTCGGCGCGCCGCCGGAAGCGCGCGACTTCGTCGCCTCCTGGGTCGAGATCGCCAAGCCGGCGTTGAGCGCCGGCGGCGGCGGGGCCGAGCGGCTCGACGCGATCGAGGCCGAAGTGGTGCGGCTCTCGCTCGCCAATCTCATGACCTTTCCCTTTGTCGCCGAAGCGGTCGCCGCCGGCCATCTCGCCCTTCACGGCTTCCGCTTCGACATCCACACCGGCATGCTGTGGCGCGTCGAAGCCGACGGCGTTCGGCCGGTCGAATAGCGCGTCGCTCCGGCGCATCGCTGGCCTCGCCCGGCCCGGCGGCGTAGATTGCGGATATGACCGACGAAGCGCGCCCCTCGGAACCGCCGACCCGCCTGACCGCGCGGGCGCTGATCGTCGGCGAGCGCATCGACACCGCCGGGCTCGAGCGGCCCGACATGATCTCGTCGCTGCCGCTCGCCTTTCGCGTCGGCAGAAGCGGCATGGTGGCGCTGTTCCGCTTCGGGGCGGCGGTGATGGTCGGCCTGACGCCGCTCGAAGAGGAGGATACGCTCGCCCGGCTGAAGTCGCGCGTCACCGGCGCGCGGGCGCGCGGCGACGACGAGACCGCGGTGTTCGAGATCGCGCCGGAGGACGAGACGTCGAGCGGGGCGGGCGGCCCGATCCAGATCAAGAACCTTTCGCCGCAGCGCTTTCTCGTCATGGCCGACGCGCTCGCCAAGACGGTGGCCCTCGCCCGCGACGAGCGCGAGGTCAACGCGGTCTTCGACGTGATCGAACCGTTCGCCGCCCAGCTCGCAAAGAGAGGCCGGCCGCCGTTCCACCGCCGGGCGATGCTACGCCTGATCGGCCAGGCGCTTCTCGCCCAGCACCGCGTCTCCGGCCGGGTCGCGGTGGAGGAAAAGCCCGACGTGCTGTGGGACCGCCCCGATCTGGAGCGCCTCTACGCGCGCCTGGAAGACGAATACGAACTGAAGGAGCGCGCCGGCGCCCTCAAGCGCAAGCTCGACGTGATCGTCGAGACCGCCCATGCGCTGACCGACATCATCGACGCCGACCGCGCGACGCGGCTCGAGCTCGCCATCGTCGTGCTGATCGTCCTCGAGCTGATCGCATCGATATTCCAGATTGTTCTGGCGTTGCACGGGAGGTGAGCGCCTCTTCCGCCCTCGTGGGGGAACGGACATCCCGCCTCACGCCGCGTAGAGCCAGTCGTAGCGGTCGAGCAGGCGCCGCGGGCCGAGCACGCCGATCGCCACGTCGCGCGCGAAGGCGAGCGGGCCGCTGAGGTGGTAGATGCGGCCTTGGGCGAGCGCGTCGCGCTGAATGCGGCTGGCGCGCGCGACGCGGTCGGCCGAATAGGCGGCGAGCGCGATCGTGACGTCGCCGGCGTCGGCCAGGCGCCGCGCCAGCGCGCCGGCGTCCTCGATCGCCTGCGCCGCCCCTTGGGCGAGAAACGGCGTCATCGGGTGCGCGGCGTCGCCGATCAGCGCCACCCGCCCGAGGGAAAAGCAGGCGATCGGCGGGCGCACGTAGAGCGGCCAGGCCCGCCACTCGACCGCGGCGGCGATCAGCGCGCGCGCGTCGCGCGACCAATCGGCGAACGCGCGGTCGAGCGCAGGGCGGTCGGCGAGGGCGTCCCAGGGGGGATCGCCGTCTTCGCCTCGCCACCCCGATTCGATCGCCGCCACCAGGTTGACGAGGCTTCCGCCGCGCACGGGATAATGCACCAGGTGCGCCTTGGCGCCCAGGCGCAGCGTGACCTCGCCGGCGCTCCAGCGCGGCGCGATTCGTTGCGCATCGACCATGGCGCGGAACGCGACGCGGCCGGAGAACGTCGCGGCGTCGGCGGCGCCGAGGCCGATCCGTTCGCGCGTCCGCGAGCGCAGGCCGTCCGCCCCGACCAGAACGTCGCCGGCCCGGCGCGTCGCGACCCCGCCGCGCTGGAGGCCGACCGCGACGCCGGCGCCGTCGGCTTCGACCTCGGCGACTTCCGTTCCCAGGCGCAGCGCGACGTTGGGCAGGCGCATCGCGGCTTCGGCGAGCGCGCGATGCAGATCGGCGCGGTGAATGACGAGATAGGGCGCGCCCCAGCGCCGTTCGGCGTCGCCGATCGGCAGCCGCGCGATCTCGCCGCCGTCGAGGCCGCGCAGCACGCGGATCGCACGCGGCGCGACGGCGAGGCCGCGGACGGCTTCGAGGGCGCCCAGTCGTTGGAGAACGCGGGTCGCATTGGGCCCGAGTTGCAGCCCGGCGCCGAACTCCGCCAGCTTGGGCTCGCGTTCGAAGATCTCGACCTCGAAACCCGCCCTGGCGAGCGCCAGCGCCGCGGTCAGTCCGCCAATCCCGGCGCCGGCGACGAGCGCGCGACGGGCCATGGCTCACCCCGCCTGATGAAATTCGCACACGGCGGGAATGGCGCGGCCGCCGAGGGCCGGATCATAGAGGAAGCGGGTCGCGCAATAGGAGCAGATCGCTTCCGCTTCGCCGCCCATGTCGATGAAGATGTGGGGATGGTCGAACGGCGGCTTGGCCCCCATGCACATGAATTCCTTCACGCCGACCGTGATCGCGGCGACGCCGGGGTCGTTGTGAAAATGCGGGATGAGGCGATCCGCCATTCGAGCCCTCCATCGTCGGCGCCGCGGGGGCAAAGCATAAAGCATGTCCGCTCGGCCAGGGAAAGCCCGGGCGTCGCGGAAGGGGCGGGAGGCTCAGAACTTCATCGCGGCGCGGAGTTCGCGCAGGCGGTCGAGCTTTTCCTGCGGCAGGCGCTTCTGGTCGTCGGGCGCGTCGGCGAGGTCTTCCTCGGCGTTCTGGATTTCCTGGTCGAGGCGCGTCCGGTCGAGTTCGCTGGCGGGGATGGCGGTCTCCGCGAGCAGGATCAGGCCGTCGGGGCCGACGTCGGCGAAGCCGCCGCGCACGAAAATCCGCGTCCGCTTGCCGTGCGAGTCCTTGATGGCGACGACGCCCGGGCGCAGCGACGCCATCACCGGCGCGTGGCCGGAAAGGACGACGAAATCGCCCTCGCTTCCCGGCACCAGAACCGATTCGGCCCGACCGCTGAACATCAGCCTGTCCGGCGAAACGAGTTCGAAATGAAAGCTGGCCATGGCCGTCCTCGATTTGCTCGGCGGCTTTAAGCCGCTTCCGCCGCGAGCCGCTTGGCCTTCTCGACCGCCTGCTCGATCGTGCCGACCATGAAGAAGGCGGCCTCGGGAAGATGGTCGTATTGGCCGTCGACGATGCCCTTGAAGCCCATGACCGTGTCCTCGATCTTGACCTGCACGCCCGGCGAGCCGGTGAACACCGCCGCGACGTCGAACGGCTGCGACAAGAAGCGTTCGATCTTGCGCGCGCGCGCGACGATGAGCTTGTCCTCTTCGGAGAGTTCGTCCATGCCGAGAATGGCGATGATGTCCTGCAGCGCTTTGTAGCGCTGCAACACCTGCTGCACGCGGCGCGCCACCGCGTAGTGCTCTTCGCCCACCACCGCGGGGGTCAGCATGCGCGAGGTCGAATCGAGCGGATCGACCGCGGGGTAGATGCCCTTTTCGGCGATCGAGCGCGACAGCACGGTGGTCGCGTCGAGATGGGCGAACGAGGTCGCCGGCGCCGGGTCGGTCAGATCGTCGGCGGGCACGTAAATCGCCTGCACCGAAGTGATCGAGCCCTTGGTGGTGGTGGTGATGCGCTCCTGCAGCGCGCCCATGTCGGTGGCCAGCGTCGGCTGATAGCCGACCGCCGACGGCATGCGGCCGAGCAGCGCCGAGACTTCCGAGCCCGCCTGGGTGAAGCGGAAGATGTTGTCGATGAAGAACAGCACGTCCTGACCCTGATCGCGGAAATACTCGGCGACGGTGACGCCGGAAAGCGCGACGCGCATGCGCGCGCCCGGCGGCTCGTTCATCTGGCCGAACACCAGCGCGCATTTCGATTGCACGTTGGGGTCGGGGTTCTTGGGATCGGCGTTGACCTTCGAGTCGATGAATTCGTGGTAGAGGTCGTTGCCTTCGCGGGTGCGCTCGCCGACGCCCGCGAACACCGAATTGCCGCCGTGAGTCTTGGCGACGTTGTTGATCAGTTCCTGGATCAGCACGGTCTTGCCGACGCCCGCGCCGCCGAACAGGCCGATCTTGCCGCCCTTGGCGTAGGGCGCGAGCAGGTCGACGACCTTGATGCCGGTGACCAGAATCTGCGCTTCCGTCGATTGCTCGACATAGGACGGCGTGGGTTGATGGATCGCGCGGCGTCCCTCCATCGGCACCGGGCCGGCTTCGTCGACGGGATCGCCGATGACGTTGATGATGCGCCCGAGCGTGCCGGCGCCGACCGGGACGGTGATCGGCCCGCCGGTGTCGGTCACGCTCTGGCCGCGCACCAGGCCCTCGGAAGTGTCCATCGCGACGCAACGCACCGAGTCTTCGCCCAGGTGCTGAGCGACTTCCAGAACCAGGCGCGAGCCCTGGTTGTCGGTCTCCAGCGCGTTGAGAATGGGCGGCAGCTCGCCGTCGAACTTCACGTCGACGACGGCGCCGATCACCTGGGTGACGCGGCCGGTTGGGTTCGCGGCTTTCGCCGGTTGTTGCGCCATTTCTCGACGTCCTCGTTTCTTCAAGTTCTGGGCGATCGCTCGCGCGATCGGATCGGCTCTACAGCGCCTCGGCGCCCGAAATGACCTCGATCAGTTCCGTGGTGATCATCGCCTGGCGGGTGCGATTGTAGCGCAGCGTGTATTTCTTCACCATTTCGCCGGCGTTGCGGGTCGCGTTGTCCATCGCCCTCATCTGCGCGCCGAAGAACGAGGCGGCGTTCTCCAGCAGCGCGCGATAGATGCGCACGGCGACGGCGCGCGGCAGCAATTGCGACAGGATCTCGTTTTCGTCCGGCTCGTAATGGTAGACCACCGCGCCCTCCTGCCTCGCGCCGAGTTCGGGCGGGATCAATTGCTGCGCGGTCGGAATCTGCAAGACCGCCGATTTGAAACGCGCGAAGAACAACGTGCAGACGTCGAACTCCCTGTCCTCGAAGAGGGCCATCACCTTGTCGGCGATCGGCTGCGCGGCGGCGAAGGCGACCGTGCGCGCGCTGCGCATGTCGATCAGCTCGACGATCGCGTGTTCATGGGTGCGCCGGAGCTGGTCGTAGCCCTTCTTGCCGACGCAGATGATCTTCACCGTCTTGCCCTGCTCGGCGAGCGCGTCGGCGCGCTCGCGCGCCAGGCGCACGATCGAGGTGTTGAAGGCGCCGCAAAGCCCGCGCTCGCCGGTGCAGACGACGAGGAGATGCGTCTGGTCCGAGCCGCTTCCCGCGAGCAACGCCGGCGCCTGCGCGCCCTCGGCGATCCCGGCGGCGAGATTGGCGAGCACCGTCTCCAGCTTTTCGGCGTAGGGACGCGCCGCCTCGACCGCGGTCTGCGCGCGACGCAGCTTGGAGACCGCGACCATCTGCATCGCCTTGGTGATCTTCTGCGTCGACCTGACGGAGGCGATCCGGTTTCTCAAGTCCTTCAGGGACGGCATCGCGAAGCTCGGCTAAGGAAGCGGAATTTCAGGCGAAAGCGGCGGCGTAGGCGTCGACGGCCGCCTTGAGCTTGGCCGCCGTCTCGTCGGTCAGGTCGCCGGTCGAGCGGATCGATTGAAGAATGTCGGGGCGCCTGGCGCGCAACGTCGCCAACAGACCGTCCTCGAACGGCTTCACCTTGTCGAGCGCGAGCTTGTCGAGATAGCCGTTGACGCCGCAATAGATCGAGCAGACCTGCTCTTCCATGGTCAGCGGCGAGAATTGCTGCTGCTTGAGCAGTTCGGTGAGACGCGCGCCGCGATTGAGCAGGCGCTGAGTGACCGCGTCGAGATCGGAGCCGAACTGCGCGAAGGCGGCCATTTCGCGATATTGCGCCAGTTCGCCCTTGATCTTGCCCGCCACCTTCTTGGTGGCCTTGGTCTGCGCCGACGAGCCGACGCGCGACACCGACAGGCCGACGTTCACCGCCGGGCGGATGCCCTGGTAGAACAGGTCGGTCTCCAAAAAGATCTGGCCGTCGGTGATCGAAATCACGTTGGTCGGGATATAGGCGGAAACGTCGTTGGCCTGGGTCTCGATGATCGGCAGCGCCGTCAGCGAGCCCGAACCGTGGTCCTTGTTGAGCTTGGCGGCGCGCTCCAGCAGGCGGGAGTGCAGATAGAACACGTCGCCCGGATAGGCTTCGCGGCCCGGCGGGCGGCGCAGCAGCAGCGACATCTGGCGGTAGGCGACCGCCTGCTTCGACAGATCGTCGTAGATGATGACTGCGTGCATGCCGTTGTCGCGGAAGAATTCGGCCATCGCGCAGCCGGAGAACGGCGCCAGGTACTGCATCGGCGCGGGGTCCGCGGCGGTGGCGGCGACGATGATCGAATAATCGAGCGCGCCGTGCTCCTCGAGCACCTTGACGAACTGGGCGACGGTCGAGCGCTTCTGGCCGATCGCGACGTAGACGCAATAGAGCTTCCGGCTCTCGTCGCCGCTCTGATTGAGGCCCCGCTGGTTGATGATGGCGTCGAGCGCGATCGCGGTCTTGCCGGTCTGGCGGTCGCCGATGATCAGCTCGCGCTGGCCGCGCCCGATCGGGATCAGCGCGTCGATCGCCTTGAGCCCGGTGGCCATCGGTTCGTGGACGGAGCGGCGAGGAATGATGCCGGGGGCCTTGACATCGACGCGCGCGCGGCTTGCGGCCTCGATCGGCCCCTTGCCGTCGATGGGATTGCCGAGCGCGTCGACGACGCGGCCGAGCAGCGCCTTGCCGACGGGAACGTCGACGATGGCGCCGGTCCGCTTGACCGTCTGGCCCTCTTTGATCTCGCGGTCGGCGCCGAAGATCACGATGCCGACGTTGTCGCTTTCCAGGTTGAGCGCCATGCCGCGCACGCCGTTCTCGAACTCGACCATTTCGCCGGCTTGAACCGTGTCGAGGCCGTAGGCGCGCGCGATGCCGTCGCCGACCGAAAGCACCTGGCCGAATTCGGTCACTTCGGCCTCGTTGCCGAAATTGGCGATCTGCCTCTTGAGAATGGAGGAGATCTCAGCGGCGCGGATATCCATCAACCGACCTCTTTCATGCGCATGCGGATGGCGGCGAGTTTGGTCCGCAGCGAGCCGTCGACCATGCGCGATCCGAGCTTGACGACGAGCCCGCCGATGATGGCGGGATCGACCCTGGCGGCCAGGCGGACCCGCTTGCCGCCGCAGGCCGCGCGCAGCGCCTGCTTCAGCGCGGCGACGTTGGCTTCGTCGAGCGGCGCGGCGCTGGCGACCTCGGCGCGCGCCACGTCGCGGAAGGCGTCGTCGAGCCGGTCGTAATCGGCGATCATGTCGCGAATGGCGAACAGCCGCCGCTTGGCGGCGACGAACTTGATGAAGTTGGCGGCGACGCCGAAAATTTCAGCCTTGTCGAGCAAGGCGGTCAGGGCCCTGATCTGCACGTCGGGGGACAACGACGGACTGCGCAACAAGCGGCGCAGATCGGGGCTCGCCGCGATCATGGCGTCGAACGAATGAAGCGCGGCGGCGACCACGTCGGTCTGGCGCCCGTCGCGGGCCAGCGAGAACAGCGCCGACGCGTAGCGCCCCGCCAACCCCCAAACGATTTCGCCGTGCTCAGCCAACTTATCGTTCTTTCACGGGCTCGGCGTCGCGATCGCCGCCGCGCTCCCCGGGCGACGTCGACCCCCACGTGAATCCGCCATTGTTCCGTCAAACGCCGCGGCGCGGGGTCGAGGCCCCCTAACCCCAAAGCGCGGGTTGCGTAACATAGGACTTTTCGCGGCGCAACCGCCGGAAGTTCCGACGAAAGTCGGCGGGCGGGCGCCTCGAGCGGGCGCTCAGGCGAAGCTGGTGCTCCAGCCGGCTTTCGCGTCGCCGCCGAGATAGGCGACGCCGTCGACGCGCAGATTGCCCGAATTGGCGAGGGTGATCAGGCCGCCGCCGTCGCTGAGCGCGCCCGCCGGCAGCGCCGCCGCGATCGGCTGGCCGGGCGCCAGCGGCGTCGCGGGCAGGGGATAGACCCGCTCGGCGTCGACGATCAGGCGCCAATGGCCGAGATCGAGCGCCGCAGCGCTCATGTTGGCGACGACGACCGAGCCGGTTCCGTCGGGCGCGCGATGCGCCGAGGTGATTTCGGCGGCGCGCTTCGGGATCGGCAGGGCCGAGAAGGCGCCGGCGCTGAAGTCGTAGAGCGGCGCTTCGCAGCCGGTCGAGCCGTAGAGGAGATCGCCGCTGTCGTTGGTGTGCCAGGCCTGGCTTTGAAACGCGAGGAACATCGCGGTCATGCAGCGCGCGCGCGCGTCCCAGATGAAGCAGGCGCCGTCGTGCCAGACGCCGTTCTCGTGCAGGCGGACGTCGAGCGCGCGCGGATCGCCCTGCGCCATATGGACGTTGTCCAAGCCGAACGGCGTCGGCGGCGTATAGCCGAACGCCGCGTCGGTCTGATGCGGATTGTCCTTGGGGAAGGCGTTGCCGTAGAAGAACACGTCGCAGTCCTGCGTCTTGGCCAGTTGCAGCATCGCGCTCAGGCGATGCGTCAGCCCGTCGTCGCCCGCGCCTACGGGCGGCAAGATGCGCATCGCGTTGGGGTTGAAGAGATTGCCGCGCTGGAAATCGACCGCGCCGCCCGCGTAGGAGCGCTCGACCGACGTCAGGCCCTGCGGCCGCGCCAGCACCGAGGGGACGATCGGGTGCGTAAAGTCGTGGTCGATGAGGTAATAGAGATAGGACTTGCCGACCGGCTCGCCCGGCGCGTCCTTGTCGGAGCGCACGTTGACGGTGGCGAACCATTGCGCGCCGCCGGCTTCGAGAATGACCCAAAGGTGCGGGTTGGTCGCCGGCTCGGCGGGCGCGAAGGCGTGAACCTTGCCGCGCAGGCATTGGTAGTTGATGTGGGCCATGATGCTCCCCGACGGGCGCGCCGGAACCGCGCCGCCGGTCAGCCTAGGGGATGGCTCGCGGGCTTAGCAAGGGTCGGGGGGAGAAGGGCCGCCGGGGAGGCCGCGCCGACGCCTGGCCCTCGAGAATTTCACCGCAAAGTGATGGCGGAGGCGCCGGCAATTCTGGTAGGTCTGCGGAAAATCGCGCCGCCCGATCGATATTTCCGCGCGCCGACCGAGACGCCCTGTCGATGATCGCCCTTGTCCGCATAGCGCTGAGCCGACCCTACACGTTCGTCGTCGTCGCGCTGTTGATCGTGATCATCGGCCCGCTCGCCGCGTTGCGAACGCCGACGGATATCTTCCCCGACATCCGGATTCCCGTGATCAGCGTGGTCTGGCAATACACCGGTCTGCCGCCCGATCAGATGGCCGGGCGGATCACCACGCCGTTTCAGCGGGCGCTGACGACCACCGTCAACGACATCGAGCATATCGAGGCCAATTCCTACAATGGGTTTGGCGTCATCAAGGTCTTCTTCCAGCCGAACGTCGACATTCGCACCGCCAACGCCCAGGTCACCGCGATTTCGCAGACCCTGATCAAGCAGATGCCGCCCGGCGCGACGCCGCCGCTGATTCTCAATTACAACGCCTCCACCGTGCCGATTCTGCTGGTGGCGCTGTCGGGCGAAGGCTTCACCGAACAGGGCCTGGCGGATATCGCCATCAACCAGATTCGCACGCCTCTCGTCACCGTCGCCGGCGCCGCCGTCCCGTATCCCTTCGGCGGAAAATTGCGCCAGATCCAGATCGACGTCGATCCCGCCGCGTTGCAGGCCAAGGGCCTCTCGGGCCAGGACGTCGCCAACGCCTTGGCGGCCCAGAACCTGATCACGCCGGTCGGCTCGGAGAAGATCGGCGCTTTTGAATACGCGGTGCAGCTCAACAGCGCGCCCTCCAAGCTCGAAGAACTCGGCGACATGCCGATCAAGGCGGTCGACGGGGCGATGGTCTATGTCCGCGACGTCGCCCACGTGCGCGACGGCAATGCGCCGCAAACCAATATCGTCCATGTCGACGGCAATCGCTCTGTGCTGTTGCAGGTGTTCAAGAACGGATCGGCCTCCACGCTGGCGATCATCGCCGGCGTCAAGCAGAAGCTGGCCGAATTGAGAGACGCTCTGCCGCCGAACCTCAAGGTGGCCTTGCTCGGCGATCAATCGCTGTTCGTGCGCGGCGCGATCACGTCGGTCGCCCGCGAAGGCGCCATCGCGGCGGCGCTGACCAGCCTGATGATCCTGCTGTTCCTGGGCTCCTGGCGTTCCACCGTCATCATTGCGACGTCGATCCCGCTCGCGGCGCTGGGCTCCATCATCGCGCTTTCGGCGATCGGCGAAACGCTGAACATCATGACGCTCGGCGGCCTCGCGCTGGCGGTCGGCATTCTGGTCGACGACGCGACGGTGACGATCGAGAACATCAATTGGCATCTCGAACACGGCAAACCGGTCGAGACGTCGATCATGGACGGCGCGCGTCAGATCGTGACGCCGGCCTTTGTGTCGCTGTTGTGCATCTGCATCGTCTTCGTGCCGATGTTCTTGCTCAACGGCGTCGCGCGCTTTCTCTTCGTGCCGATGGCCGAAGCGGTGATGTTCGCGATGATCTGCTCCTTCCTGCTGTCGCGCACGCTGGTGCCGACGATGGCCAATTATCTGCTCAGGCCGCATCCGCCCCACTTGGAAGACGGCGCCCGCCTTGCCTCGCGCAACCCCGCGGTGCGCATCCAACAGGCCTTCGAAGCCGGCTTCGACCATATCCGCGCGGGCTACCGCGGCGTTCTCGAGTTGGCGATGGGTCGCCGGGCGGTCTTCATCGCCGGCTTTCTGACCTTCGTCGGCGCGTCCTTCTTGCTGACGCCCTATCTCGGTCGGAACTTCTTTCCCTCCGTCGACACCGGCCAGATCCTCATGCACGTCCGCCTTCGCGTCGGCACGCGCGTCGAGGAAAGCGCCAAGCAGTTCGCGGTGATCGAGAATGCGATCCGCGCGGTCATTCCGCCGACGGAACTGTCGGCGCTGGTCGACAACGTCGGCATGCCGATCAGCGGCATCAATCTGACTTACAGCAGCACCGGCGTCATCGGGCCGGGGGACGGCGACATTCAGATCAAGCTCGCCGAGGATCATCGTCCGACCGCGGACTATGTCCGCGCCTTGCGCGAAGAGTTGCCGCGCCGGTTCCCCGGCGTCGTATTCGGCTTTCTACCGGCCGACATCATCAGCCAAATCCTCAATTTCGGCGCCCCGGCGCCGATCGACGTGCAAATATCCGGCGCGGACCTCGCCGCCAATTTCGAATACGCCAATCTGCTGCTGCGGCGGCTGCGCCATATTCCCGGCGTCGCCGACGCGCGCATTCAGCAATCCCCCGCCAACCCGACCCTGAACGTCGACGTCGATCGCACGCGCGCCCAATATGTCGGCCTGACCGAGCGCGACGTCACCAACAGCTTGGTCGTCAATCTCGCCGGCAGCGGTCAGGTGTCTCCGACCTATTGGCTCGATCCCAAGAGCGGCGTCTCCTATTCGATCGTCATGCAGACGCCGCAATACCAGCTCGACACCTTGAGCGCGTTGCAGACGATCCCGATCTCGGCCGCCGGCGCCGCGACTTTGCCGATTCTCGGCGGGCTCGCCACAATCACGCGAACGGTGGGCAATGCGGTCGTTTCCCAATACAACATCGTGCCGATCGTGCAGATCTTCGCGACGCCGCAAGGGCGCGATCTCGGCGCGGTCGCCGACGCCATCGGCGAGCTCCTTCAGGAAACCGCGGCGAGCGTCCCCAAGGGCGCGACCGTTGCGATGCTGGGACAGGTCCAGACGATGAACGCCGCCTTTTCCGGCTTGCTGTTGGGCTTGCTCGCGGCCATCGTATTGATTTACCTGCTCATCGTCATCAACTTCCAGTCCTGGGCCGATCCTTTCGTCATCGTCACGGCGCTGCCGGCCGGTCTGGCGGGAATTGTCTGGATGCTGTTCGTCAGCCAAACCACGATATCGGTGCCCGCCTTGACCGGCGCGATCATGTGCATGGGCGTCGCCACGGCCAACAGCGTGCTCGTCATCAGTTTCGCGCGCGAACGTTACGCCGTGCACGGCGACCCCGTCGCCGCGGCGCTCGAAGCCGGCTTCATGCGTTTCCGGCCGGTGGTGATGACCGCCTTGGCGATGATCATCGGCATGGCGCCGATGGCGCTGGGGCTCGGCGAAGGCGGCGAGCAGAACGCCCCGTTGGGCCGCGCCGTCGTCGGCGGCCTTATTTTCGCGACGATCGCCACGTTGATTTTTGTTCCCGTCGTCTTCAGTCTGGCGCACAAGCGGGTCCCAGATACGCATTCAGAGCCGTCGGAGTCCTCGGCCCATGTCTGATCTCCCTGCCCGGCGCGGCTTCAAGCGCAGGCTCGCCCTCGCCGGCGTCATCGCCGCCGTCGGCGCCGTGATCCTCGTCGTCAGCGGCATTGTCGAACGCGACAAGAGCAGCGCGAAGTTGCAGGACTGGACCGAAGCCCAGGCGATCCCGACGGTGGCGACCGTCGCGCTGAACGCCAAGCCCGGCGTGGCGAGCCTCAATTGGCCCGGCCGGTTAGAGGCCAATCTGCGCGCGCCGATCTATGCCCGGGTCAGCGGCTACGTGAAGGACTGGAAGGTCGACATCGGCGACGCGGTCAAGGCGGGGCAGACGCTCGCCGAGATCGACGCGCCGGACCTCGACCAGCAATTGCTGCAGGCGCGCGCCGATCTGACCAGCGCCGAAGCCAGCGCCAAGCTTTCCGAGGTCACGCTGTCGCGTGGGCGCACGCTGCTGACTTCAGCCGCCGTTTCCCAGCAGGAGGTCGATCAGCGCGCGGCCGACCTCGCCAACAAGCAAGCGGCGGTCCATTCGAGCGAGGCCAACGTCGAGCGTCTCGAGGCGCTGGCGGGCTACAAGACGGTCGCGGCGCCGTTCGACGGCGTCGTCACCGAGCGCAACACCGACGTCGGCGCGCTGATCAGCGCCGGCTCGAGCGCTGGGCTGGCGATGTTCGTCATATCGGACGTGCACAAGCTGCGCGTTTCGATCAGCGTTCCCGAGACCTACGCGCCTGAGATCCGCATCGGCGACAAGGCGACCGTCACATCGCCTGCTTATCCCGGTCGCGCCTTCCCTGCCGTCGTCGAAGCCGCTTCGCGCGCGGTCGACGTCGCCACCGGCACGACCCATATGCAGCTGATGGTGGACAATGCCGACGGCCAATTGATGCCGGGCGGCTACGCCAACGTGCACGTCGATCTCGTCGGCGGCGCCGGATCGTTTCGCATTCCGGTCAGCGCGCTCATCTTCGATCAGGCTGGGCTGCGCGTCGCCACCGTCGGCGCCGACGACCGCGTC
>JBEKBD010000077.1:0-15030 GCA_050015575.1 Roseiarcus sp. | reverse complement strand
GGCCAGCTCGGCATCCAATCGATTCCCGCGGTGATCGCCTTCGACAAGGGCCAGCCGGTCGACGGTTTCATGGGGGCGCTGCCCGAGAGCCAGGTGCGCGGCTTCATCG
This sequence comes from Roseiarcus sp., assembly GCA_050015575.1. GTDB lineage: Bacteria > Pseudomonadota > Alphaproteobacteria > Rhizobiales > Beijerinckiaceae > Roseiarcus. Next base: position 14,921 of record JBEKBD010000077.1, on the reverse strand, counting down.
AACGCCTGGTCGGGCCGCTCGGCGCCGAAGCGGCCGAGTTGCTCGCGCAGGCCGACGCGGCGACCGCCCAGGGCGACGCGGCGGCCGCGGCGGCGCTCTATGCGCGGGTGCTCACCGAGGACGAGGCCAACCCGAAGGCCATCGCCGGACTCGCCAAGCTGCACGTCGACGCCGGCGATCTCGATCAGGCCAAGGCGGTGCTTTCGATGGCCGCGCCGCCGCCGGCCGGCAAGGATCAAGACCCGGCGCTCGCCGCGGCCTGGGCCGCGGTGCGCGTCGCCGAGCAGGCCGCCGCGGTCGGCGACCTCGCACCGCTGGAAAAGGCCGTGGCGGCCAATCCCGACGATCATCAGGCCCGTTTCGACCTCGCCCTCGCGCTCAGCGCTAAGGGAAAGCGCGACGAAGCCGCCGACTGCCTGTTGGCGATCATCAAGCGCGACCGCCAATGGAACGACGACGCGGCGCGCAAGCAGCTGCTGCAGTTCTTCGAGGCATGGGGCCTGATGGACCCGGCGGCCGTCGCGGCGCGGCGCAAATTGTCGGCGATCCTGTTCTGATCGGCGCCGTGGGCCGCGCCGCGTTCGAGTCGAAATCGATGAAGCTCAACCGGACTTATCGCCAACCGAAGGAAATGCCGCTCGTGCTGCCGGTGTTCCCGCTGGCGGGCGCGCTGCTGCTGCCGCGCCGGCCGATCCAGCTCACCATATTCGAGCCGCGCTATCTCGCCATGCTCGACGACGCCCTCGCGGGCGAGCGGCTGATCGGCATCATCCAGCCGAGCGGCGACGAAGGAGCCGAGGAGCCGGCGCCCGAACTCTACCCCATCGGCTGCGCCGGGCGGATCGTGCAATACGCGGAAATCGGCGACGACCGCTGCTTCCTCACCCTGATGGGCGTGGCGCGCTTCCGCGTCGCCATGGAACAGACGACGACGACGCCCTATCGGCTGGTGCGCGCCGATTTTTCCGATTTCGCCGACGATTTTGACGAGGGCGCGGGCGAAAGCGCGGTCGATCGCGACGGCCTCGTCGAGGCCTTGCGCGCGTTCGCCGACGCCAACAAGCTCAAGATCGATTGGGACGACATCGACAAGGCCTCCAACGAAACCCTGGTCAACGGCTTGGCGATGCTCAGCCCTTACGGCGCCAAGGAGAAGCAGGCGCTGCTCGAGGCGGCCGACCTCAAGTCGCGCGCCGAAATCCTGGTGGCGATTTCCCAGATGGAGCTCGCCCGCAGCGCCGACGCCTCGATTCAGCTGCATTGAGGCCGGCAAGCCCCCTTTCCCCGCAAGGGGGGAAGGGCGCGCGTTTCCCTCAGCAAATCCGAGGCAGTTGCTCGCCCGACAGCCAGTCGACGATGCGGCCGCCGCCGAAGGCGGTGCGCATCTGCACGAAGCGATTGTCGTCGGCGACCGCGCGGCCGATCAGCGCCGCCTCGCGGCCGAGCGGATCGGCCTTCATCGCCGCGAGAACCGCGTCGGCGACTTCCGGCGCGAGCACCGCGACCAGTTTGCCCTCGTTGGCGACGTTGAGCGGATCGAGCCCGAGGAGTTCGCACGCCGCGGCGACTTCGCGCCGCACCGGAATCGCCTCCTCCTCGATCTCGAAGCCGACGCCGGAGCGTTGCGCGAGTTCGTTGAGCGTCGCCGCGAGCCCGCCGCGGGTGGGATCGCGCATGACGCGCACGCCGGCGCCGCCCGCCGCCATGATCGCCGCCGCCAGGCCGTGCAGCGCCGCCGAATCGGAGAGAATCTGCGTCTCGAATTCGAGGTTCTCGCGCTTCGACATCACCGCGACTCCGTGGTCGCCGATCGTGCCCGACAGCGCGACCCGATCGCCGGGCCGCGTCGCGTCGCTGGACAGATCGAGGCCCGGCGGCGCCAAGCCGACGCCGGTCGTCGAGATGAACACCCCATCGGCCTTGCCGCGCTCGACCACCTTGGTGTCGCCGGTAATGATCGGCACGCCCGCCGCGCGCGAGGCCTCGCCCATGCTCGTCGCGATGCGCTGCAAATCGGCGAGCGGGAACCCCTCTTCGATGATGAAGCTCGCGGCGAGATAGAGCGGCCGCGCGCCCGCCATCGCGACGTCGTTGATCGTGCCGTGGACGGCGAGCGAACCGATGTCGCCGCCGGGGAAGAAGATCGGCGTGACGACATACGCGTCGGTGGTCATCACCAGGCGCCCGGCGGGAGGGTCGAAAACGGATTGGTCGTTGCCCGCACGCAGCCAGTCATTGTCGAAAGCGGCGTGAAAAACGTCCTCGATCAATTGCCCCATCGCGCGCCCGCCGGCGCCGTGGGAAAGATCGACGCGGCCGTTCTTCACGTCGAGCTTGCGGCGGATCGGCTGCTGCACGCTCACGCGACCTTGCGTGGCCGCAGCGCGGCATTCGCCGCCTCGCGGAAGCGCCCGTAGGTCCAGTGGGCCGAACAGGCGCCCTCGGGCGACACCATGCACGAGCCCATCGGCGTATCGGGCGTGCAGGCCGTGCCGAACAGCTTGCAGTCCTGCGGCTTCTTGGCGCCGCGCAGGATCGCGCCGCATTCGCAGGCGGGGTTGTCGCGCGCCGGGATATCGACGAGGCCGAAGCGTTTTTCCGCATCGTAGAGCGCGTAGGCGGGCTTCAGGCGCAACGCGCTGTCGGGGAGCCAGCCGAGGCCCCGCCATTCGAACGTCTCGCGCGTTTCGAAAATCGCCGCCATCTCGGCCTGCGCCTTGAGGTTGCCGCTCTGCGTCACCGCGCGGATGTACTGGTTCTCGACCTCGCTGCGGCCATCGTTGATCTGGCGCACCAGCATCAAAATCGCCTGCGCGACGTCGAGCGGCTCGAAGCCGGCGATGACCACCGGCTTGCCGAAACGCTCGGCGAAGACGCGATAGGGCTCAGTGCCGATGACGGTGCTGACGTGCGCCGGGCCGACGAACCCTTCCACCTGCACCGCGTCCGCTTCGCTGCCGTCGGCGCTCTCGAGGATCGCGCGCATCGCCGGCGGCGTCATCACGTGATTGCAGAGAATCGAGAAATTGGTCAGCCGCTTCTTCTCCGCGGCGCGAATGGCGAGCGCGGTCGGCGGCGTGGTGGTCTCGAAGCCGACGGCCAAGAACACGACCTCGCGGTCGGGCGCGTTTTCGGCGATGCGGATCGCGTCGAGCGTCGAATAGACCATGCGGATGTCGGCGCCTTCCGCCTTGGCCTTGAGGAGGCTCGACGCGCCCGATCCCGGCACGCGCATCAAGTCGCCATAAGCGCACAACGTCACTTTGGGGTCGCCCGCGCAGCGAATGGCCATGTCGATGCGCGCCATCGGCAGAACGCAGACCGGACAGCCCGGCCCGTGGATCATGCGCACGTTGTCGGGCAGCAGGTCCTCGAGCCCATAGCGCGAGATCGCATGCGTGTGGCCGCCGCAAAACTCCATGAGATGATAGACGCGCTTCGGCTCGGCCTCGCGCGCGATCGTCGCGGCGATTTGCTGGGCGAGCCTGCCGTCGCGATATTCGTCGACGTATTTCATCGCGGCGCTCCCTCCGGTCGACAAGTGGACGCCGCGCTCACGCGAACGCTCCCGCGGACGCCAGCATTTCGAGTGTGCGCTCGGCCTCTTCCGGATCGATCTTGGCGAGCGCGTAGCCGACGTGCAGCACGACGTAGTCGCCCGCTTTCAGGTCCTCGACCAGCGCGGTGGAGACGATCTTGACGACGCCATCGAGGCTGACCTTGGCCATCTCGTCGGGTAGGATTTCGCTCACCTGGACGGGAATGGCGAGGCACATGGGCTATTCCTCCTCGAATGAAGCGCCGGCGCGGAATTTCGCCAGGGCGAACGCCGCTTGTCCGAGCGAAACGCCGCCGTCGTTGGCGGGGACCGCACGAGGCACATAGGGCCTCAGGCCCCTTGCGCGCAAGGCCCCGCCGAGGCCGTCGGCGAGAACCTTGTTCATCAGACAGCCGCCGCCGAGCGCGACCTGCGTCAGCCCGCGCGCCGCGGCCGCGGCGGCGATCCATTGGCCGAGCGCGGCGATCAGCGCGCCGTGAAACAGCTCCGCCGCCTCGCGGCCGACGAGGCGCGATTCGACGATCGCCGCCATCAGCGGCGCCATGTCGAGCCGCTCCGCCTCGATCCGCCACAATCCTTCGCCCGAGCGCGGCGTCTCGACCAACGCCTCCAACTCCATCGCCGCCTGGCCCTCGTAGCGCTGCTCGAGGCGGACGCCGGCGAGCGCCGCCGCCGCGTCGAACAGCCGGCCGAGGCTGGTGGTCATGGGAAAACGCGCGCCGCGTGCGAACGCCTGCGCCAGCCGAACGGCGTTTGGCGCATCGGGAAAGAAGCGCCTCGTCGCGTCGAGCCGACCAAGCCGGTCGAGCATCGCCACCCCCACGCGCCACGGCTCGCGCGCGGCGCGGTCGCCGCCCGGCAGCGCCAGCGGTTCGAGCCAGCCGACGCGCTCCCAGCGCGCGCCGTCGAGAAGGATCAGTTCGCCGCCCCAAGGCGTCCCGTCCGTCCCGTAGCCCTGGCCGTCGAGCGCGACGCCGAGGACCGGCCCGCTCAAGCCGTGTTCGGCCGCGACCGCCGCAACATGGGCGAGGTGATGCTGCACGCGCGCGCATGGCAGCCCCGCGCATTCCGCCGAGCGCGTCGACTGAAAATCGGGATGCAGGTCGCAGGCCGCGAATTCCGGTTCGATCGCCAGGATCGACCGCAGATGCGCGATCGCTTCGTTGCGGAAGCGGAGGGTCTCGCGGTCGTCGAGATCGCCGATATGCGGCGACACGAACGCTTCGCGCCCGCGCGTCAGCGTCACGGTGTTTTTCAGGTCGGCGCCGGCGGCGAGCACGCTCGGTCCGTCGACGCCGAGGTCGATCGGCTCGGGAACGAAGCCGCGGGCGCGGCGCAGATAGGCGGGCGCGCCGTCGAGCACGCGCATCACCGAATCGTCGGCGCGCGCCACGATGGCGCGCCCGTGCGTGACCACGAGATCGGCGATCGGCCCTAAGCGCCGGCGCGCGTCCTCATCGTCGGCGACCAGCGGTTCGCCGCCGAGATTGGCGCTGGTGGCGATGAGCGCGATTTCGTTGGGCGCATGGCGCCAGCCGGCGAACGCCGGCGCGCCGGCCAGCGCGTGCAATGTCAGCCAATGCAGCGGCGTATAGGCGAGCATGAGGCCGACGTCGCGCAAATGGGGAGCGACGCTGGGCGCCAGGACGCCGCGGCTCTTGACGAGGACGATCGGCCGCGCGCGCGACTCGAGAAGCGCGATCTCGGCTTCACTCAATTCGGCAAGCAGCGCCGCGCTCGCCGCATTGGCGACCATCACGGCGAAGGGTTTGGCTTCGCGCGCTTTGCGGCGGCGCAATTCCGCCGCTGTCGTCTCGTTGCGCGCGTCGCAGACGAGGTGGAAGCCGCCGAGCCCCTTGAGCGCCACGATTCCGCCGTCGCGAATGCAGTCGGCGATTTGCTCGATCTCGACGTTGAGCTTGGGCCCGCAGCGCGGGCAAGCGATCGGCTCGGCGTGAAAGCGGCGATTGGCGGGATCGGCGTAGTCGCGCGCGCACTCCGAGCACATCGGAAACGGCGCCATCGAGGTCTGCGCGCGATCGTAGGGCAGCGCGCGCGTCAGGGTGTAGCGCGGCCCGCAATGGGTGCAGTTGATGAGGGGATAGCGATAGAAGCGGCTTGCCGGGTCGAACAACTCGGAGAGACACGCCTCGCAGATCGCGGCGTCGGCGCCGATGCGCGTCGTCGTCGGCCCGCCGGCGGTGGCTCGAATGGCGAAGGCGTCGCCGCCGGCGAGCGGCAGATCGGCGACGTCGATCGAGTCGATGCGCGCGAGCGGCGGCGGCGCGAGGCGAAGTGCATGGAGAAACTGCTCGGCGCCGGCGCCCTCCACTTCGATCAGCACGCCCTCGGCGTCGTTGCGCACGAAGCCCGAGAGCGCGAGGCGCGACGCGAGGCTGTAGGCGAAGGGGCGGAATCCTACGCCCTGCACCGCGCCGCGCACGCGCAAGCGCAAGCGTCGGTCGGCGCGCGCGTCGAGCGGGCGGGGCGCCGACATCTCTATCCTTTCGCCATGTCGACCGCGCGGCGCGCGGCGGAGGCTTCGATCCAGGCGACGAAAGCGGCGACGCCTTCGCCGGTCTTGGCCGAGACGATCAGCGTCTGCAGCCGCGGGTTGACGCGTAGCGCGTTGGCGAGGCATGCGCCGACGTCGAAATCGAGGTGCGGCAGAAGATCGGACTTGTTGAGCAGCAGCAGATCGGCCGCGGCGAACATATCCGGATATTTGAGCGGCTTGTCCTCGCCTTCGGTCACCGACAGCACCACCACCTTGTGCGCTTCGCCGAGGTCGAATGCGGCGGGGCAGACGAGGTTGCCGACGTTCTCGATGAACAGCGCCGAGCCCGGCGGCGGGGCGAGCGTCTCCAGGGCGTGGCCGACCATGTGGGCGTCGAGATGGCAGCCTTTGCCGGTGTTGATCTGGACGGCGGAAGCCCCCGTGGCGCGGATGCGCTCGGCGTCGTTGGAGGTCTGCTGATCGCCTTCGATCACCGTGACCGGCATCCGCTCTTTCAGCGCGTCGATCGCCTTGACCAGCAGGCAGGTCTTGCCCGAGCCGGGGCTGGAGACGAAGTTGAGCGCGAACACGCCGCGCTCGGCCAGAAAGCGGCGATTGTCGCGCGCGTAGGCGTCGTTCTTGGAGAGAATGTCGCGCTCGATGCGGACGATGCGTTCCTGGCTCAGGCCGGGGACATGCGCGCCGGCGAGTCCCCCGCCGTAATCGACTGCGCCGTTTTCGCGATGGCGATGATGATCGTGGTCGTGGCCGTGCTCATGATCATGATCGTGGGGATGGTCGTGATCGTGGGAATGGTCGTGCGGGCCGTGCGCATGCGCGGGCGCGGCGCCGGCCTTATCCTTGTCGAGGGCGATCGTCGCTTCGCCGCATCCGCATACGCTGCACATCAGTCGATCTCCATCTCGCGAATCTTCAATTCGCCTCCGGCCGTCATCCGCACGCGATATCCGCCGCACCGCGGGCAGGCGCCGAAACGTTCGGCGAGCGGCACGCTTTGTTCGCAATCGAGGCACCAGCCGGCGCCGGCGACGCGCTCGATTTCCAGCTTGGCGCCCTCGGCGACGGTGCCGGAGGCGACCGCCGAAAAGCAGAATTCGAGCGCCTCGGGCTCGACGCTGCTCAGCGCGCCGATATCGAGGGACACTCGCATCACCTTTCGCGCGCCCTGTTTGCGCGCTTCTTCGAGAGCGATCTCGACGATGCTCTCGGTCAGCGCCATTTCATGCACCGGCCGGCTCCTTCAGCACGACTTCGAAGACGACGCAAGGCTCGACGAGGCTCGCGAGCCGCCTCGCCGTCGCCGCGCGACGCCCCGCCGAACGCGGCGAGGAACGGCCCCCCGGGTGAGAATTCCACTCGGTCCGCGCGATGATCGCGTAAGCCGAGCGTCGTTCGTCCGGCCCCGCCCTCGGCCGCTTGGCGGAGGCGCCCATGGGCGCTTCTCGTCGCGTCGGACCCCGCGCTCGCGCCGGCAAAGCCGGCCGCGAGGGGGTCGTCGAACTGCGCCCCGACCGATTGTAGCCGTCGTCCTGCCGCCGTCAACGCCATCGGGCGTCGAGGCGCCGCGCCGCGCCGGAGATGTCGGCCCAATCTTGGCCGAAAGCGCGGCCCGGTCTTTGATCTCGGGCAAACTTGCGCGCGATGCGCGTCGGCGATCCGCCTCGCTTCGCCCGCGCCCGCGGGCTTGAGGGCAAGAAAACCCCGGGCGCGCGGCCCGGGGCATGAACAAGCGCGAAGATCGACGGAAGCGTCGATCAGAAGGCGACGCGCACGCCGCCGGTGAAGGCGGTGTTGTTGTCGTGGGCGATGGCGTAGTACTTGGAATTGCTCATGTTAGCGAAGCCGCCGGTGACATCCGAATACATCACGCCGGCGTAGATGTCGACGCGCTTGACCGGGCGCCAGTCGAGCATGCCGGAGATCGCCTCTTGATGCCCGGCGCAGCTCGAGTGGTTGGCGTTCGCAGTGGCTGGGCCGCCGCCGTTTGCGGTGTTAGCAGTGCTGAGTCCGCAAGCGGTCGACGTATAACCTTGATCCGCAGGAACGTTCACGGCACTAACAACCGTATAATTGTTCTGCCACTCGTAATAGTAGCCCACCGCCGCGTCGAGGTTGCTCAGGATGGCGTATTTCGCGCCGAGCCACACAACTTGCTGATCGTCTGGTTTGACGTAGGCATTGGGCGCAATGATCGCGGTATAGCCGTTCAAGGTGTAGTAATCGCCGTTAGCCGACCCGCTCGGTGGCGGCGCGACAAGATTGTTGGCTTTCGGGCCGAAGATGCTGGCCAAGTCGCTCGGGGTCGACAGGACCGCGTATTCGTAGCCGCCGTAGAACGTCCACTTGTCCCACTTGTACTTGGCGGCAATGACGCCGGCGTTGACGTCGGCGAGGGTCGCTTTCAGAGCCGTGGCGTCGGTCGGCAGGCCGGAGGGGGGGAAGGTGGAAAGCTTCACCGCATCCTTGTCGTAGGCGTAGACCGCGTCGACCGAGAAGCCGCCCCAGTCACCGCCGATGTCGGCCTGATAGGCCGCCCTGGCGCCGTTGCCCTGCTCCCAGCCGCCGATTTGGACGATGCCGCCGGCGCGGAAGCCATTGTAGGCGACCTGGTACTTGACCGAATCGTTGTAACGCGCCGTTTCGGTGTCGCCGGTGCCCTGCTCCACCGTGCCGGAGGTGCCGATCAGCGAGAACGCGTAGGCGCCGCCAAACGGATCATAGGTCGACGAAATATCGTTGGAGAACGAATATTGGCGACCCCAGGTCAGCGTGCCGAAGGTCGGGTTGCTGACGCCGATGTAAGCGCGGGTGTTGTCCCACTGACCGGCGCGGCTCGAATCGCCGTTGGCGGTCTGGTTCAGCATGTTGTTGACGTTGTAGTTGTCCAACAGCGACTTCGGCCCATTCGCCGCTTGCAACGAGTAGGGGTCGAAGCCGAAGTCGGCGTCGCCGACGAGGAACCAGTCGGGGACGATCGCTTCCTTGATCTTGACGCCGACGTTGGACTGGCTGAGGCCGTTCGGCACCGCCTGCCATGCCGCGTTGCCGCTGTTCTTGTTGACCAGCTCCGACACGCCGTTGCTGTAATCCTTGTTGAACGCCGTGGCGTGCGTCTCGTAGCCGCCACCGACGTCGATCTGGCCGTACACCGTAATGCCCGAGAAGGTCAGCGGGCAGTCGGCGGCGGTCGAGTCGAGCCAGCTATAGAAGCTGGCGTAGCAGTTCGTCGCCGGCGGCGCCGGCGGGGCCTTCGTGGTCGGCAGGTCGGCCGCCTGGGCGGCGCCGACCACGAGCGCGGCTGCGCAACTCCATACGATCGCATTCAAACTTCTCATAACGAGTCCCCGTTCGTTTTGGCCGCGCCTGACGCGCCGATCCGTTTCCACAACCCCAACCGCTGTTGCGGGCCGAATGGCCTCCTGCGACCCGGCATCGTGCGTCGTCGCCGGCGCCACTCGCTCGATCTCGCCTCCGAGGCGGCGGTTCGCCCCTGCGCTTCCAGCCCTGCCACGGCCGCCGCCTTTGTCGAGCAAAGGCGGCGATCGTCACACTCGCGACACACGGCCGCCATAATTTGTTAGCACTCTAATTCTATCGTGTCCATAGACATAATGGTACGGCGCAGCGCTCAGGCGACCCCTCGGCTTGACATTCAGGTCGGATGGCAGCGAACCATGGAATCGGCACTGAGCGTGTCGACGAGTGCCCCGCGATGAAGTCGAACAACGCCGTTCGCTGGCTTCGAATCAGCTATTGGGCCGGAGCGATTCTCGACGCTCTTGCCGCTCTTTCGATGCTCTCGCCCGACCTGTTCGCGGCGACCAACGGCCTTAAGGATTTCCACCCTGGCCTCGAGTGGCGATTCGCGATGGGGATGGGCGCCTCGCTCATGCTCGGCTGGACCGCGCTGCTGCTCTGGGCCGATCGCAAGCCGCTGGAACGCAAAGGTGTCCTGCTAATTACGGTGCTCCCCGTCGTGCTCGGCTTGGCGCTGAACGAGATCGTCGCGGTCCTCGCAGGATTTCTGCCGACCGCGACGACGATCCCGGTGTGGATCGCGCAGGCGATCATCACTGGACTGTTCGTGTTCAGCTATGTCGGCGCGCGCTCGATCCGGCCGCCCACCCCTCAAATATGATACGTCGGCTCTTCCTCGTCCATCTCGGCCAGCGCCCGCATCGCCGCCAGCGAGCGGTTGTCGAGCACCTGGGCGATCGCGTCGCGCGCTTCGACCATCATGAGACGCACGCTGCATTGGACTTCCGCCGGACAATCGTCGCAGCGGCGATAGAATTTGCGGCTGGCGCAGGCGATCGGCGCGAGCGGGCCATCGAGCGCGCGAACGATCTGGCCGACCATGATCTCGTAAGGGCTCTTGGCGAGGACGTAGCCGCCGCCGCGGCCCTTCTTGGAGTGAACGAAGCCGGCGGTGCGCAATTCGCCGAGAATGGCGTCGAGGAATTTCTTCGGGATCGAGTTGGCCGCGGCGATGTCGGCGACCAGCGCGGGTTGTCCCGGCGGCATGCCCGCCAGATGAACCATCGCCTTCAACCCGTACTTGCCCTTGTTGGTCAGCATCCCCTGCGCCTTTTCAGCGGCCAGGCGCCGCCGCGAATTCGCTTGGTCATTCCGATTCCCGCGCCGGGCGGCGCGATTCGATCGACGAATCCATACGAGGTCTTGGCCGCTGCGTCCATGCGCCGGGCTGGACGCGCTTCACGGGGGCTTGGCCGCCGCGCCGTATTCACCGTCGCGGGGGACGCTCGCCCGCCGCTCGATCAAGTCCTTGCGCACCCATAGTTCCGCCGGGAAGTCGCGACCGGGCTCGGCGGCGAAGAACCGGTAATCGGCGCGCGCCGCCGTGATCGCCGGATCGCTCCACGCCCAATGGTGAAACCGCGTGTCGAGCCTGCCGACCAGGATCGCGTCGGGTCGGCCTCTTTCGATGTCCTCGACCAGCATCTGGCGATCGCGGTCGATATAGGGGGCCAAGCGCCGGGCGAGCGCTTCGTCGCCGGGATGCTCGTCGATGAGGCGGCGAACGGCGGAGGCGATCCACAGGCTCGGAACCCTTTGGACCCAGACGCCCCCGACCGCGCGCGTCATCGGGTGGCCGAAGGCGAGGCTTTCGGAAATCGCCACGACGGTCGGATGCGGCCCCAGGCTCGCGAGCGCGCGGGCGAGAGCCGGCGTGCGGACGCCGTTCATCGCGAACAGGCCGCAGGCGACGCCCATTGCGGCGGCGACGGCCATTTGGGCGAGCGGCGTCTTCCACTCGCGCGGCTGGCCGGTCGGTTCGAGGGCGGCGCCAAGCGCGCCCGCGCCGGCCGCCGCGGCGAAGGCGATCGGCAGCGGCCATCGGCCGAGCCATAGCAGCAGCAGCGCCGCCGCGACGCCGGCGAAGGCGCCGATCGCGATCCGGCGCGGGGCGGGCGGGGAAAGCTCGAGCGCCAAGCCGGCGGCCAGGATCATGAACGCCAGCGCGGGATAAGTCTGATAGAGCCAGCCCTTGCCTTGCACGAAGGCGGCGGCGAGCGCGCCGAGGGCGGCGAGCGCGGGGACCGCGATCCTCGGCTCTCCGAGGCGGCGCGCCGCGATCTGAACGAGCCCCGCGCCGAGCAGAAGCGTCAAGAGAACGCCGGGTTCGCTCAGCAGTTCGGCGAAGGATTCGCGATTCGGTTCGTAGACCGCAAGGCCGAGCGGCAGGATGTCGGCGACATAATGCGGGAAAGCCGACGCAACCAGCGCCACGTAGGCCAATCCGACCGCCGCCGCCACGGTGAACTCGACCGCGCCGAACAGCGCGCGGACGCCGATCCGGCTGGCGAGATACGGCGCCAGCGCGACGGCGACGAGGGCGTAGGGCGGCTTGATCGCAGCCATCGCGCCGGCGCCGATCCCGGCGACGATCGCCAGCCGCCAATCCACCGGCGCGCGCGCGGCCCGCGCCGCGGCGAGCGCGAGAAAGGGCAGGCCGTAGACCGCGGCCAGTTGATCGCGCTCGCAGAAGGATTGGCCCGGCAGAATCGCCAGCGCGACGAGCGCGACGCCGAACCCTAGCGGTCCGATTCGGCCGATCAGCCCCGCCCGGCTGAGAATCGCCGCGCTGAGGCCGAGCCCAGCGGCGATGCTGAGGAAGCCGAAGGCGGCGACGGCGAACTCCGGCGAGGCGTCGACGAGGCGCGCCAGGGCGATCGCGGGCCAGTAGAGAAGAAGCGAAGCGGGCGGATTGATCTCGATGAAGTCGCGGTAGGGGACCTCGCCGTCGAGCCACTTTTCGTCGGCGGTGATCAGCCACGAGACGTCGCCGAGCAGGCCGAAGCGCGCCTGCAGCGCGACGGCGAGCGCGCCGATCGCCAGCGCAAGCGCGATCGCGACGGGCATGCGCCCAACCGCAGCCGGCAGGCGTTGGCGCAATCGGGCGGCGGGCGAGAAAAGGGACATGGCCGGCGCTGTCCGTTCATTCATACTGAGCATGGCGAGGCCGCGCGCCGGCGAGAGGCCGTCACCCGCGCTTCGCGCCCGCCGCATAGGCTTCCCGACGGGCCGCGGGCGCTTCCGCGCCGGCCTCGAAGCCGACGGTTTTGTCGACGATGTAGAGCGGGCGGCGTTTGACCTCGGCGTAGATGCGCCCGACGTAGACGCCCATGACGCCCGTCATCAGCATGTTGGCGCCGCCAAGAAAGGCCATCAGCACGATGATCGAACTCCAGCCGCGCGCCAGATTGGCGTTCATCGCCCACTGCGCGATGACCCAGACGCCATAGAGGATCGCCAGGGTCGAGATCGCCAGTCCCGCCCACAGGGCGACGCGCAGCGGCGCGTCGGAAAACGAGACGACGCCGTCGACCGCCAGGCGCATCATCTTCGTCACCGAGTATTTGGTCTGGCCGGCCGCGCGCGGCGGACGATGGAACGGCGCCACGGTCTGGCGGAAGCCGATCCAGGCGAACATGCCGCGCACGAAGCGGTCGCGCTCCGGCATGGCGAGGAAGGCGTCGAGCGCCTTGCGGTCGACCAGGCGGAAATCGCCGACGTTGCGCGGAATTTCGACTTCGCTGAGCGTGCCGAGCAAGCGATAGAAGAGCCCGGCGGCGGCCCGCTTGAATCGGCTTTCGCCCTCGCGCGACAGGCGCTCGGCGTAGACGACCTGGTAGCCCTCTTTCCACTTGGCGATCATGTCCAGCACGACCTCGGGCGGGTCCTGCAGGTCGGCGTCCATGACGATCACCGCGTCGCCTGCGGCGCGTTCCATGCCAGTGGTGATGGCGATCTGGTGGCCGAAATTGCGCGACAGCTTGACGAAGCGGTAGCGCCGGTCGGCGCGCGCCTTGGCCTCCAGGACGATCGGGCTGGCGTCGCGCGATCCGTCGTCGACGAAGATCGCCTCGGCCGGCGCCTCGAGCGCGTCGAGCAAAGCGTCGAGCCGCCTGAGCAGCATCGGCAGAACCGCTTCTTCGTTGTAGATGGGAACGACCAGGGAATAGACGGGTGTCATGGCGGCGCGAGCCTCGGCGAGGGAGCCCCGTCCAGAGTTAGCGGGCAACGCTTAAGAAAGCCGTAACCTGCCGACCGGCAGCGCCTCTACCCGCGCGGGCGCGCCTCTGCTAGGAAGCGCGCGTTCGTCGAGGCGTCGTCGAGCGCCGCCGGGAGAGCCGCCATGGAATGGGAAAACACCCCCGTATCGGTGAATGTCGAGGATCGTCGCGGCTCGGAGGGCGGCGCGCCGTTTGGCGGCGGCTCGGGCGGCCTCGGCCTCGGCGCCATCGTCGTCCTCTCCTTGATCGGCTATTTCACCGGCATCGATCCGCGCCTGCTCATTGGCGGGGCGGAGATTCTCACCGGCGGCTCCAACGGCGCGATCCAGACGCCGATCGCCCCTGTCGGCCAGCCCGCCGCCGGACGCAACGACCCGATGAAGACATTCGTCGAGCACGTGCTGGGCGAGACGGAGGCGGTTTGGGCGCAAGTGCTGCCGGCGCAGAAAGGCGTCGCCTACGTCGACGCGAAGCTGGTGCTCTACGACGGCGCGACCGCGTCGGGATGCGGCGGGGCGCAGGCGTCGATGGGGCCGTTCTATTGCCCCAACGACAAAAAGGTCTATCTCGACCTGTCGTTCTTCCGCGACATGCAGACCAAGTACGGCGGCGGCGTCGACTTCGCCTACGCCTACGTGATCGCCCACGAAATCGGCCATCATGTGCAGGACCTGCTCGGAATTCTCGACAAGGTCGACGCGGCCAAGCAGGGCGTTAGCCGCACGCAGGCCAACGCGCTGTCGGTGCGGGTCGAACTGATGGCCGACTGCCTGGCCGGCGTGTGGGCCGCCAACGCCAATCAGAAATGGAAGCTCCTCGACCCCGGCGACGTCGAAAAGGCGCTGGCGACGGCGGCGGCGATCGGCGACGACCGCTTGCAAACGGCGGCGCGCGGCTACGCCGTGCCCGACAGCTTCACCCACGGATCGTCGGCGATGCGGCAGAAATGGCTGACAACCGGCCTCGACAGCGGCCAGGTCGATTCGTGCACCGTGCTGCTCCCATAACGAGAGGACAGTTCACGGCGCTCGCGCTCTAACAACTCGATCCTCGCCGCGTCATTGCGCCTCGAGCCATTTCCGCGCCCGCTCGGCGGCGAGGGCGCCGGAGCGCACCGCGCTTTCCAACGTGTCGGGCAGCCCGTTCTGGACGTAGGCGCCGGCGAGAAAGAGATTGCGCCAGGACGTCTCGCAACTCGGCCTCAGCGCGTCCTGGCGCGGGGTCGCCGCAAAAGTCGCGTGGGCTTGCCGGATGATTCGCCAAGCCGGCGGCGCGTCCGACAATCCCGTCAGCGCCGCGACTTCGC
>JBEKBD010000076.1:0-22986 GCA_050015575.1 Roseiarcus sp. | reverse complement strand
GGCCCCGAGCCTTACAAGGGCAAGGGCGTCAAGTACGCCGACGAGTTCATCTTCCGCAAGGAAGGCAAGAAGAAGTAAGAGGCGCCGTCATGGCCAAGTCCAACGTATCCACCGATCGCCGCAAGGCGCGCGTTCGCCGCGCGGTCGCCGCGCATGGCGGCGGGCGTCCGCGCCTCAGCGTGTTCCGTTCGTCCAAGCAGATCTCCGCGCAGATCATCGACGACGAGAAGGGGGTGACGCTGGCCGCCGCGTCGTCACTGGAAAAGGCCTTCCGCGAGAGCTTGAAGACCGGCGCCAACATCGAGGCCGCCAAACGCGTCGGCAAGGAGATCGCCGAGCGCGCCAAGAAGGCGGGCGTCGACAGGGTCGTTTTCGATCGCGGCGGCTATATGTACCACGGGCGCGTCAAGGCGCTCGCCGAGGGCGCGCGCGAGGGCGGCCTCCAATTCTAGTCTCAACCCCCAAGCGAGCGGCGCCGCGCAAGCGAAGCGCCGCGCAAGTGACGGAACAAGAATATGGCGCGTGAAGGAGAAGGCGGCCGCGGCCGCGAGCATGGCCGGGAGGAACGCGACAGCGAGTTCGTCGACCGTCTCGTCCACATCAATCGCGTGGCGAAGGTGGTGAAGGGCGGACGCCGCTTCGGTTTCGCCGCTCTCGTCGTCGTCGGCGACCAGAAGGGCCGTGTCGGTTTCGGCCACGGCAAGGCGCGCGAAGTGCCCGAAGCGATCCGCAAGGCGACGGAAGGCGTCGTGCGCGTGCCGCTGCGCGAAGGCCGCACGCTGCATCACGACGTCAACGGCCGCCACGGCGCCGGGCGCGTGGTGCTGCGCGCCGCGCCCGCCGGCACCGGCATTATCGCCGGCGGTCCGATGCGCGCGGTGTTCGAATCGCTCGGCGTGCACGACGTCGTCGCCAAGAGCCAGGGCTCCTCGAACCCCTACAACATGATCCGGGCGACCTTCGACGCGCTGTCCCGCGAGGACAGCCCGCGCTCGGTCGCCCAGCGCCGCAACATCAAGGTGTCGACGTTGCAGTCGCGCCGGCAGGGCGTCGAAGCCGACGCCGTCGATTCGTGATTCGCGAGGGCTTGACATGACCACCGAGAAGAAAGTCACCCTCGAACAGGTCGGCAGCCCGATCGGGCGTCCGCGCTCGCAGCGCGAAACGCTCAGGGGGCTGGGCCTCGACCGGATCGGCAGGCGCGCCAGCCTCGTCGATACGCCAGCCGTCCGCGGCATGATCGCCAAGGTCGCGCATCTCGTGCGCGTCGTCGACGGCCAGTGAGGACGCGAATATGAAACTCAACGAGATCAAGGACAATGCGGGCGCGACGAAGTCGCGCATTCGCGTCGGTCGCGGCATCGGCTCGGGCAAGGGCAAGCAGGCGGGCCGCGGCGGCAAGGGCCAGACCGCGCGCTCGGGCGTGCGCATCAAGGGGTTCGAAGGCGGTCAGATGCCGCTTTATCGCCGCTTACCTAAGCGCGGCTTCACGCCGCCCTCGCAGCTCGACCTCAACGAAGTCAATCTCGGCCGGATCCAGGCCGCGATCGAGGCCGGGGTTCTCGACGCGGGCAAGCCGATCACCGTCGCTGCGCTGGTCGAAGCGAAAGTGGTGGCGCGCGCGCGCGACGGGGTGAAGATTCTCGGCAACGGGGCGATCAAGGCTAAAGCCGATTTCGAGGTCTACGGCGCGTCGAAGAGCGCCGTCGCGGCGATCGAAAAGGCGGGCGGCAGCGTGAAGACGCTCGCCAACAAGGCCGCGCCTGCGGGCCCGTGAACGACGAGCGGCCGCTTTAAGGGGTGGCAATCGATCACGCCCGGGCCATATGATGGGAGCGCCGCCGCATCGGCGGTCGTTCGAATGGCGTCTATGAGCCGCGCGCTGCGGATGCGCGGGGAAACAGCGGAGCGCGAAAGCGATGGCATCGGCGGCCGAACAGCTCGTAGCGAACATCAACTGGTCCGCCTTCTCCAAGGCGGAGGAACTACAGAAGCGCATCTGGTTCACGCTCGGCGCATTGGTCATTTTCCGCCTCGGCACCTTTATCCCGCTGCCCTTCATCGACCCCAAGGCGTTCGAGCAGTCGTTCACCGGGCACAGCCAGGGCGTGCTCGACATGTTCAACATGTTCTCGGGCGGCGCGGTCCAGCGCATGGCGGTGTTCGCGCTCAACATCATGCCCTACATCTCGGCCTCGATCATCATCCAGCTGCTCAGTTCGGTGGTGCCCTCGCTGGAAGCGATCAAGAAGGAGGGCGAGGCGGGGCGCAAGGTCCTCAATCAGTACACCCGGTACCTGACGGTGGTGCTGGCGGTGTTCCAGGCCTACGGCATTGCGATCGGCCTCGAGGGAAGGACGGGAGTGGTCAGCGAGGGCGGCCTGATGTTCCGTTTCTCGACGGTCGTCACCTTGACCGGCGGCACGATGTTCCTGGTCTGGCTCGGCGAGCAGATCACTTCGCGCGGCGTCGGCAACGGGTCGTCGCTGATCATCTTCGCCGGCATCGTCGCGCGTCTGCCGGTCGCGGCGGTGCAACTGTTCGAACTCGGCCGCCAGGGATCGATCTCGACCGGCTTGGTGCTCGCCGTCATCGCGATGGTGTTCGTCGTCGTCGGGTTCATCGTGTTCATCGAACGGGCGCAGCGCCGCGTTCCCATCACCTATCCGCGCCGCCAGGTCGGCAACAAGATGTACGAGGGGCAAAGTTCGTTCCTGCCGCTCAAACTCAATACGTCGGGCGTGATTCCGCCGATCTTCGCTTCCTCGCTGCTGCTGCTGCCGACCACCGCCGCCAATTTCGCGCAGGGGTCGGCGAGTTCGGGGCTGCTGTCGACCATTTCGACGCTGCTGGGACGCGGCGGCCCGGTCTACATCATCCTCTACGTCGCGCTGATCGTTTTCTTTGCGTTCTTCTATACGTCGACTGTGTTCAACCCGACCGACACCGCCGAAAACCTCAAGAAGCACGGCGGCTTCGTGCCCGGCGTGCGACCCGGCGAGCGCACCGCGCAATATATCGACTACGTGCTCACCCGCGTCACCGTGCTCGGCGCGGGGTATCTCGCGTTGATCTGCATCCTGCCGGAATTGCTGACTTCCTATTCCTCGATCCAACTCTATTTCGGCGGCACGTCGCTGTTGATCGTCGTCAACGTCACCATGGACACGGTGGCGCAGATTCACGGCCACCTGCAGGCGCATCAATACGAGGGCCTGATCCGCAAGGCCAAGCTGAGGGGGAGAAAGCGATGAGGTTGATCCTGCTCGGGCCGCCCGGCGCGGGCAAGGGCACGCAGGCGGCTCGACTGGTGGAGAAATACGGCATTCCCCAGCTTTCGACGGGCGACATGCTGCGCGCGGCGGCCGCCGCGGGGACGCCGATCGGCCGCAAGGCCAAGGCGGTGATGGAATCGGGCGCCCTGGTTTCCGACGAAATCGTCGAGGGCATCATCGAGGCCCGCATCGACGAGCCGGACGCCAAGAAGGGCTTCATCCTCGACGGCTTTCCGCGCACGCTGGCCCAGGCGGCCGCGCTCGACCGGATGCTCGCGCGCAAGGGGCTTAAGATCGACGCGGCGATCGAATTGAAGGCCGACGCCGAGAAGCTGGTCACACGCATCGTCAATCGCGCCGCCGAGGCCAAAGCCGCCGGACGAGCGGTGCGCAAGGATGACGATCCCGAGGTTTTCAAGACGCGCCTCGCGGCCTATTTGCGCGACACGGCGGCGGTGACGCCCCACTACGCCGCCAAGGGCGCGCTGCGCTTGGTCGACGGCATGGCCAGCATCGCCGAGGTCGCCGGCGCGATCGACGCGATCGTCGCGCCGCTGGAATGACGGCGAGCCCGTCCGCGCCCGGCCTCGCCTCGGACGAACCGGGGGCGCGCGTCGAGCGCCGGCCGCGCCGATCGGCGGCGCGCGAAGCCGGCGTCCGCTGCTTCCCCGACGCCGGCGCGGGCTTCGCGCCGCCCGGCGGTCTCGAATTGACCCGCCTGGAGCCGCCGCGATGAAGGCCGTCATGCGCCAAGGCGTCGACGGCGTGGTCGAGATCATCGACCACGCGCCCGCGGAGGCGGCGCCCGGCCGCCGTGGCGCGCTGGGGTTGTTGGCGCAACTGAGTTGGACGGACGGTCTGGTCTGGTTCATGCGCACGCTCGCCTGGGTGTGGGTCGCCAAGGGGCTGTTCAACTGGAGCCTGGTGCTCGGCGCTCTTCCCGGCTACGGCGACTTCGCCATGCTGCCGCTGCCGTTGCAGAGTTCGATCGTGTTCTTCGCCGCGGTCGATCTGCTCGCCGCCGTCGGCCTCTGGCTCGCGGCGCCCTGGGGGGGCGTGCTGTGGCTGCTGTGCGCCGTGATCGAGGGCGTTTCTCCGGCGCTCGGCGCGCGCGGCGCGGTGACCGGCGCGCTCGGCGTCGCGCTCAACGCGCTGTTGGTGGCGCTCTATTTTCTGTTGAGCTGGCGGGCCGGCCAGGAACGGTTTTGAGCGGCGGCGAGACG
This sequence comes from Roseiarcus sp., assembly GCA_050015575.1. Classification (GTDB taxonomy): domain Bacteria; phylum Pseudomonadota; class Alphaproteobacteria; order Rhizobiales; family Beijerinckiaceae; genus Roseiarcus. The sequence continues at coordinate 18,488 of JBEKBD010000076.1, read as the reverse complement.
CGGAGTTAACGTTACGCCAAAGTCAATAGTCGTTTGGATTCAGTTTAAGTTTACCAGACTGAGTAAACTCTGGATTCATCTTGACTCTTAAACTCGTCTTCATAGCCATGAGTTACAGTCTGCGTCATAAGCGGACCGAATAATAAGCTCGGCCGGGGACAGACGAACAGGCGAGTGTGTCATGACGAATCTTGCAAAAGCGGAAGAAAGCGCATCCCGCAGCGAAAGAATAGCTGGAGTTCGTCCAGCGTATCTCGAAACCCTGACCATGGTGGAGCGGTTGCACCGCCGTCTCCTCGACGTGATCAAGGACGAGTTCGACCGCCGCGGGCGCTCCGACGTCAATGCGGTGCAGGCGCTGCTGCTCTTCAACATCGGCGACAAGGAATTGACCGCGGGCGAACTGCGCACGCGCGGTTACTACCTCGGCTCGAATGTCTCCTACAACGTCAAGAAGCTGGTCGAGATGGGCTATCTCCATCACGCCCGCTCGCGCATCGACCGTCGCTCGGTGCGCATCAGTCTGACGGAAAAGGGCGAAGAGATTCACCGAATCATCGGCGGCCTGTACGAAAAGCATGCAATGACGGTCGAGCAGATCGGCGGCGTCATGGCGGACGATTTCACGCGCATGAACCGGGCGCTGGCGCGCCTGGAGCGCTTCTGGACCGATCAGATCAAGTACCGGCTCTGACGCGGTCGCGTTCGCGGCCGCCGGCGATCCGCACTCGATCCAAGGGCGCCCCTCGGGGCGCCCTTTTCGCGCGCGCCGCCGGCGTTCGCATCCGCCTCGATCACGTCTCGGCGCCCGCGGGCGCGCGGCCATAAATTCGCCCGACTGAACCGATCTTCATCAAAAACAGACTCGTCGCGAGGGAATCGCGCGCTTACGTTGGCGCCGGGCGCTGGACGACGACGATCGGGGCGCCATCTCGTTGGCTCTCTAAGGAATGAGGCTCGGCCTTTCCATGAAGGGAATTCGTTCTTTGTCGATCGATCGACGCGCTTTTCTTTCCGGCGCCGCCGTTGGCGCGTTGGCCGGGGCGGCGTTGGCGAGTATTGGCGCCCGCGCCCAGCAGGCCGGGGACGACGATCAGGCCGAATGGCGCCAGAGCTACGAAACCTCCGAGCGGATTTCCGTCGGTCGCGAGACCACGCCGGTGCTTTCGCCCGACACGGTCGCGGCGACGGAAGCGGCGATCCAAGTCTATCAGAGCCTGGTGGCGCGAGGCGGATGGAATCCGGTGCCGGCCGACGCCGAACTGAAGATCGGCGGCAAGTCCAGGGCGGTGCAGGCTCTGCGGCAGCGCCTAATCGCCTCGGGCGATCTCGATCCGGTGGCGGGGATGGGGCGCACCTTCGACTCGTTCGTCGAGGCGGCGGTCAAGCGCTTCCAGGTTCGCCACGGCCTCGGTCCGACCGGCGTCGTCAACGACGAGACCCTGGCCGAGCTGAACGTCTCCGCCGAAGCGCGCCTGCAGCAGTTGGAGACCAACATCGTGCGCCTGCGCGCGTTCTCGGGCGATTTGGGGGCGCGCTTCGTGATGGTCAACATTCCCGCCGCCGCCGTCGAAACGGTCGAAAACGGGGTCGTCTATTCGCATCACGTGGCCGGCGTCGGCAAGATCGACCGCCAGTCGCCGATCATGCAGACCAAGGCGACGGAGATCAATTTCAATCCGTTCTGGACGGTGCCGCCCTCGTTGATCAAGAAGGACCTGATCCCCAAGATGCAGGCCGATCCGAACTATCTCACCGACGAGAAGATTCGCGTCTTCAATCGGGAAGGGCAGGAGGTCTCGCCCCAGTCGATCGACTGGAACACCACCGAGGCGACCAACTACAAGTACCGCCAGGACACCGGCGCGGACATCAACTCGCTCGGCTCGGTGCGCATCAACATCCCCAACCCCTACGGCGTCTACATGCACGACACGCCGTCGAAGGGCATCTTCGGCGACGATTTCCGCTTCGTCTCCTCGGGATGCGTGCGCGTGCAGGACGTTCGCGACTACGTCGCCTGGCTGCTCAAGGACAATCCCGGCTGGGGACGCGACCAGATCGACCAGACCATCAACTCCGGCCAACGCGTCGACGTCAAGTTGGCGGCGCCGGTCAACGTCTACTGGGTCTACATCACTGCCTGGGCGACGCCCGACGGGATCGTGCAGTTCCGCCCCGACATCTACCAGCGCGACGGCGCGGGCCCCGGCCCGATCGCTTCCGCGATCCCCGCGGCGCCGCTCGCGATGCCGCAGGATTGAGGGCGGGCGAGCGCGGCGTCGCCGGCGTCCTTCTTCTCGGCGCGCCGGGCCCCCGGGCGATTCGCTCGCAGCGGGGGTCAGCTCATCGCGCTCTTGACGGTCTCCACCAATTGCTTGAGCGTGAAGGGCTTGGGCAGGAAGAGGAATTCCTGCCCCTCCGGCAGATTCTTGGCGAAGGCGTCGTCGGCGTAGCCGGAGACGAAAATCACCTTCGCGTTCAGCCCGCGCCGGCGCAGCTCGGTCAGCATGGTCGGACCGTCCATTTCGGGCATGATGACGTCGGAAACGATCAGATCGATTTTGCCGCCCGCGCGTTCGACCGCGCGCAGCGCGTCGGCGCCGGTATCGGCCTCGATCACTGTGTAACCGCGCGACGCGAGCGCCCGCGAGGCGAAGGAGCGGACCGCCTCTTCGTCCTCGACCAGCAGGATCGCGCCGTGTCCCGTGAGGTCGGCGGCGGGTTTGGCGGCTTCCTTCTTCGTCGGCTCGGCGACCGGCTCGGGGATGTGGCGCGGCAGCAGAATGCGGAACGTCGTGCCGACGCCCTGCTCGCTTTCGTAAAAGACGTAGCCGCCGGTCTGCTTGACGATGCCGTAGACCATGGAAAGGCCGAGGCCGGTGCCCTTGCCGACCTCCTTGGTGGTGAAGAAGGGCTCGAAAATCTTGTCGCGCACCTCGGCGGGAATCCCGTGGCCGTTGTCCTCGACTTCGATCAGCACGTAGTCGTTGGGCAGCAGCGCCTTCTCGTTGAAGGCCGCGCAATCGGCTGCGGCGACGTTGCGCGTGCGCAGCGCGATGTGGCCGCCGTCGCTCATCGCGTCGCGAGCGTTGACGACGAGGTTGACGATGACTTGCTCGAACTGATTGAGGTCGGCCTTCACCAACCACAGATCGCGTCCGTGCACGACTTCGAGTTCGATCGTCTCGCCGACCAGCCGTCGCAGCAGCATCTGCAAGTCCGACAACACTTCGCCGAGCTGCAGCGTCTGAGGGCGCAAGGTCTGTCGGCGCGAGAAGGCGAGCAACTGGCGCACCAGACCGGCGGCGCGGTTGGCGTTCTGCCTGATCTGCATGATGTCCTGGAAGGACGGATCGGTCGGCCGATGGTTGGCGAGCAATAGATCGGAATAGCCGATGATCGCGGTCAGCACGTTGTTGAAGTCGTGCGCGATGCCGCCGGCGAGTTGGCCGATCGCCTGCATCTTCTGGCTCTGGAGGAAATTCTCCTGCAGCGTCCGCAGTTCGGTGGTGTCGAGGGCGAAGACGAAGGCGCTGGCGCCTTCGTCGCCCTCGGGGTCGGCGGCCGAGACGAAGAAGCGCGCCGAGCGTTCGCCTTCACCCGCCAGGGCGATGTCGACGGGCGCGATGTCGCCCTTGCCTTCGCCCGCCGCCGCGATCGCCTCGCGCAAGAGCGGGTGATCGCGCTCGGCCAGGGCGCGATAGATCGAGGGGCGGCCTTCGTCCGCGCCCGCCTTGAGAGCGAGCGGGGCGAGCCGCGCAAAGGCGCCGTTGGCGCGCAGCACCACGCCTTGCGGATCGACCGAGGCGATCGCCATCGGCGTCGAATTGAAGAATCGCGCGAAGCGAACCTCGGCGGCGCGCAGATCTTCGCCCTTGTCTTCGCTGGGCGCGCGGTTGAGCGCCAGGGTGCGCGAGGCGCCCGGCGCCCCGGCGCTGGAAAAGGCCACGCGGTGCAGCAGGCGGACGGGGAGGAACTGGCCGTGTCGGCGCTTGAGATCGACGTCGAAGCGTTCGGTCTTCACTTCCCCGGGGCGGCCGGAGACGAGGCCGAGCAGCGCCGCGCCGTCGGCCGCTACGATATCGGAAAGCTTGAGCTGGCCGGCGGCGAACTGCGCGATGTCGTAATCGAGCCAGCTCGCGAGCGTCGCGTTCATGTGCGCGATCGAGCCGTCGGGCTCGGCGGAAAAAAAGCCCGCCGGCGCGTGGTCGAGATAGTCGATGGCGTGTTGCAGGTCTTGGAAGAAACTTTCGTGCCGCTCGCGCTCGCGCGTGATGTCGCCGACCGTCCACAGCGTCACCCCGGCTTTGGCGACGCCGCGGAGCGGGCGCACGCGGATGCGGTACCAGGCCGCGGCGGCTTCTCCGCTCAGCGGCGGGGCCATGCGCAATTCTTCGGCGGCGCGCGCGCCGGCGCGCGCGGCCTGCGCCAACCGGTAGACCGCCTCGGACACTTCCGGCGCGCCGGTGAACAGGCGCTCGACGAGCCTGAGGTCCGACGCGCCCTTCGCGCCCGAAAGCGCGCGATAGGCCTCGTTGGCGTAAATGATGCGCGAATGGGCGTCGGTGACGATCAGCCCGTCGCCGTTGGAATCGGCGATGGCCTTGGTGATGTCGTAACGACCGGCGCGGCCGGCGAACTGCAACTGGCCGAACGCGTACAGCAGCATCGATAAAACGCCGAAAATCGCCAGCGCGGCGATGGTCCAATACATCGCCTTGACGCCGAGTTCTTCCGGCAGCCACAGCAGGGCCGCCACGGCGCCGCAGAGGCAGACGACGAGCAGCGCCAGCAATCCGGGGTTGGCGGCCCGATCGACGCGGTCGACGGCAGCCGGCGTCGACGCTGGAGTCATGGCGAAACGATCCTCCCCCCTCGCGCCCGGGCGAGCGCGCTCCGGCCGGCCTTTCCCTTGCGATTGCGCCGATTTCGCGACGCCGCGCCCCGCCTTGCCTCAAGCCGGCGCATCTCGCCAATATTCCGCTGTTTTCATGGCTTACACGATTTGCTAGGAATCATGGCTTACACGATTTGATAGGAACGGCTAACGCCGTCTGAGTCGCGCGAGGCCGCTCCGTCCGATACTGACCCTTTTCATCGCCATTGGCGACAAAGATCGGAGAGTGGGAAGGGGGGCGCCCTCGCCGAGGTCTGGATATCCCATGTGGATGAGTAATTCGTCGTCGCTTTGGCAAATCGCCCTGTTCGCCGGTCTATTGGTGGCGATCGCGTTAATTCTCGCGATCATTTATCGGGTCGCGTTCGGCCATCGCCTTCGCGTTCCCGGAGGCGGTCGCGCCCGCCAGCCGCGGTTGGGGCTGGTCGACGCCTTCTCCTTGGACGGACAGCGTCAACTGGTTCTGCTGCGCCGCGACAATGTCGAACATCTGGTGATGATCGGCGGGCCCAACGACGTGCTGGTCGAATCGCAGATCATCCGCGCCGCCGTTTCGACTTCGGCGCGCGAAAGGGACGCCGCCGCGGGCAAGGCGCTGCCGATCGCGCCGGTCCACGCCCTCGGCGCTGCGGTCGAGGCGCCGCTTCAGCCGGCCGAACCCGCGCCGCAGCCGCCGCGCATCGCGCCGCGTTTCGAAACCCCGACGGTCACGCCGGAGGAGCGCTCGGGGGCGGAGCGCGTCGCGCCCGCGCCTCTGCGCCAGCCGATTCGAGCGGTCGCGCCGGGGAACGGCGATGCGAGGCGCGATTTCGCGCCTGCGCGCCCCGCCACTCATGCGCGCTCGCCTTTGCCGCCGCCGATCGTCGTCGCTCCGGCGGCGAGGACCCGCGCGACTCCGGTCCTTCCGCCCGAGGCCGCCGCCGCGCGGCCGCAGCCGGTCGCGCGCCCGTCGTCGCCGGAGACGCCGGCTTCGGCCCCGGCGGTCAAGCCGCCGCTCGAAGAAGCGTTCGGCGACCTCGAATCGCTCGAAGCGGAAATGGCGCGCCTTCTCGGGCGCGACGTCTGAGGCGCGGGCCGAGGCCGCGCGCCTACGCGCCGGTTCGGCGTTGCCGCGTCCGCTATTCCTCGCGATAGATCTTCTCGCGGCGTTCGTGGCGCTCCTGGGCCTCGACCGACAGCGTCGCGATCGGCCGCGCGTCGAGCCGGCGCAACGAGATCGGGTCGCCCGTTTCGACGCAGAAGCCGTAAGTCCCGTCGTCGAGGCGCGCCAACGCCGCTTCGATCTTGGCGATCAGTTTGCGTTGCCGATCGCGCGAGCGCAGCTCGATCGCGCGATCCGTTTCCGAGGACGCGCGGTCGGCGAAATCGGGATGGTTCTCGCTTTCGTTCTGCAACGCGGCGAGGGTTTCCTTGCTTTCGGCGAGAATCGCTTCGCGCCAGCCGATGAGTTTGCGCCGAAAATATTCCTTCTGCCGTTCGTTCATGAACGGCTCGCTGTCCGAGGGTGTGTAGCCGTCCTCGATAACGCCGACTATGCCCATGATTCTCGGTTCCCGAACCAACTCGGCGCCCTTATAGCGATGTCGTTGTCAGGGAACAATGACTACTCGCGCGCCGACGGGGCGGCGGAATTGGCGCCGCCGCATTGTCAATCGACGGCGCGCGGGCCTATGAGAATCGACAGCGCCGTCGCGACGCGGCCGGCGCGAACTCGAGGAGGAAGCGATGTTCCATCGAATTGTCCTCGCCATCGATCTCGCCGATCCCGCGTCGAGCCCCAAGGGGCTCGATCAGGCGCTGGAACTGGCGGCCCAGAGCGGCGGGGAGCTGCGCCTCGTCAACGTCCAGCCGCTTCTGCCGGCGACCTTCATGGAATACGTCCCCGCCGATTTCGACGAGGAGCAGGAGAAGCGGGCGCAAGGAGCGCTCGACGACATCGCGGCGAAAATTCCGCTGCCCAAGGAGCGCGTCTCGACGATCGTGCTCAGCGGCGGCATCTATCACGAGCTGCTCAGGGACGCCGCCGAATGGCGCGCCGACCTCATCGTCGTGGGATCGCACCGGCCGGTGATGTCCGACTATCTGCTCGGCTCGAACGCCAGGACCATCGTGCGGCACGCGCAGTGCTCGGTGCTGGTGGTGCGCGTTTGATCGACGGGCGGCGGCGCGCCTCGGCGCCTCGATAGCCCCGGAGGCGCCGGCCTCTGGAAGCCGGCGCCCGCGCGCGCGATAACTTGCCCGCCGCCGGGTTCCCTCCGACCGCGGGCGGCGCCGGAGCCCGCCCATGCCCGTCGTCGTCGACCGCCAATCCCACGCCTTGCCGCGCTCGGCCGCGGCCGAGGTCGAGATTTTCGCCGTCGGCGACATTCACGGCCGCGTCGATCTGCTCGACGCTCTGCTCGAGCAAGCGCGGCGCGAGCCACGCCGCGCGCCGCGCCGCGCCGTCGCGTTTCTCGGCGACCTCGTCGACCGCGGCCCCGATCCGCTCGGCGCGATCGATCTGGCGATCGGCGCGGGAGAACGGATCGGCGCCGAGGAGTCGATCGCGCTGATGGGCAATCACGAGACGATGATGCGCCTCGCGCTCGATCCCGCGACGCCGCTCGCCGACGCGATCGACGCGCTGGAGGGCTGGGTCGCCAACGGCGGCTGGCCCACCATCGCGCAGTTCGCCGACCCCGCCGCGGCGCCGGCGACGCCGCAGGCCCTGGTCGGCGCGATCCGCGCCGCGCTGCCGCCCCGCGTCGCGACGTGGCTCGACGAATTGCGGCCGCACTGGCGCTCGGGGGAGATTCTGTTCGTCCACGCCGGCGTCAACCCGCGCATCGAACTCGACGAATTTCTCGCCGCGCCGTGGAATGCGCCGCTGTGGCGCCTCGACGAGAACCGGCACTGGGCATGGGTGCGCTGGCCGTTCCTCGATCACGCGCCGGGCCCGGAGGGCTGGAGCGGACTCTTCGTCGTCCACGGCCATACGCCCAACGACGCTCTGGCGCACGCCTCGCACGCCGATCAGATCAAGAGCTTCCGCCTCAATCTCGACGCCGGCTCCGGCCTCACCGGCGTCGCCGAAATGGCGATCATCCGCGGAAACCAGGCGGAGATCGTCGCCGCGCGCGGGCCGACCAATCGGATGCTGGGGCGCTGAGCGCGCGCGTCACGCGCCGTCGAGAAGAGTCGCGACCAGCGCGTCGATCGCGTCGGCGAGGCCCGCTTCTTTCAGCGCCGCGCGCACCAGCGATCGCGCGCGCTGGAACTTGACGCCTTCAGGCAACGCTATCGCCGCGGCGACGCGCTCAGCCTTAGCCGCGGCGTCGGCGAGGTCGCGGTGGAGCTTGATCTTGGCGTCGTAGCGGGGAATGGGAAGGTTGAACACGACCTTATCGAAGTCGCGAGCGCCCCACTGGCCGCGCGACTGATACTTCGCCGTGCGCTCCCGCGCGGTCTCGCTGTTGAGGATGGCGGCGAGGTAGCTGGCTTCGCCGAGGCTCGCAGGTGCGCACCAATAGAGCTTGTGCTCTATGACTGCCCCAGAATCTTTCAGTACAGCGGCGGCGGGTTGCGTCCCAGAAGCCGCGTAAATCACACGCAAAGGAGCTAGCGGAAATTGTGCGGTGAGTTGCCCAAAGTAGTCGAACAACTCGGTTAGTCGGTAACGATCGGAGCTTCTGTTGCTTTCCCAAGCGGCCTCGGCTTTTCGCATCCACATCGCGAGTTGATCAAACCCGCGATCGAGCGCCATCGCCGCATCTAATATCGCGCCTGCTTCATCGACCGGCATCACGCATTCGAACGGCATGAAAACTCGATACGGCGCTACGCTTTCCCCAAGCAGCACTGGCCTCAAGAATTGCGCCTCGACTCGGTTTTCGATCGAGGGCAGGGCCTTCCAGGGCGCCTTCTCCTGATTGGAACGGCGGCTGATGACTTGAGGCGCAGCGAGATCGCCGCCGAGCCGCCCGAGCTTTCTTCGCTCTACGAAACACAGCATGCGGGGAAACAGGGTGGCGCCGTTGCGAAACGCTTTACGGTAAGGGGAGCCGCCGGACGATTGCGCTTCGTTTGGCTTTGGCGAATCCGCCCGATCGAAAAACAAGCCCCGTTTGATCAAGTCATCGACCAGCTCCTCCCTCGCGTCGCGCAACGGCAGCGGACCGGAGAAGGCTCGCACGCGATCGGGCATCGGCTTAGAAGTTGCGCGCCTGCGCCCGAACACCGCGCAGGACGGGACCGGAAACAACGGCTGCACGCTGTCGTCCATCGTCCACGCTTCGTCCCATTGGATCGCGCCGCCGTGAAACGCGCCGGTCCGAAGGCGCTCGAATTGGCCGCGTGTCAGCGCGGCCAATGGCAAGAGGAAGGCAAGACGACCGGAAGCGCGCAGGTACAAGGTAGCGGCGCGCGCGGTGAATAGGGCGGAGAGGTCATTCTGGGAGGGAACTCGGCTAACGTAGACGCCCAATCCGTTCGCCAATTCCTTGAAACGCGTCTGCAGGTCCGCGCTCATGTGGCGGAACGCGACCCAAGGCGGATTGCCGACGACCACGTTCGCCCACCCCCCTCCGGCTGAAAACGCCAGCGGGCGAGAAAGATTGCGTGCGACATAGGCCCAGACGGAATCTCGGCCGTCCCGGCGCAACTTGTCGAACGTGACGTAGGTCTTGCCGAGATCTTGGATCGCGAGCTGCTGCTCCCGCGTCACGTCGGCGCGATAATGCTGTTCGGTGATGCGATAGAGCGCCTTTTCGATCTGCTCGCGATTCATGCCTTGCTCGGAACCCGATCGCATCCGTTCGATCGCCTTGTCGAACAGTCCGGGATCGCGGCAGAATGTGTCGGGAAATTCGAGTTGATCCTTGCCGTTGCCGCCCGCCGCGACGCCTTGCCCCTCGCCGGCGGCGGGCGGCGGAACCCGGATCGTCAATTCGCGGCCGCCGATCATTTCGCTGATCGAAAGCTGCATCGCGTCGCCGAGATAAACCGGAACGTAGATCGCGCCCGCGCGCCCGGCCAGGGCCGGTGCCAGCGCCAGCAGATAGGTCACGCGCGCGATGATAACAGCGACGGGGTGAATATCCATGCCGGCGACATGCTGCGTGGCCTCAAACGCTCGGCGTCTGGGAGCGACGTCACCGGCCTCGGCCTCCGCAAGGAAGCGACGTATGGCATGAAACAAGAACGTCCCCGAGCCGCAGGCGGGGTCCAGCACCCTTTGCTCGAGCGGTCGCTCGACCGCATGCTTGACCATCTTCGCCGCCAACCAGTCCGGCGTGTAGTATTCGCCGAGCCCGTGCCGCTCCGTCCGGTCGATCAGCGATTCATAGAGAACCTTCAGCACGTCGCTTTCGACTTCGGCGAGGCGGAAGCGCCGCACATGCGCCATGACGCGCCGCACCAGCCTGACGCCCTCCGCGTCGGCGACCGCCCAATCGAAGAAGTCGCTCTCGACCGCGCCCGTGATGCCGGCGCTGGTCAGCGCGTCCCCTGACAAGAGCCGCGCCGGATCGTCTTCGTTCAGGCCGAGCGCCGCGAGCGCGATGCATTTGGCGACAATGACGAGATAGGTGTGCTGGAGCCACAGCGCATCGCTTTCGACCTCGCGGCCGTAGACGATCTTGAGAAGCTGCGCCCAGAGTTGGCGCTTGAGCATGACCGCGCGATCGGCCTTGAGCCGCGCCCATAAAGCGCGCAAGGCGGCGTCGGCCGCCCGGAACGCGACCGAGTCGGCGCCGAGTTCGATGCGCACGGTCTCGGGGTCGGGCGGCAGCGAAATCTTCAACGCCAGCGCGCCGTCGAGCCAGGCGAGAAATTCGCCCGGCCTTTCCGGATCGAGGATCGTTTCCTTGATCGTGACCAGCGCGCCCTGGTCGAGCGCCATCACCACCCATTTGCGCCCGTCCGAGGCGATGCCGACGAACGGCTCGCCGGTCTCCGCCTCGCGATTGGCGAGATAGTCGGGCATCTTGCGCTCGACGTCCTTCATCTCGCTGGCGAGGTCGCGCTTGGCCTCGAACACCGTGCGGCCAATCAGCGCGTCGATGCGGCTCTTGACCTCGACGCGCTGCTCGAAGCGGATTTCGGCGAGCGAAGCGTCGAACTCGGCGACGAGAAGCGCGCGGAAGTCGGCTTTGATCGCGTCGTGGTCTCCCGGTTTGGACGCGAGATGGCGAAGGATATCGAGCGATTCGGGGCGCTGGGTCACGCCGGCAGCGTAGGGGTTGTATCGGCGTCGGGCAATCGGTTCGCGTGCGGCTGTCCCCCGCTGCTTGTGGCGCCGGCGCCGACATTGTACGCCCTTGGCGGCGACTTCATTGCGCCCCGCCTGCGGGCGAAAGGACAAGCGAATGCTGGCGTTGCCGCTGCTGTTTGTCGCCTCGCTGTGGGCCGGCGCGCAGAACGCGCTGGCCGGCGGCGGCTCGTTCATCACCCTGCCGGCGCTGATGCTCTGCCGGCGCTGATGCTCACCGGCATGGACGCGCGCGCGGCCAACATCACCTCGACGATCGCGCTATTTCCCGCCCAAATCGTCACCGGCCTCACCGGGCGCGCCGGCGCGAGCGGCCCGCCGAATCTATCGATGCGCACGCTGTTCGCCATCAGCCTGGTCGGAGGCGCCTTCGGCGGGGCGATTCTGCTGGCGACGCCGCCGAGCTTCTTCGCCCGGCTGGTCCCCTGGCTGGTGCTGTTCGCCACGGTCCTCTTCGCCTGGGGCAGCTTCGTGCGCAAGCCGCCCGAGCCGGGGGAGGCGCATCTGCCGCCGTGGGGCGCCGGCGCGGCGCAATTCCTCATCGCCGTCTACGGCGGCTATTTCGGCGGCGGCATCGGGCTCTTGATGATGGCGGCGCTGACCATGGCGGGCCTCGCGGTGCGCGCGGCGGGCGCGACCAAGAACATTCTCGCCGGGGTGATCAACGCCTCGGCGGTGGCGCTGTTCGTCTTCTCGCCCGACGCGCACTGGTTGCAGGTCGCCGTGACCGCCGCCGGCGCCACGCTCGGCGGCTGGCTCGGCGCGCTGGCGCTGCAGCGCGTCAACGAGAAAGCGCTGCGCGTCGCCGTGGTGGCGATCGGCGTCGCGCTGACGATCGGGCTGTTCGTGAAGGCGCCGTAGCGGGCAGGGGGCAGGGGGGCGCGATCCGTCGCTTGGCCGATCCGTTTTCGCCTGCGGCGACACGAGGATTCTGCGCGGGAGAGACAGACTCTAGAAGCGATAGTTCGCGCCGGCCTTGAGGATGGTCTCGGTGTCGTTGAAAGAGACGGGGAACAGGTATCCATACGAGCTCAACTCGGTCGTCTTCCCCGCGTAGACGATGTGGTCGCATTCGGCCTTGACGCTCCAATGCGCGTCGAGCGCGTATTCGGCGCCGAGGCCGAGCGCCAAGCCGACCCGGCTCGCGTCGAAAGCGTCTGTCCAGCTTGGGGGATTCGAAACGTAGGTGGCAAATTCGTAACGGTAGCGCGCCACGACGACTCCGACTTTGCCGAAGACCAGCGTGCGGTCGAACGCGTAGCCGGCCCGCAGCGCCGCCTCGCCGGCGGCGTCGCTGCGCACGTCGTAGTCGGCGCCTTCGAAGTCGGAGTTGGCGCTCGAGCCGGCGAGCCCCGAGGCCCAGATTTCTCCCTCAGCGCCGATCACAAACTGGCCGGTCTGAACATTGCACCCGGCCTGAACGCCGCCGATCGCGCCGGCGGCCGCCACCGCGCGCGAGCCGAAATTGTATGGCGCGCTCGACCAATCGGAGCGGCCGAAATCAGTGCCCGCGTGCAGGCCGGCGTAGCAGCCGGTCCAGGTGAAAAGCGGCTGCGCCGCTTGCGCCGGCGTCTCGGACAGTTGGGCCGCCCCCGCACAGAGCAGAAGCGCGGCCGATGTCGTCAGCCCGTTGCGCATCGACTTAATTCCCAAAAATCGCCTGCGAGAAGGAGTAGGCTCGGGTCCGATTCCGGTCAAGACGGCACGGTGGCGCAGCGCCTCGCGCCGCCTTCGGACTGCGGAGCGGCCATGAAGCTCGATTTTTCCGATTTCCCATTTTCCTCCGCCGCCTATTCGGCGCGGCCGATGACGTTCTGCGAGCCCGGCGTCAGCCGGTGTCTATCGGCGCTCGCCGACCTCGCGGCGATAGAGACCGGGCCAAGGCGCGCGCGCGAAGTCTGGCGGGAGGCGCAACTGCGCAACGTGTTCGCGCACGCGGCGCGCCGCTCGCCCTTCTGGCGCGCGCGGCTCGGCGCGTTGGGCGAGGCGCGGCTGGAGGACGCGCCGATTCTGACCCGCGCCGATCTCCGCGAGCAGGTCGCGCGCGAGGGGGCGCTACTCGGCCCCGCCGACCGCATCGGCGTGACGGAGCGCGCGACCTCCGGCTCGACCGGCGAGCCGGTGCGTTTCTTCGTCTCGGAGATGAACGCCAATTACAACGTCATGCGCTCGATCGCTCAGTATTTTCTCGAAGGGCGCGACCTGACCCTCAACCGCGCGCTCGTCGATTACGCGAGCGCGGCGCAGACGGCCGACGTAACCGTCGAACGCAGCGGCTCGTGGCTCGGCGCGCTCGCGGCCTTCGTCGCCGGCGGAAGCGCGCGCACGATCGCGGCGCGGCCCGGCGCGACGGCGGCGCTGTGGCGCGAGCTGAAGCGCGAGCCGATCGGCTATCTCGTCGCCGCGCCCGGACATATGGCGGCGCTCATCGCCGAGGTCGGCGCCGCGGCCTTGCGCGAGGCCGGCGCGGCGATGTGGCTCGCCTACGGCGAGCGGGTCGACGCGGCGCTGCGCGAGGAGCTGGCGGCGGCGGGAATCGCGACGCGAGCGAATTACTCCTGCGAAGAAGTCGGACCGATCGGCGCCGAATGCGAGCGCCATCCCGGGCGCTATCACGTCGCGACGAGCAACGTCATCGTCGAGGTCGAGGCCAAGGACGAAATTCGTCTCGGCGAGGCGCGCGTCGGCAGGGCGCTGCTGACCGCCCTTCATTCCTACGCGACGCCGATCATTCGCTACGACGTCGGCGATCTCGCCATGCTCGAGGATCGCTGTCCGTGCGGCCACGACGGGCCGACGCTGTCGAACGTCGTCGGGAGATCGAGAGGGTTGCTGAAGCATCCCGACGGCCATTTGTCGCCGTTCTTCGTCTGGGCGCGCGAAATGACCGCGATCGCGCCGTTCGACGAATTCCGCATCCGGCAGATCGCGCCGGGCAAGCTGGTGGTCGAAATCGGCGGACGGGAGTCGTTGTCCGCCGCGGAGACCGCTTCGTTCATAGGATTGGTCGCGCCGCGGGCGAGCGAGGGCTTCGACGTCGAAGTCCGGGCCGTCGCCGCGATCGATTGGGGCGAGAGCGTGAAACGGCTGGGCTTTCACAATGAATTGTTGTGACGCGCCGCGCCGGGCGCGCCGGTTTTTCGTCGAGATGACGCGATGTCGTGCTAGGAGAAACGCGACCGGTCGAATTCGTGAAAGGGAGGCCGCTCCATGGCGACGCCGATTCCTCGCTCCTACGATCGCGCGCAGCGGACATTGCACTGGCTGATGGCGGCGTTGATCCTCGCCGCCATTCCGCTCGGCCTCGCCGCGTTGTGGCTGCCGGCGGGGACGCCGCCGCGGGTCGCGTTGCTGATGGCGCATAAGTCGCTCGGGATGACCGTGCTGGTCCTGGCCGTCCTGCGCCTAGCCTATCGCGCGGCCGTCGGCGCGCCGCCCTACGCCGAGCCGCTGACGCCGTTGCTGCGCGCCGCCGCGCTGGTCGCGCATTTCTGCCTTTACACGCTGATGGTCGCGCTGCCGGTCGTCGGCTACGTCGCTTCGACGGCGGGAGGGCGCGAGGTGTCGTGGTTCGGCCTGTTCGTCTGGCCCGCCCTCGCGCCGCAAGACAAGGCGCTCGCGCACCTGGCCGCCCAGGCGCATTTCTGGCTCGGCTGGACGATCATCGCGATCATCGCGCTGCATCTGGCCGCGGCCGCCTGGCACCTCTTGGTCAGGCGCGACGAAGTCTTCGCGCGCATGTGGCCCGGTCGCGCCGCGCCCGCGCGGTGAAGGCGAGGCGGGGGCGATCGGCGCGCCGCCGAGGTTAACCGCGATTCGAGCGCCCGGCTTGGCGCGCCCATGTCGATTTCTGGCGCCGGCGGTTCCGTGCTAAAATGGCCTGTCGAGCAATGGTGGAGGCTTTCATGTCGCATGGCGCCGCGGCCCGCGTGGTCGGACTGGGCCGCAATGATCCGGTGTTCGCGCGCATCCGCAGCGAGGCGGAAGAAGCCGCGCGCGGCGATCCGGCGTTGGCCTCTTTCCTGATGACGGCGATTCTCAACCATGACACGCTCGAGGGCGCGGTCATCCATCGCGTCGCCGAGCGCCTCGATCACAGCGACGCGCCGAGCGCGATGATCCGCCAAGCCTACGAAGACGCCGTTGCGCGCGATCCCTCGATCGGCGAGGCTTTTCGCGCCGACCTCATCGCGGTGCTGGACCGCGATCCGGCCTGCCTGAGGCTGATGGAGACGTTGCTCTATTTCAAGGGCTTCCATTCGCTGCAGGCTTATCGGCTCGCCCACGCGCTGTTGCGCGCGGGTCGGCGCGACTTCGCGCTCTATCTGCAGAGCCGCGTCTCGGCGGCGTTCGGCGTCGACATCAATCCGGCGGCGCGAATCGGCAAAGGGATCTTCCTCGATCACGCGAGCGGCCTGGTGGTGGGCGAAACCGCGGTGATCGACGACGAAGTTTCGATCATGCAGGGCGTCACCCTCGGCGGCACCGGCAAGGAAACCGGCGACCGCCATCCGAAAATTCGCTGGGGCGTGCTGATCGGCGCGGGCGCGAAGATCCTCGGCAATATCGAAGTCGGCCATTGCGCGCGCGTCGCGGCGGGTTCGGTGGTGCTCGCGCCAGTGCCGCACAACAAGACGGTCGCCGGCGTTCCCGCCCGCATCGTCGGCGAGGCCGGCTGCGCCGAGCCGGCGCGCGACATGAACCAGATCCTGGCGGACAAGGCGGTCGACGGTTGGGCCGAACGGGCTTGAGGCGTCGCAAGCGGAGTCGACCAACGGTAGCGGGTCAGTTTGAAATTACGGGACGCGAGAAGCCGCTCGACGAGAATAACAGGCGGGGCAGAAGCATTCGCGTTGTCCACGCCGATGCACTAGGCCGTGAATGATGCCACCATCGGAGTCGAACCTTGGGATTAGCGCGTCGAAAAATCGTCCGTCACTGTGTTCGTATTTTCTCCATGTAGCATATGCGACAAGATCGGCGAGCTGAACTAGCCGGGAAGCCCTCGAATCCACAAATAGTGGCACTTCCGCCAAATTCCTAAATCGACCCCACCGTCCGCCGTTCACCCGGAAATGCCTCGCGAGTGCTTGTAACGGGCGCTCATGCCGTGACTCGTCCATTACTATTAGAACGCGCTGAGACTCGCGCGGATTCCTATTATTGATCCTTTCGAGGAAGAGGTTGAACCTATTACATAATTCCTCAAAGGCCAATTGGATTGGATCTTCCGGGCTAACTGCGGCCTTGTCAATTGCCACGGCAAACATTCGCACGCTGGCGGCGGACATAACTGTCGCCAAAGCATCTTTTATCATCTGTTCACGTTGCGGCCGACTGCGGACGGAGGCCCACACCCCATCGCGTCCGTTGTACATCACATTGCCATGAAGCTCGATCTCGGCTTGATCGCCAAGCTGAAACTTTGCGACGCAATTGTCGGCTGCTGTAATCTGGTGATAAATTCCGCGTTCGAAAACGGCGATTCCCCCGAGCACAAAATGCTGTTCGGCGGGATTCCCGACGTCCCCGGAGTCGTCGATATATAAGATGTGCATTTTGTCTTGCGGGCACAAAAATGCAGCCGAGTGAGGCGAAACCCCAACGAACCGCGGAAACGCAGCTCTCCCGACCGCATCCGTAACGTATGACACTTCCTCCAAAAAATCAATAATTATTCCGTCTCGCCTCTTGGAGCGCCTCTTTTTCCGGCCCCGAACTCAAGGAATTCAACCGTCGCGCGGCGGCGCGATGCGCCGCCCTCGTCAGTCCGTCGCGGTCGGAGATTCTTGCTCGCAGGGGAAGGACGGCGGACGCCGGTGCTTTGCCTGAGCGTCCGCGTCGTATCGAGTCCTTACGCCCCGCCGGATCGTCCGCGCGCTTGCGGGCGAAGGGCCTTTGATGGCAAGAACTCGCGTTGGCGGGGGATCGAGAGGCGCAAATGGACAAGGAAGAAATTCTCAAATTGCGGGCGCACTTGCGCCGCTCGTTCGGCGCCCCGACGCTGGCGGTAGCGCCCAGCTCCAAAGAGCGCGACGCCGCCGACGTGTCGCTCGGGCAACGCACGATCGGCACGATCACGCTGGACGACGAAGACGGAGACCGCTCGTTTGCGTTCGCGATGAAGATTCCGGTCGAGCGCACGGTGATTCAGGACTACCTGCGCCGCCTGTTCGAGAACGAAAAGCTCACCGTCGTCGGGCGCCTGAAGAAGACGGATTCGGTCGAACTCAACAACGGCGACGATTTCCTCGGCGTCATCTCGGTCGACGATCCCGCCGGCCAGACCTCCACGCTGCAAATGGCGATCCTCGATTTCGATCTCGAAGATTTGTGATCGGCGAGGCGCCGCGCCTTCACCGCCGCGCCGCCTCGATCAGGCCGCGCGCGCCCGCTTTGAGGCTCGCCCACTCGGCGAGCAGCGCCGCCGAAAAGCGCATCTCGACGTCGAGGGCGCCGAGCCGGAAGTCGGAAATGCAGGTGTTGGGCGTCTTGCGCCGGGGATCGGGGCGCCGGCAGCGGGCGGCGAATTCGCGCCCCTCGGGTGGGACGTAAAAGAGTTCGTCGCCTTCGAACGGGCTGCCGTCAAGGAAGGCGCGCGCGATCAGCCCGCCCGGATGGCTCCAGGAATTCTCGTCGAGAAACCGCTGGTAGAGCCTGACCGTCCGCTCGGCCGGATCGAGGGTCGCTTCGGACGGCCTCGCCGTCACGAAAACGATGCGCTGGAAGCGCTCGGCGAGGTCGGCGTCCGCGGTCACGTCGCTCAGATCGCCGGCCGGCGAGAAATCGGGAAAGAAGGCGGCCAGCTCGAGCGCGTCCGTCGCGCCGCCGCGCCGCGCGGCGCCCGCGAGATAGGCGCTCGCCAGCGTGAGCCGCTCGGCGCCGAGCGTGACGGCGACGAAGCGCGGCGGTTCGCGCGCGCCGAATCGCGTCGCAAGGACGATCGCCGCGGCGCTCGCCAAAATGAGCGCGCCGACCCCAAAGACCAGCATCGACCGGCCGAAACGCAGCTTGGGACTCCTCGAGTCTTCGCGCCAATCGCGACGGCGAAGGCCGCTCGATCGCGATAGAAGCGCGCACGGGCGGAAACTCGGGCGCGAATCGCCCCTCGCCGGGGATAGGCCATTCGCGCGCGCCGCGCTATATCCGGGTCTCACCCGCCGGAGCCCGCCGATGCCCATCTACGCCCTTGGGGAACGCCGACCTGTCTTGCCCGCCGCGGGCCGATTCTGGGTCGCGCCCAACGCCAGCGTCATCGGCGACGTCGCGCTCGGCGAGGATTGCGGCGTGTGGTTTGGCGCGACGCTGCGCGGCGACAACGAAAGGATCTCCATCGGGGCG
>JBEKBD010000075.1:0-15344 GCA_050015575.1 Roseiarcus sp. | reverse complement strand
GTGTTCTTGTGCACGATGCCCTTCTGGGCGGCGCGGGCGACCAGCGGCTCGGCGTTGTGCAGCGCTTCGGCGGCGGCGGCGGCGTCCTTGGCCGCGATCGCGTCCTCGACCTTGCGCACATACGTGCGCATCTGGCTGCGCCGCGACTTGTTGACCGCGGTGCGGCGGGCGATCTTGCGCACGGCCTTCTGAGCCGACTTGGTGTTGGCCATGAACTCGCTTTCCTCGTTGCGAAGCGCGGCGGCGAACGCGCGCCCGCCAAAAACCGATCAGGCCGGGTCGCGGCCCAGCCTGTTGGGCCGGGCTTATAGGCGTTTCCGCCGCGCGCCGTCAACCGCCGATCGCGCCGCGCACGATCGGCTCGAGCCATTCGCGCAGCGGCGCGCCGGGCGCGCTCGCCAGCTTCAGCGCCATCGCGCAGCTGACGACGACGATCAGCGGCCGCGCCAGCCGCGCGCCCGCCCTGAGCGCCGAATGCGCGCCGAGGCGCGCGCCCAGGAAAGCGCCGACCCCCATCGCCAGCCCCGGCGCCAGCGCGATATGGCCGCCGAGCGCGTAGACGGCGAGCGAGCCGGCGTTGGAGCCGAAATTGGCGACGCGGGCGGCGGCGATCGCGCCGATCAGGCCGAAGCCGGCGAGCGCGAAGAAGCCGATCATGTAGAACGAGCCCGCGCCTGGGCCGAAGACGCCGTCGTAGAAACCGATCGCCGGCGCCAGCGTCAGCGCGGTCACGCGCGGGCCGAGGCGCGCTCTGCCCCGCTTCGGCCCCATCTCCGGCGCCAGCGCGAAATAGAGGGCGACGGCGATGAGCACGAACGGCAGCGCGGCGCTCAGCGCCTGGCGCGGCGCATAGGGCAGCGCCAGCGCCCCCGCCGCCCCGCCGACCAGCGCGGCGAGCGCCGAGCCCGACATGGTCGCCAAATCGATCTCGCCCGCGCGCGCGAACGCCAGCGTCGCCGAGCCCGAGCCGAATACGCCGCCGAGCTTGTTGGTCGCCACCGCGGCGAGCGGATCGAGTCCGGCGAGCGCGAGGGCGGGCAGGGTGACGAGGCCGCCGCCGCCGGCGATGGCGTCGACGAAGCCGGCGGCGAAGCCGACCAGCGCGAGCAGCGCGAGAACGGCGGGCGTCATCGGACGCGGGCGGCCGCTAACCCGAGGGCGGATCGGCCGCAAGCGGCGCGGCCGGCGGGGCGGCGGGCCGGGGCGGCGGGGCGCGCTTCGTCGCCGAGCCGGTCTGCAGATCGCGCCAGGTGTCGTTCTGCGCGATCATCTGACGGATCGCCTCCACGTTGGCCTTCGCGGCCTGGGCCGACATGTCCCGGCGGTCGACTTGTTCGGCCTCGGCGAATTTGCCCTCCAGCGCCAGGATCAGCGCAAGATTGTCGCGCACCCGCGCGTCGGCGCGAGGGCTGGCGTTCGCCTGCCGCAGGGCGTCCTCGGCGAGCGGCAATTGCTTCGTCAGCGCGTAGGAAAGCCCGAGGTTGGAGAGCGTCGAGGGCTCGCCCGGCGCGATCTTCAGCGCGTCGCGATAGAACTGCTGCGCGGTCTGGTGGTCGTTCAGCCGATCGGCGACCGAGCCTTGCACCGACATGATCGTCCAGTCCGGCCGTTCGGGCGCATAGGCGCGCGCGAGCACTTCCTTGGCCTGTTCGAACTGTCCGGAATCGGCGAGCGCCTTGCCGTAGGCGCCCAGCACTTCGAAATCCTTGGGCGCCTTGACCGCCGCCGCCTGCATCACCGCCGCCGCTTCGGAATAGCGCGTCAACGCGCGCAGCGCCCGCGCGTAATTGATCGAGGCGACTTTCGCGCCGGGGTCGCGGTCGTATCGCTTGCCCCAGTCGTCGGCGTAAGCGCGCAAAGCCGCTTCGTCGGTCGGCAGCGCCTGCTGCGTCGCGGCGATCGATCCGGTCACGTCGCCGAAATCGCGGCAACCCTCGAGCGGGCCCAAGGCGGCGGCGAGGGCGAACAGCGCGACGGCGCCGAGCCGACGCGGCGCCAGGGAGAAATTGGGAACGAGCGACATGACGGGGCCCACACACGCGAACTTCCCCTCAAGCAGTAAATCGTTAACGCTAATGGACGGTTAATGCGGAAACTCGGGACTCGGCGACGCCGGCGGTCGCCGTTATGATCGGCCATCGCCAATCGAATCGAAAGGAAATGTCCCCTTGCGCGCTTCCTTCGCTCCGCCCTCTTCCGCCGCCGTTCCCGTGTGGTTCGCCAGCGCGGAAAATTGGGACGAACTGCGCCAGGCGATCGGCGCGGGCGCCGCGCGTTTCGCCACGGCCTGCGGTTTTGCGCCGAAGGCGGGACGCCTGCAATGTCTGCCCGACGCCGCAGGGGGCCTCGCCGGCGTCCTCTTCGGCTTGGCCGAGAGGGGCGCGAGGGGGCGCGATCCGATGGCGCCGGGCGCGCTTGCCGCCGCGCTTCCCGAAGGGGTCTACCGCTTCGCCAACGCGCCGCACGAACCGGAACTCGCGGCGCTGGCGTTCTTGCTCGGGCTCTACCGCTTCGAGCGCTACCATGCCGAGGGCGCGCCGCGGCCGGGCCTGATCGCGCCGGAGGGCGTCGACGCCGCGCGCCTCGAGCGCATCGCCGAGGCGGTCGCGTTCGGCCGCGACTTGGTCAACACGCCCGCCAACGACCTCGGGCCGGACGCGCTGGAGCGCGAGGCGGCGCGTCTCGCCGAAGAATTCGCCGCCCGCGTCGACGTGACGCGCGGCCAAGCGCTGATCGAACGCGGCCTGCCGCTCATTCACGCGGTCGGCCGCGCCAGCGCCGAGGCGCCGCGCCTCGTCGACTTCGTCTGGGGGCGCGCCGACGCGCCCAAGGTCACCCTGGTCGGCAAGGGCGTCGCGTTCGATTCCGGCGGCCTCGACATCAAGCCGTCGAGCGGCATGCAGTTGATGAAGAAGGACATGGGCGGCGCTGCCGCCGCGCTCTGCCTGGCGCGCCTGATCATGCAGTCGGGCCTCGACGTGCGCCTGCGCGCGCTCATTCCGATCGTCGAGAACGCGATTTCGGCCGATGCGATGCGCCCCGGCGACGTGCTGCGCAGCCGCAAAGGGCTGACGGTCGAGATCGGCAACACCGACGCCGAGGGGCGGCTCATTCTCGCCGACGCGCTGACGCTCGCCGACGAAGAGGCGCCGGATCTGCTGTTCGATTTCGCCACCCTGACCGGCGCGGCGCGGGTCGCGCTCGGCCCCGATCTGCCGCCCTTCTACACCGACGACGAGACGCTCGCCGCCGAGATCGCGCAGAGCGCGGCGCGCGTCTGCGATCCGCTGTGGCGCCTGCCGCTGTGGCGTCCCTACGAGGCGATGCTGGAGAGCAAGGTCGCCGATCTCGACAACGCGCCGAGCGGCGGCTTCGCCGGATCGGTGACGGCGGCGCTGTTCCTGGCGCGTTTCGTTTCGGCCGCCAAGGCCTGGGCGCATTTCGACATCTACGCCTGGAACCCCAAGCCGCGCGCCCACGCCCCCCAGGGCGGCGAAGTGCAGGCGGCGCGCGCCGTGTTCGACCTGTTGGAGGCGCGCTACCGGCGCTGAAGCTTCCGATCCGCCTATCGCGCCGCGGGGCCTTCCTCGACCAGTCGCGTCAGCAGGGCGACCTCGTCGGGGTCCGCTCCGGCGGCGACGAACCCGTGGCCGGCGCCGGTCCACGCCGCCAGGCTGACGCCGTCGGATCGGCGCAGGCTCGGCTTCGACGGCGCCGGATCGTCGAGCGGTTCGATCAGCAGGCCGAGGCGTTCGCCGCCGCGATCCTGATAGACGAGAAACGCG
This sequence comes from Roseiarcus sp., assembly GCA_050015575.1. Taxonomy (GTDB): domain Bacteria; phylum Pseudomonadota; class Alphaproteobacteria; order Rhizobiales; family Beijerinckiaceae; genus Roseiarcus. The sequence goes on along the minus strand of JBEKBD010000075.1, from coordinate 11,559 downwards.
GCGCTCGCCCGCGCCCCCGGCGCGACGCGCGCGCCCAGCAGCGTCAGCGCCTCGGAAGAGAATCCGGGAACGGCGATCCCTCTGGCGAATTGCGGCGTCAGCCATTTCGCCAGCGCGCGCGGATCGCGGGCGCGGAATTCGATCGGCGCGTCGGCGGCCGCCGCGAAGGCCCGATAGGCGGCGAGCGCCGCCTCGGCCAGTCGGCCGTGCGGCGGCGTCGGGCCGCCCGGCCCGCTGACGACGAGCAGGATCGCCGCCAGCGCCGCCGCCGCCGCGAGGCGCCGCGGCGCGCGCAAGCGAGCCCGCGGAGCGGAGGAGGCCGCGCGAGCCTCGCCGCGCCCGCGTCTCGGAGCGGCGCCCAGCCGTTCGGGGACCGCCGACTTCGTCCAGGCGGAGACGTTCTCGTTGGCGTTCCCGGCGAGTTCGAGCGCAGCGCGCGCCGAGGCCGGGGCGCCGTAGGCGGCGCGGATCGCCTCGTTCTGCGACTGCCACAGCGCGACTTGACGCCTCAGCTCCGGGTCCTCGCGCAGCCGCGCCTCGAACGCCCGCCGATCGGCCGGAGCGAGGCAATGGTCGACGAAGGCGAAGGCGTCCGCCGTCTCGAACCGCTTCGTCACTTGACGAGCCGCAGATGCGCGGCGTTCGGCCGCAGGGCCTGCGCCGCCGTTCCGCGCGCCGCGCCGATGTGTGTGCGCGCGCGCGCCAGGCGATCGATGACGGCAGTCAAGGGAATGTCGAGCGCTTCGGCCGCCTCGGTGTGCGAAAAGCCGGCCAGAACCACCAGCAACAGCGTCTCGCGCAGGTCAAGCGGCAGATCGCGCACGGCCGAAGTCGTCGAAGCGTTGGCGCGCCCGGCCGGCTGGGGCGCCTCGGGCCAACCGGCGTCGGCGTCTTCCGCCGCCAGGCCGCGAACGTGACGCCGGTAGAGCCGGATGAACTGGGCGAAAGCGCGCACCTTGGCGCTGCGGGGGTCGCTGCGGGCGTCGTCGATCACGGTCAGCGAGGCTTGGCGGAACAGTTTATCGACCAACGCGGCGGCCGAAGAATCGTCGCAGACGAACCGGTCGTCGCGCGCCAGCGCCAACCCAAAGCGCCGCATGGCGCCCGCGTCGTCACACCATTCTCGGCTCGAAGGCACGAAACGACGTCCGCAAATGGGAAATAGCGTTAACGACTCTAATGCGAACGTTTGTCGCTTCCAAGGGGATTTGTGAGCGATTTCACATATTTTGTGAGGCGCGGAAGCGACGCGGACCCTTCCCATGCGCCGCCGCCGACGCTAAGGGAAGCGCCTTGTCGCCTCCGAGGGGCGGCGGCGAAAAGGGGGGCGAGGGCTCGATGGCGCAGCAAGGCTCGGGCGTAACCGGTGAAGGCGGCCTCATGGCCGGACTGCGCGGCGTCGTTTTCGGCGTCGCCAACAATCGTTCGATCGCCTGGGGCATCGCCAAAGCCGCGCGCGCCGCCGGCGCCGAGATCGCGCTGACCTATCAGGGCGAGGCGCTGGAGAAGCGGGTCCGGCCGCTGGCGCAGGAATTGGGCGGGCATGTCCTCGGCCATTGCGACGTGACCGACGGCGCGACCATCGACGCGGTCTTCGCCGAGACGGACCGGCTGTGGGGCGGCCTGGACTTCGTCGTCCATTGCATCGCCTTCGCCGACAAGGACGAATTGACCGGCCGCTACGTCGACACCAGCGAAGGAAATTTCGCCAAGTCGCTCGCCATCTCCTGCTATTCCTTCACCGCGATCGCGCAGCGGGCGGAAAAGCTGATGCGCAACGGCGGCTCGCTGCTCACCCTGACCTATTACGGCGCCGAGAAATGGATGCCGCATTACAACGTCATGGGCGTCGCCAAGGCCGCGCTGGAAGCGAGCGTGAAGTACCTGGCCGCCGATCTCGGGGAGAAGGCGATCCGCGTCAACGCCATTTCGTCCGGGCCGATCAAGACCCTGGCGTCCTCCGCCATCGGCGATTTCCGCTACATCCTGCACTGGAACGAATCGAACGCGCCGCTGCGCCGTTCCGTCACCGCCGAGGAGATCGGGCAGACCGCGGTCTATCTGATGTCGCCGATGTCGCGCGGCGTCACCGGCGAAATCCTGCACGTCGACGCGGGCTACCACGTCGTCGGCATGAAGAACCCCGCCGCGCCGGACATCTCCCTCATCAAGGACTAGGGGGCGCCTTCGCCGCGGCGCGGGCGTCGCCGACGAGGCTTTGCAGCGCGAACGCCGCGATGGCGACGTGCACGATCGCGGCTTGCGCGAACAGCGCCGCCGGGCCGAACGCGCGCATCAGCAGCGAGGCCAGCGCCGGCGCCGCGATCGCCCCGACGCAGTAGATGAACAGCAGCCCGGCCGAGATCAGCACCATTTCGTTCGGCCGCGCGCGGTCGTTGGCGTGCGCGACGGCGAGCGTATAGATCGTGTAGGTGGTCAGGCCGACCAGGAAACCGAGGATGATGAGCGGCGCGCCGGCGAGCCTAAGGCCGGCGAGCGCGATCTCCGCGGCGGCGCCGGCCGCCATCGCCAAGACCATCACCAGGCGGCGGTCCATTCGATCGGAGAGCACGCCGGCAGGATAGACGCCGAGCGCCGAACCGGCGACGATCGCCGCGGTGAACAGCGGCGCCGCCGACGGCGCCATGCCGACGCCGAGGGCGTAAATCGGCCCGAGCGCGAAGCAGGCGCCGTTGGCCGCGCCCGCCGCCAGCGCGGCCCAAGCGGAAACCGGCGCCAGCCGGAAGAGCCAGCGCAGCCGCAGCCGCACCGACCTCGGCTGGGCGGGCGGATCGACGCTGGTCATCGTCATCGGCACGATCGCCAGCGCCAATAGCGCGCCGGCGACGGTGAAGGGCAGGTACGAGCCCGGCGCGAACGCCACCAGCAGCAGTTGCCCGCCCGCCGAGCCGACGAAGCTGACGATCTGATAGACGGCGTAGAGCGCGCCGCGGTTGGCGTTGCTCGCCTTGGCGTTGATCCAGGATTCGGCGATCGCGTAAATCCCGGCGAAGACGAAACCGAACGCGCCGCGCGACGCCATCCACGGCGCGGGCGCGACCGCGGCCGGCATCAGGATGACGGCGACGACGCTGAGCGCGACGAAAGCCGAAAAGGCGCGGATATGCCCGGCCCGGCGCACGATCGCCGGCGCGGCCAGCGTCCCCGCCAGCATCCCGGCGAAATAGACCGAGCCGAGCAGGCCGATGGTCAGGTCGGAGAACCCGTCGAGGCTGGCGCGCAACGGCGTCAGCACGCCGACCACGTTGTTGCCGGCGAGGAGCAGGAACACCGAGAGGAGCAGCGCGGCGAGGGAGGAAAGGGTTTTCACGGGGCGAATCAGGGGGCGGCGGGCCGGCACGTTCGCACGGCGAAGGAGGTCGCGCGAATTCGGATCGAGGAAGGCGACGATCGGCGGGGATTTCGACCCCACGGAGGAAACCGACCGCCGCCATTCCGCCCTCACTCGGATCGCCGGAATGCAAACCGCGCGACGCCGCGCGGCGCGGTCATCCTTGCGGCGGCGTCACCGTGAGGATGAAGTGGAACGTCCGGGCGACATGCCCCCACGCGCGGTGCGCGAGCGCGACGTCGAACGTCTTCGACTGCGGGGTCGAGAAGCGCGCCGCGGCCTGTTGGCAAGCTTCGTCGTCCACCCGGCAAATCGAGAGAAGACCGTGCGCGGCGAGCGCCTCCGGCGTCACCCACGGGCTCTTGTCGTAGCGAAACCCTATGAAGGCGTGCGGTCGGTCCGGGCTGTAGAAGGCCGCCGCTTTGTCATAGGATTCGGCGCTGGCGTCGGCGCCGGCGACGTAGACGAGCGGAGCGCCGGTCGCCTCGCGCCAGATGCGCGTCGCTTCGAACGCCATCTCGCGGCTGGGCGTGACGTCCATCGCACGGTGCGAGAGATAGGTCGTGGCGATCGAGACGACCGGCGAAAGCGCGACTGCGCCGACAATCAGCGCCGCGGCGAATCGCGAGGCGACCCGGGCGAGTCGGTCCATGTCGGGCGGACCGACGATCTCGATGAGCAACAGCGGCAGAAGCGGAAAGATCCCAATCACCATTTCTGCATTGATGGTGGGGCGCAACGCAAAGGCGGCGACGAAGGTCAACAGCAGCGGACCGAGGGCGAGCGCCGCCAGCATGCGAAATCGCGGCTCGCGCGCTTTCTCGCGCCATGTCGCCCGCCATCGGCTCGGCGGCGTCCGGGCGACGAAGACGAGCGTCAGCGCCATGAGCGCGTTCATCGCCAGCGCGCCGACGAGCGTCAGCGCCGCGCGACTGCCCAGCTCACCGGCGGAAATCCCTGATTTGCTCATGAGGTAGCGAATGGGAGGCGCCTGATGGGAGAAGAGCCACACGAGATGAGGCGCGCAGACCGCCAGCGCAGTCAGCGCGGCGACATAAGGCGAGGCCGAGCGGAAATAGAGCTTGCGGTCGGAATGGAGCAGCGCCGCGACCGCGCACGAAGCGAGCAGCACGAGGGCGTAGTACTTCGAAATCAACGACAGGCCGGCGAGCAGCCCGAAGCCGAGAGCGTCGGTCATTCGGCGCGAACCGAAGGCCCGGACGAACATGTGCGCGGTCAGCGGCCAGAGCGAGATGAAAATGATGTTGGCGTCGTATTTGAAGGCGTAGAGCGTGTAGCACGGCGTCAGCAACAGCAGCGCGGTCGCCGCCTTTTGCTCGGCGCCTCGGGCGAAATCGCCGATCAGCTTCGCCGACGCCCACAGGCCGACCGCGGCGTTGACGGCGCTCAGCAGTCCGAACGCCCAGATTTCATGGGGAAACACGAGAAACCAGACGCCGCAGATCCAAGCCCAGAATGGCGGATGCTGAAAATATCCGAATTGGAATTCCCGCCCCCAGGCGTAAGCCTCCGACATGTCGTGATTGATCCGTCCGGCCCCCTCGACGACGGCGAAATAGATGGCGAGCGCCGCAACGAAGCTCGCAAGGAACACAGGGGAATCCACGCGCCAAGTCGCGGGATCGGAAGCCCGCGCACATTTCGCGAGTTCGGCGACCGGTTCTTGCGTGGCGCCCTCGGGAGGTTGCGAGGCCCCCTCCGACTCCGAACGCGCAGTCGACATTGTCCCCTACCCCATAATTCCGCCGGCGAGTTATGCCCGATAGCAACGCTCGTGGCAAATTCATGCAAGGATTCAGCCCCCCAGCGAGGCGACCGTCCCCGCCATCGACCTCATGCAGGCGCGCCCTCGACAGCCTCGCGGCTTCGGAAAGAGGGTTTAACGGGTTTGCGGCGTTTACGGGGACATGATGCGCATCGCCGAATATCGGCGCGGCGAGTCCGTTCCCGGCGCCGCCCATGGTGCAATTCGCATCATATAAACATGTGAAATGTGTTAATTATAGGGATTCTTCGCGCGAATCCGCCAGCGGAGCCGCGCGAGTTCGCCGGCGCATTCACGAACGCCCGGCGTGCGCCAGGACCGGCTCCGCCCGATAGGCCTCGGGGAACAGCCGCTTCAGATTCTCGATTTTCGGCAGGTCGTTGAACACGATGTAAGGATAAGTCGGGTTCAGGACGAGAAAGTTCTGATGGTAGTCCTCGGCGGGATAAAAGGTCCGGCCCGGCTCGATCGTGGTGACGATCGGCGCGCCGAACACATGCGCCGCGTCGAGTTGGGCGATGTAGGCCTTGGCGACGCTCGCCTGTTCGTCGTTGGCGGGAAAGATCGCGGACCGATATTGCGTCCCCTCGTCGGGACCCTGGCGATTGAGCTCGGTCGGATCGTGCGCGACCGAGAAATAGATCTGCAATATGCGCCCGTAGCTGATCTCGTTCGGATTGAACGCGACGCGCACGGATTCGGCGTGGCCGGTGTCGCCGTCGCTCGTCATATCGTAATGCGCCGTCGCCGCCTCGCCGCCGTCGTAGCCGGAAACGGCGCTCGAAACGCCCTTCACGTGCTGGAAAACGCCCTGCACGCCCCAGAAGCACCCGCCCGCGAGCACGACGACCTCGCTCGCCGATGGCGCCGCTCGCTCGTCGACGGCGGGAGGCGGAACGACGCGCGCCGCTTCGGCCGCTTGCGCCGGCGCGCCGAGCCAGCAAGCCGAAAGGATCGCGGCGATCAGCGCGCCGCGAGGCGGACGCGCAGCGGAAGGTTTGGGCGACAGGGTCATGTGCGACTTCCTTTCATGGCGACCGGACCGTTTCCGATGATTATTCGGCGCACAAGTCCTTCCGTTTCAGGGGAAGAGAGAAATAACGCCTGCGCGCCCGCGCGAGGCGAAAGGAAGAAGTCGCGCGCCGGCGGCGCTAAATCCCGATATCGCCATCGCCGGTCCGTTCCTATATAGACGGCCCACGCGAGGAGCGGCCGGCGCCGCTCCCGAAAGAGCGGAATTGTCGGTCGAGGCGAGTGAAGATGGCGCAGAGCCGCTGGAGTCCGGAGAGCTGGAGGCAAAAGCCGATCGAGCAGGCGCCGGTCTATCCCGACGCCGCGGCGCTTCGTGAGGTCGAGCGTCAGCTCGCCGGCTATCCCCCGCTGGTGTTCGCCGGCGAAGCGCGCAAGCTCAAGCGCGCGCTCGGCAAGGCGATGGTCGGCGAAGCCTTCATGTTGCAGGGCGGCGACTGCGCCGAGAGCTTCGGCGAGCATTCGGCCGACAACATCCGCGATTTCTTCCGCGTCTTCCTGCAGATGGCGGTGGTGATGACCTACGCGGCGGCCTCGCCGATCATCAAGGTCGGGCGCGTCGCCGGGCAGTTCGCCAAGCCGCGCTCGTCGGATGACGAGACCATCGGCGGCGTCACGCTGCCCGCCTACCGCGGCGACATCGTCAACGACATCGAATTCACCGCCGAAGCGCGCAGGCCCGATCCGCGCCGGCAGGTGGAGGCCTATCGCCAGTCGGCGGCGACGCTCAATCTGCTGCGGGCGTTCGCCACCGGCGGCTACGCCAACCTCGAAAACGCCCATCGCTGGATGCTCGGCTTCGTCAACGACAGCCCGCAATCGGAGCGTTATCAGGAAGTCGCCGATCGCATCACCGAGACGCTCGGCTTCATGCGCGCGATCGGCCTCGACGCCGAGGCCCAGCCGGAGTTGCGCGCCACCGACTTCTACACTTCGCACGAGGCGCTGCTGCTCGGCTACGAACAGGCGATGACGCGGCTCGATTCGACCTCCGGCGAGCATTACGCGACTTCGGGCCACATGCTGTGGATCGGCGACCGCACCCGCCAGCTCGGCGGCGCGCACGTCGAATATTGCCGCGGGATTCGCAACCCGATCGGCCTCAAGTGCGGGCCGACGCTGCAGCCCGACGAACTCATGCGCTTGATCGACGCGCTCGATCCCGAGCAAGAGCCGGGGCGGCTGACGCTGATCTGCCGCTTCGGCGCCGACAAAGTCGAGGCCGCGCTGCCGGCGCTGATCCGCGCGGCGAAACGCGACGGGCGCGAGGCGCTGTGGGTGTGCGACCCGATGCACGGCAACACCATCAAGACCGCGACCGGCTACAAGACCCGCCCGACCGAGCGCATCGCCGCGGAGGTCCGCTCCTTCTTCGCGATCTGCCGCGCCGAAGCGACCTACGCCGGCGGCGTCCATCTGGAGATGACGGGCAAGAACGTCACCGAATGCACCGGCGGCGCGCGCGCGATTTCCGAGGGCGATCTGCGCAACCGCTACCACACCTATTGCGACCCGCGCCTCAACGCCGAGCAGGCGATCGAGCTGGCGTTCCTGATCGCCGAATTGCTCAAGGCCGAACGCCTCGCCGCTCCGGCGCGCCCGGTCGAGGCGGCGGAGTAGGCGCGGCCGGTGGGGCGGTCGCGCCATCCCTCCGTCATTCCTCCAGCCGCCGCGCCTCCTCGGGAAGCATGATCGGGATGCCGTCGCGGATGGGATAGGCGAGCTTGGCCGCGCGCGAGATCAGCTCTTGGCGTTCCCTATCGTAGCTCAACGTCGCCCGCGTCAACGGGCAGACCAGGATTTCGAGCAATCGCGGGTCGACTCGGGTCGGCTCGGCGGAGGCCGGCGAGGCGGTGGGCAATCCTGGATTCTCATCGGTCATGGCGCGCCATCTAACTGCGGCGGCGCGGCGCCGCGCCGCCAATATAGCGCTTCGGCCGAAATTTTCACCCGCCGAGGCCGGCTTCGGCCTCGGCCCCGCGGCCCATCGAACGCGCGGCCCGATTTCGCGGGCCGCGCTGCGCTTCAGAACTTCAGCGCCTTGGCCTGCTTCACGCCGGGCAGTTTGGCCACCTTGGCGAGCACGCCTTCGGGCGCCGGGCCGTCGACCGCGACCAGCGCGATCGCCGAGCCGCCCATCTGGTCGCGTCCGAGGGCGAAGGTGGCGATGTTGACGCCCGCCTCGCCGAGCAGGCTGGCGAACCGCCCGATGAAGCCCGGCTTGTCCTCGTTGGTGACGTAGATCATCCACGGCGTGAATTCGGCGTTCACCTTGATGCCCTTGATCGACAAGATGCGCGGCTTGCCGTCGTGGAACACCGTGCCGCCGACCGAGCGCTCCTGTTTGGCGGTGGTCACCGTCAGCGTGATGAAGCTTTCGTAGTCGCCGGCGGCGGCGCGGGTCGCCTCTTCGATCACGACGCCGCGGCCGGCGGCGACGGAAGGCGCGGAGACGACGTTGACGTCCTCGAGCGAAGGCCTCAGCAAACCGGCGATCGCCGCCGACGTCAGCGCCTTGATCTTCAGCGCGGCGACCGCGCCTTCGTAAGTGATCGTGACCTTGGCGATCGGGTCGTCGGTGAGCTGCCCGGCGAACGAGCCGAGTCCCTCGGCCAGCGCGATGTAGGGTTTGAGCGTCGGCGCCTCTTCGGCGGTGATCGAGGGGAAATTGACCGCGTTGGCGATCGCGCCGCGCGTCAGATAATCCGACATTTGCTCGGCCACCTGCAGCGCGACGTTCTCCTGCGCTTCGCTGGTCGAGGCGCCGAGGTGCGGCGTCGCCACCACGTTGGGATGGCCGAACAGCGGGTTCGCCTTCGCCGGCTCCTCGACGAACACGTCGAAGGCGGCGCCGGCGACGTGGCCGGAGTCGAGCGCCGCGCGCAGCGCGACCTCGTCGACCAGGCCGCCGCGCGCGCACTTGATGATGCGCACGCCTTTCTTGGTCTTGGCGATGGCTTCCGCGGAAAGAATGTTCTTGGTCTGCGCGGTCATCGGCGTGTGCAGGGTGATGACGTCGGCCCGCTTCAGCAGCTCGTCGAGTTCGACCTTCTCGACGCCGATTTCGGCGGCGCGCTCGGCGCTGAGGAACGGATCATAGGCGATGACGCGCATCTTCAGGCCGAGGCCGCGCGCGGCGACGTTCGAGCCGATGTTGCCGCAGCCGATGATTCCCAGCGTCTTGCCGGTGAGCTCGACGCCCATGAAGCGGTTCTTCTCCCACTTGCCCGCCTGCGTCGAGGCGTCGGCGGCGGGGAGCTGGCGCGCCAGCGCGAACATCAGCGCGATCGCGTGCTCGGCGGTGGTGATCGAATTGCCGAACGGCGTGTTCATCACGATGACGCCCTTGGCGGTGGCGGCGGGAATGTCGACGTTGTCGACGCCGATGCCGGCGCGCCCGATCACCTTGAGCTTCTTGGCCTGCTCGAGCAGCTTGGCGGTCACCTTGGTCGCCGAGCGAATCGCCAAGCCGTCGTAGTCGCCGATGATCTTGGCCAGTTCCTCCTTGTCGAGGCCGGGCTTGACGTCGACTTCGACGCCGCGCTCCTTGAAGATGGCGACGGCGGCGGGGGAGAGTTTGTCGGAAATGAGAACGCGGGGAGCCATGATGGGAATCCTTGATCGTTGGGAACCCCTTCCCCCCTCGCGGGGGAAGGTGGCGGGCGAAGCCCGCCGGATGAGGGGTCCCGCGCGCCAGCGCGGGAATTTGCGAATCGGTCGGAGAATTGGACGAGGGGGCCGCCGCTCTCGGCTCTCGTGCGAATGCGCCTTGCGGCGCGACCCCTCATCCGTCGCCTCCGGCGACACCTTCTCCCGCAAGGGGAGAAGGGGCGCGCCTCGTCACGCCGCCTTGGCGAGCTTGGCCTTTTCCAGCGCGAAGGCGTAGTCGAGCCAGTGCGTCAGCGCTTCGACGTCGTTCGTCTCGACCGTCGCGCCGCACCAGATGCGCAGACCCGGCGGCGCGTCGCGATAGGCGCCGATGTCGTAGGCGACCTTTTCCTTTTCGAGAGCGCTCGCGAGGCCCTTGGCGAAGGCCGCTTGCGCCTCGGCCGGCAAGGCCGCAATCGCGGGATCGACCACCTTGAGGCAGACGCTGGTGTTCGACCGCGTCGCCGGGACGCGGGCGAGGAACTCGATCCAGGGCGTGCGCGCGACCCAATCGGCGATGGCGCGAGCGTTGGCGTCGGCGCGCGCGAACAACGCCTTGACGCCGCCCAGCGACTTCGCCCACAGGAGCGCGTCGATGTAATCTTCGACGCACAGCATCGAGGGCGTGTTGATCGTCTCGCCCTCGAAGATGCCCTCGATCAGCTTGCCGCCCTTGGTCATGCGGAAGACCTTCGGCAGCGGCCACGCCGGCTTGTAGGTCTCGAGCCGCGTCACCGCGCGCGGGCTGAGCACGATCATGCCGTGCGCCGCCTCGCCGCCCAGCGCCTTCTGCCAGGAGAAGGTGGTCACGTCGAGCTTGGGCCAGTCGAGGTCTTGCGCGAAGGCGGCCGAGGTCGCGTCGCAGATCGTCAGGCCCTTGCGATTGGCGGGAATCCACTTGGCGTCGGGAACGCGCACGCCCGATGTGGTGCCGTTCCAGGTGAACACCACGTCGTGGTCGCCATCCACTTGCTTGAGATCGGGCAGCTCGCCGTAGGGCGCCTTCAGCACGCGCGCGTCGGCGAACTTGAGCTGCTTGAGGACGTCGGTGACCCAGCCTTCGCCGAAACTCTCCCACGCCAGCACGTCGACCGGGCGCTCGCCGATGAGCGACCACAGCGCCATCTCTACGGCGCCGGTGTCGGAGCCGGGGGTGATGCCGATGCGATAGTCGGCGGGAACGCCGAGGACTTCGCGCGTCAGCTCGATCGCCTGTTTCAGCTTGGCCTTGCCGAGCTTGGCGCGATGCGAGCGGCCGAGCGCCGCGTCCTTCAGGATTTCGGGGGTCCAGCCGGGCCGTTTGGCGCAGGGGCCGGACGAAAAACGCGCGTCGACAGGGCGCGCGGCGGGCGTGTTCGTCATGATGTGCCATCCTTTCAGATGGGCGCCTCTCGTTGGGGAGAGGTGTCCCGCCGCCGCTGCTACAGGACGACGAAAGGAATGGCAAGGAGAATTTCGAGGAGCTTTTTCGGCCTATCCGCGCCGCTTGCCGCCGCCGCCGCGAACTCTCCCCACGCCGCCCGACGTCGGCGCCTGGGAATCGCCCGCGCCCGACGGGTCGCAGGGATCGCGCGCGCGTTGATAACGCACGCCGGTGAAAAACAGGATTCGCGCGCCTTGATCGCGCGGCGCGTTGTTCTTTCGCTCCGGGCCCCCCGCGGGCCGAAATCGCACGAGCTCGCCCATAGCCAGACCTCGACGGCGCTCGGCGCCGAGGCCGCGCGTCGCGCCACGCGACCCTTTT
>JBEKBD010000074.1:0-17542 GCA_050015575.1 Roseiarcus sp. | reverse complement strand
CGGCGCGCGCCGCCGCTTTAGCCGATCTTGCTGAAGAGGCGGCCGTATTCGATCTTCGGGCAGCGGTCCATCACCGCCGCGACGCCCTTGGCTTCCGCGCGCGCCGCCGCGGCGTCGTCGCGCACGCCGATCTGCATCCAGACGACCCGGGGCAGGGGATCGAGCGCCAGCGCCTCGTCGACGACGGCGCCCGCCGCCTCGGACCTGCGGAACACGTCGACCATGTCGATCGGCCCTGGCGCGTCGGCGAGACTCGCGTAGACGGGAAGCCCGAGAATGGCGCCGCCCGCCAGGGTCGGATTGATCGGCAGAACCGTGAGGCCGCGCTCGCTGAGATACTTCAGCACGGCGAACGAGGGCCGCGCCGGGTTGGCGGAAGCGCCGACCATCGCGATCCGCTTGACGCCGGCGAGAACGCCGCGGAGGTAATCGTCGGAATAGGAATCGTGGTTCACGCGCGCTCCTGACGCCGGCCGCGCTCGCCGAGGCCGGCGGCCCGCCGCCGCGACGCGCGGCGGAGGATCGCCGTCTACCACGATTTCCGGCTCCTTCGAAAGGTGAAGTCGCCGCGCTCGGACGCCTCGCCGGCCGCGAGAACGATCTTTGCGCAGGCCATCGCGTCGGACAGCGCTTCGTGGTGGTCGAGCGGAATTTCGAGCTTCTTGCACACGTCGGACAGCTTCGTGGGACGAATGTTCCAGGCGCGTCGAGACATCTGCACGGTGCAGCGAAACGGCAGCGACGGCGCGCGGAGTCCATAGCGCGCGCAGCAGGCGCGGAGCACCCCGCGGTCGAACGGCGCGTTGTGCGCAGCGAGAAATTCCGCGCCGTCGACGACCGCCGCCAGCTTCGGCCACAGTTGGCCGAAGTCGTCGGCGTTCGCCACGTCATTCCAGGTCAATCCGTGGATATAAGTGAATACGAACGCCCTCGTCGGCGGCCTGATCAAGTGGGCCGCCGTCTTCACGATCTCGCCGCCCACCACCTTGACGAGCCCGACGGCGCAGGCGCTGTCTGGCTGGGCGTTCGCGGTTTCGAAGTCGATCGCGACGAAGTTCACTGTTCCGGTCTCGCGCGCTGGCAAGCGGGAGTCATACGTCTTCTCGCTCGCCGCGGCCAACCGGGCTGCGCGAGCGGCGAGAGGAATGAGGTATTATGATACCTCATCAAGAAAAGTCCGCCTTTTCCGTCGATTCCGCTTCCTTGCGGTTGACGCGCCGCCGCCGGGGCCTCTATAAGCGCGATCCTGACCGGCTCGCCGCAGGTGGCGCGCGCTTTGAAGAACGGATTGACAATTCCATGTTCGGCAACACCCATTCGACCAAGACGGCCGACGTCGAGAAGAAATGGCTTCTCATCGACGCCAAGGGCCTGATCGTCGGACGCCTGGCGACGATCGTCGCGACGCGGCTGCGCGGCAAGCACAAGCCCTCCTTCACCCCGCATATCGACGACGGCGACAACGTCATCATCGTCAACGCGGAGAAGGTGGTGTTGACCGGCCACAAGCGCGACCAGAAGGTCTACTACCACCACACCGGCTATGTCGGCGGCATCAAAGAGCGCTCGGTCAAGTCGATTCTCGAGGGGCGCTTTCCCGAGCGGGTCATCGAGAAGGCGGTCGAGCGCATGCTGCCGCGCGGGCCGCTGGGCCGCAAGCAGCTCGGCAACCTCAAGGTCTACAAGGGTCCCGACCATCCCCACGCCGCGCAGTCGCCGATCCCGTTCGACGTCGCCAAGCTCAATCCGAAAAACAGCCGGAGCGCCTGATCCATGGCCGAGACCCTCTCTTCCCTCGCCGATCTCAAGGATTCGACGATCGCGCCGCCCGTCGAGGCCCCCGTCCATGTGCAGAAGCTCGACAAATTGGGGCGCGCCTACGCCACCGGCAAACGCAAGAACGCCGTCGCGCGCGTCTGGATCAAGCCCGGCGGCGGCAAGGCGACGATCAACGGCCAGCCGCTCGACGTCTATTTCGCGCGCCCCGTGCTGCGCATGATCCTCAACCAGCCGCTGGTGGTGGCGGGCCGCCTGACCCAATACGACCTGACGGCGACGGTCTCCGGCGGCGGCCTCTCCGGCCAGGCCGGCGCGGTGCGCCACGGCCTCGCCAAGGCGCTGACACCTACTACGAGCCGGAGTTGCGCGGCCCCTTGAAGAAAGGCGGCTTCTTGACCCGCGACTCGCGCGTCGTCGAGCGCAAGAAATACGGCCACAAGAAAGCGCGCGCGAGCTTCCAGTTCTCCAAGCGGTGACTCGGGGGGCTTTGCCTCGGGGGTTTACGGAAAGGGCGGCTTCGGCCGCCCTTTTTGTCGGCGCGGGGCGGGGCGGCGCAGCAGGCGAGCGACAGCGTGTCGGACCCGATGCGGCATTGCAGCGGGACGATATGTCTTCCGAAATATCATCTCGCTCCTCTGCCTCGATCGTATCGAGCGCGTCCTCGCCCAAGCGGATCCAGTCGAAGCGATCGGCGCCGGCGGTGTCCCGCCAGTGGATTTCGGCGCTTTTACCCCAGGTCGGTCGGTTGAGGTCGATCGGATCGACTATGGGGGATTCGTGCTCGCGCGCCGTTTTGTGTTAACAGTAACATCGAAAGCGAAACGCCTGAGACGAGTTGGGAGGAATAGATGAAGCGCATAATCATCCTCATCGACGGCACTTGGGATCAGGAGGGATCCGGGAATCCAACCAACGTGGCGAAACTGGACCCTTCTAACACCGCCGTTGGCGCACCTTTCATCGACGCTGTTGGCAAAGACGGGTTGGAACAGCGCGTCGTCTACCATAAAGGGGTTGGCGCCGATCCAAACTTTATCAAACACTGGTTGGGCGGCTCTATCGGCTTGGGCCTCAAGCAGATCGTGTTGGACGCCTATGCGTCTGTGGTCGACCTATACGACCACGGTGACGACATCTTCGTACTCGGCTTCTCAAGGGGAGCGTATGCCGCGCGCGCCTTAGTTGGAATGATTGGCGCATCGGGCATTGTGCGCCGTTCGACTCAGGCTAATCTGGAGTTCGCTTGGGCTAACTACCGGGTGAGCCCGTCAAAACGCGCCGCGCCGACTACCGCGAGCAACGCGGATAAAATGGCAATGAACAACTTGAAAGTTTTGCGCGAGGCAGGAGAAGTGCATCCAGACAATCGCGTGAAGTGTGTCGGCGTTTGGGACACGGTCGGGTCTTATGGCGTGCCGGCCGGATTCGGGCTGGCAGCGCTTGCTCGATATATTTCTCTTTTCATTCTTGGATTTCATGACACCAGTTTCGGCGACCATGTCGAATTCGGGCTACACGCGGTCGCAATCGACGAAAGACGACGACCGTTTGTGCCGACGTTTTGGACGATCAAGAAAGGGCAGACGCCGAAGGGGCATGTGGAGCAGACTTGGTTTTCAGGCGAACACGGCAATATCGGCGGTGGCGAGCCCGATCCGCGGTTGTCTAATATCGCGCTTGTATGGATGATCGCGCGGCTGCAGGCGTTAACAGGTCTGCAGTTCAATACGGAGGCCGTCAGAGCCGTCGCCGCGATGGCGAACGTGGACGGCGAAGTCTACGATTCGACGATCGGCTGGCCGATCGATCACCGATGGCCGCATCTTCGGAGAGTTCTTTCGCCCGACGCGGTCCTGCATGAAGCCTTCGCGAACGAGATCGCTCCCGCTTGGGAGAATATCAATGAAAGAGTCCATTGGAGCGCGTTACAAAAGCGGAATCGGCTAAGCAAGGTGTTTGGCGTCGGCGGCGCCGTATATAATCCTAAGAACCTTCCGCAGCATATTCCCCCAATCAATGTCGCGGAGATCACTGTCGAAGAGCGAACCGTTTATCCGGATCTTGCGTGGTGACTCCGGCAGAGCCCTGATATCGGAGGTGGAGCGTGTCTCAGGCGTGAAAATAGTTCCACAATTGCTGGGGTAAACCCGGACGACGCTCGCCGAGGCCGGCGACCCAATCAACGGCGAACGGACGCTTGCCGATGCCCGAACCGAACAAACGCTTGCTTCTCATTGGCGCCTCTCGCGGTCTTGGCCTCGCGCTGGCCGAGGAATACCTGAAACGCGGCTGGCGCGTCGTCGCCACCGCCCGAGGCGGCAAAAGGACCGCGCTGCAGGAACTCGCGGAGACGTCGGGCGGACGGCTCGAAGTCGAAATCGTCGACATCAATGATCCCAATCAGGTTACGGCGCTGCGCGCCCGCCTGGGGTCGCGAGGATTCGACATGCTGTTGGTCAATGCGGGGGTCACGAATAATGATCGGGAAACGATCGCCGACGTATCGACCGACGAATTTGTTCGCGTCATGGTGACCAACGCTCTGAGCCCGATGCGCGTCGTCGAGACCTTTCAGGAAGTCGTGCCGGCGACCGGAACGATCGCCGTGATGTCCTCCGGACAGGGCAGCGTCGCCAACAATCAGACCGGCAATCACGAAGTGTACCGCGGCAGCAAGGCGGCGTTGAACATGTTCATGCGAAGCTTCGCCGCCCGCCACAAGGACGATCCGCGAACCTTGCTGCTGCTGGCGCCGGGCTGGGTCCGGACGGACATGGGGGGACCCCAAGCGCGTCTCAGCGTCGAGGAAAGCATTCCCAACCTCGCCAGCGCGATCGACGCGCAACAGGGCAAGCCCGGCCTTCGCTACCTCGACTATCTCGGCCGGACGGTTCCGTGGTGAGCGTCCTCCTTGACGCCGTCGCTCCGTTGTAGCAAGACGCCCTCATGATCGCCGTTCGACTCCGCCGACGCTGACCGCCCATTTCCCGCGAGGCCCTCGGGCCGCGCGGCGCCGCGTCGAGTTGAACCTTACGAGACGATCATGACAGCCAGCATTTTCATCGACGGCGAAGCCGGAACCACCGGCTTGCAAATCCGCGACAAGCTCGCGAAGCTCTCCGGCGTCGCGCTGCGCAGCCTGCCGGCCGAGCAACGCAAGGACAGGGACGCGAAGCGGCGCGCCTTCGCCGAAGTCGACGTCGTCATCCTCTGCCTTCCCGACGAAGCGGCCAAGGAGACCGCGGCGCTGATCGAGGCGATGGGCGACAAGGCGCCGCGCGTCATCGACGCCTCCACCGCGCACCGCGTCGCGCGGGGCTGGACCTACGGCTTTCCCGAGCTGGCGCCTGGGCAAGCGCAAGCGATCGCGAACGCGCGCAAGATCGCCAATCCGGGCTGCCACGCCACCGGCGCGGTGGCGCTGCTGCGCCCGCTGACCGACGCCGGCCTGATCCCCAAGGACGCTGCGATCGCGATTCACTCGGTCAGCGGCTATTCGGGCGGCGGCAAGGCGATGATCGAGGCGTACGAGAGCGGCCGCGCGCCGTCCTTCGAGCTCTATGCGCTCGGCCTCGAGCACAAGCACATGCCGGAGATCCAGCTCTATTCCGGCTTGACCGCGCGCCCGTTGTTCGTCCCCAGCGTCGGCAATTTCCGCCAGGGGATGCTGGTCAGCGTTCCCCTGCAGCTCGACGCGCTCCCCGGCGGGCCGAGCGGCGCCGATCTTCGCGCCGCGCTCGCCGAGCATTATCGCGGCCAACGCTACGTCAAGGTCGCCAGCGCCGAGGACTCGGCCAAGGCGCTGCGCCTGGAGCCGGAATCGCTGAACGGCACCAACGACCTGCTGATTCATGTCTACGCCAACGAGCCGCGCCGCCAGGCCGTGCTGGTCGCCAAGCTCGACAACCTCGGCAAGGGCGCGGCGGGCGCGGCGGCGCAAAACCTGGAATTGATGCTGGGTCTCTAGACTTTGCGCCAACGCCTTGTCGCGAGACGGAAGCAACCGCGGACGACGGCCTCGGCCAGCGCGCCGGCGAGGTAGGCGAGGGCGCAGCAGAACGCCGCGGCGGCGACGACTTTCGCCGTCGCGTCGCCGGAAAAATCATACGACCCGCCGGCGAGCCAGCGCATCGTCAGCGTGAAGGGCAGGGCGACGAGCGCGAGCCAGATGTCGGCGAACCATTGGCCGGCCCGATGGAGATAGTCGATGTAAGCCGCGCCGAACGCCGCCGCGTAGAGCGCGGCGAGGGCGGCGCCGGCCGCCGATTTGAGCGCTTTCATCGCAGGCTCAAGCCGCCGCGGTCCAGGCGACCACGCGTTGCGCCTGCCGGCCCAGGCCCTCGACGCCAAGCGTGAGCGTGTCGCCGGCTTTGAGAAAGCGCGGCGGCTTCCTGCCCGCGCCGACGCCGGGCGGCGTGCCGGTGGCGATGACGTCTCCCGGTTCGAGGATCATGAATCGCGATACGTACGAGACCAGCGCGCGGACGCCGAAAACCATCGTCGCGGTCGAGCCCGACTGCATGCGTTCGCCGTCGACGTCGAGCCACAGCGCAAGCTTCTGCGGGTCGGGAACCTCGTCGGCGGTGACCAGCCACGGCCCGAGCGGACCGAAGGTCGGGCAACTCTTGCCCTTGGTCCATTGGCCGCCGCGCTCGTGCTGAAAGGCGCGTTCGGACACGTCGTTGCAGACGCAGTAGCCGGCGACGTGATCGAGCGCCTCGGCTTCGCCGACGTAGCTCGCGCGCGCGCCGACGACGATCGCCAATTCGACCTCCCAATCGGTCTTTTGCGAGCCCTTGGGGATCACGATGTCGTCGTTGGGGCCGACGATGCACGAGGGCGCCTTGTTGAACAGGATCGGTTCTTGCGGGATCGGCGCGCCCATTTCGGCGGCGTGGTCGGCGTAATTGAGGCCGACGCCGAGAAAATTGCCGACCTTGCCGACGCAGGCGCCGAGGCGCGGCTTGCCCCGCGCCGCCGGCAAATCCTCCGGGTCGATCTTGGCGAGCCGCGAAAGGACGCGCGGCGAAAGCGTCGCGCCATGGATGTCGTCGATGACCCCGCCGAGATCGCGTATTTTGCCGGCGGCGTCGACGAGGCCCGGCTTTTCCTTGCCCGGCCGACCATAACGAACGAGCTTCATCGAGGCCCCCTTGGCGTCGCTCGTCCTGGGAGCGACGGGCGCGCGCCGTCCGGCTCACGCCGACGAAACGGCCGCTCGGCGATGGCGCCCCAGCCTTAGCGCAGGCCGAAACCTCGCACAACGCAGTCTCGTTTCCCCGCTCGCGCGCCGCGCGCCGATCGTCGAAAATGAACCGGCGGCGTCTATCCCGGCGACGCCCGGTCGGGCGCGCGCCGACGCCTTTTTTCCGCCGCGAGGTTGCGCGGCGCGCGCGCTGGTCTATCTTTGTCTTCGTCGAATCTCAATTTCTTTCCAACCACGAAATGATCGGGACCATGTCGGATCAGGAACGCATCGCTCTTTTCATCGACGGCGCCAACCTCTACGCCAGCGCCAAGTCGCTCGGTTTCGATATCGACTACAAACGCCTCCTGAAGGAGTTCCAGGGCAGAGGGCGATTGATTCGCGCGTTTTACTACACCGCCCTGGTCGACGATCAGGAATATTCGTCGATCCGGCCGCTGGTCGACTGGCTGGACTACAACGGCTATGCGGTCGTCACCAAACCGACCAAGGAATTCGTCGATTCGTCGGGGCGGCGGAAGATCAAAGGCAACATGGACATCGAACTCGCGGTCACCGCGATGGAGATGGCCGCCCACATCGACCACATGGTGCTGTTCTCCGGCGACGGCGACTTTCGTTCGCTGGTCGAAGCGGTGCAGCGTCAGGGCGTGCGCGTCTCGGTGGTCTCGACGGTGGCGACCCAGCCGCCGATGGTGGCCGACGAGCTGCGCCGGCAGGCCGACGAATTCGTCGAGCTGACGCAACTGATGGCGCGCATCGGCCGCGACCCGGCGGAGCGGGCGGCGCGCCTCGCCGATCCCAGGCGCGGCGCGAACGCGTTCGCGCCCGGCCAGCAGCCGATCGACGAAGTCGGGCGCGAGTGAGGGGCGGAACGAGTCGTGGCGTTCGACGCCAGCCCCCCCGAGGATTGCCAGGACTGCCCGCGGCTGGCGCGATTTCGTCAGACCAATCGCGCCGCCCATCCCGGCTGGCGCAACGCGCCGGTCGAATCGTTCGGCGAAAGCGACGCGCGCCTGCTCATCGTCGGTCTGGCGCCCGGCCTGAGCGGCGCCAATCGCACCGGAAGGCCGTTCACCGGTGATTACGCCGGCGATCTGCTCTACGCGACGCTGCTCGAATTCGGTTTTGCGGCCGGGGTCTACGACCGCCGGCCGGATGACGGGCTGACCTTACGCGACTGCGCCGTCGTCAACGCGGTGCGCTGCGTCCCGCCCGAGAACAAGCCCACGCCCGCGGAAATCGCCGCGTGCCGGCCCTATCTCGCCCGAGCGATCGGCGCGCTGCCGCGCCTCCAGGCGATCGTCGCGCTGGGGCGGATCGCCCATGACAGCGCGTTGCGCGCTCTCGACTTGCGCCCGGCGCGATTCGCCTTCGCGCACGGCGCGCGCCACGATCTCGAAGGCGCCGGCGTCGTCCTATTCGATAGTTATCACTGTTCGCGCTACAATACGAATACGGGGGTGTTGACGGCGCCGATGTTTCGCGCCGTGTTCGCGGCGGCGCGCGCTCGTCTCGGGTGACCGCGCGGCGGGAAAATGGCGGCGCCGAGCCGCCCGGCGGAGGAGCGGCGTTTCGATCGAGATGGCGGGGCGGTCCCGCAATGGAGGGGATTCATGAGCGTGCATTTGTTCGGAGAGACCGGCGCCGGCGCCGTCGTCGAGGTCGCCATCGCATCGAAGGCGGGCGCAAGCGCCAAGATTCTCACCTGGGGCGCGGTGGTGCGCGACCTCGTCGTTCAATCCGCTCGAGGGCCGCAGCGGGTCACCCTCGGCCTCAACACGATCGAGGATTATCTCGCCCATTCGCCGTTCTTCGGCGCCGTCCCCGGACGTTACGCCAACCGGATCGCCAACGGCCGCTTCGTATTGGACGGCGCGGTCTATGAAGTCGAGCGCGGGCCCGGCGAGAAGCACGCGCTGCACGGCGGCCCGAACGGCTTCGGCCGAAAGATATGGAAGCTCGGCAGCCACGACGCGTCGTCGGTGACGCTCGTCCTCGAATCGCCCGACGGCGACTCTGGATTTCCCGGCGCCCTGACCGCGACCTGCGTCTATCGGCTGCTGGAGCCGGCGACGCTACGCGTCGAACTCGGCGCGCGATGCGACCGGCCGACGATCGTCAATCTCACCCAGCACGCCTATTTCAACCTCGACGGCTCGAGCGACGTGCGCGACCACGAGTTGACGTTGGTCAGCGATTTCTACACGCCGGCCGACGCCGAACTGATCCCCACCGGCGAAATCCGCTCGGTGGCGGGGACGCCGTTCGACTTCCGCCAGGCGCGTCCCATCCGCCACCCCTCGGGCCAGAAATACGACGTGAATTTCGTCGCGTCGCGCGTTCCCGACGAAACCGGGCTGGCGCCGATCGCCAAGCTGCGCTCGCCGCTGAACGGCCTGACCATGGAGCTGCACAGCACCGAGCCCGGCGTCCAGCTCTACGACTCCGGGATGCTGGTCTGCCCGGCGCCCGGGCTCGACGGCGCGCATTACGGCCGGCACGCCGGCGTCTGCCTCGAACCCCAGGCGTTCCCGGATTCGCCCAATCGGCGCCATTTCAGCCCCTGCGTCCTCAGGCCGGAGAGCGAATACCGCCACGTCAGCGAATTCCGCTTCGCCTGAGCGAAGGCGCGCCTATTCGCGCGCCAGGCTCTCGCCGGGGCCGGCTTCCGCCAAGGCCTTGCCGACCTCGAGGCCGAGATCGTCCATCGAGGTTTCCTCGCGCACCGTGAGGTCCTCGCCCTTGGCCTGACGCTCCGCCTGTTCGAGCGAGCGCGCGACGTTGATCGTCACGAACGCCTCGACCTCGGGATGCAGGTGGACCGGCGTCTTGTGCAGGCCGAGCGCCTTGATGGGGTGCTGCAGCGCGATGTGGTTGCGGTGGACCAGGAAGCCGGCGGCGGCGATCGTCTCGGCGATGTCGCGGGCCGAAACCGAACCGTAGAGCTGCCCGGTTTCGCCGGCCTGGCGAATGATGATGAAGCTCTTGCCGTCGAGGTTGGTCGACTTGTCGGCGGCGTCCCGCTTGAGATCGGCGTTGCGCGCTTCGAGTTCGGCGCGCTGGCTTTCGAACTTCTTCTTGTTCGCCTCGGTGGCGCGCAGGGCCTTGCCGCGCGGCAACAGGAAATTTCGGGCGAAGCCGTCCTTGACGCGCACCGTGTCGCCCATGTGGCCGAGTTTGCCGACGCGCTCCAACAAAATGACTTCCATGACGGGTCTCCTCTGATTGACGGAATTCTCGCGATTCAGACCTTGGATTTGCGCGCCGCCGCGCGCGCGCGCAGCCCCGCGAAGCTTTCGATCGCGCCGATGATGGCGATCGCCGGGAGGGTCCAGGTCGAGCGCGCCAGGCAGCAAAAATACAGCGCCGCGAGCAACAAGGGGCGCATCGGCAGGCCGCGCGACAGCGCGTGCAGCACGGCCAGGCCCTGCAGGACGAAGGCGGCGCCGAGGACGCCGGCGACGATCCACGCGAATTGGTCGGCCGGCGCGGGCAGGGCGAAGGCGGGGGCGAGCGAGGCGAGGGCGAGGACGGCCATCGGCGCGGGCAGGGACAACGAGCTGGGCAAGTCCGGCCACGGTCGGCGCAGACGGTGCGACAACGCCGCCGCGCGCGCCGCCGCGTAGAGGTTGACGCAGAACATCAACAGGGTCGACCCGGCGATGGCGGCGGGCGCGAAGCTCACGAGCGCGAGCGCGAAATCGCGCGCGCTCTCGCCCTCCGGCAGGAGCGCCGCGCCGTCGGCCGCCTCCTCGATCGCAGGCTGGAGCGCGTCGGCGAAGGCCTGCAAGCCCTGCTCGTAGCCGCCGTAGACGAGGATCAGCGCCACGAGCGCGCCGGCGCTGATCAACCCGGCGAACACGGCGGCGAGGGCGACGATCGCCCCGACCGGCGCCCATTCCGCCGGCGGCGCGCCCCTGCGCCAGGGCACACGGGCCGCCGGCGAAGCCGCTAGGCGCGCGAGCGCGAGTCCGGGCAGGGCGATGGACAGCGCGAACAGCAGACCGGAAAGCGGCTCGACGGCCAGCGCGACGCCGGCGCTCGCGACGCCGCACGCGATCGCGCCGCTGATCGCGCCCCAACCGAGCGCGGCGATCATGATCGGCAACGGCGCGAGATAGGCCAGCGCCATCGCGATCGCCGTGCCCTTGATCATGACGACGAAGAGCAGGGCGGAGGCGAGGCCGGCGCCAAGCGGCGCGCCAATTCGGTTGATCATGACGTTCACGCTGTCCCGCGGAGTTCCATGCGGTTAGAGAAAGGTCGGAGCGTTCCGCCTCTCCCAACTTTTCCCGCGCGCGTCGATCGCCCGCGCGGGTATTCTCAGTCGTCGAGCGCGCTCGGCGCGCGCTCGCGTCGGTCAACGAATGACGTAGGGCAGCAGGCCGAGAAAGCGCGCGCGCTTGATCGCCCGGGCGAGCTCGCGTTGCTTGGCGGCGCACACCGCGGTGATGCGCGAGGGCACGATCTTGCCGCGCTCGGAGATGTAGCGCGACAGCAGGCGCGTGTCCTTGTAGTCGATCTTCGGCGCGTTGGGTCCGGTGAACGGGCAGGACTTGCGGCGGCGGAAGAAGGGGCGGCGGGGCGCGGTCGCCATCAGAGCGCTCCAACTTGAGCGTCGTCACGCGGACGACGGGGGCGATCGGGACGGTCGCCGCGGTCGGGGCGGTCGCCGCGCGGGCCGCGGCCGCCGCGCTCGTCGCGGTCGGCGTCATCGCGCTTACGCAGCATCGCGGACGGACCGGCTTCGTGCTCGTCGACGCGCAGGGTGAGAAAGCGGATCACGTCTTCGTTGAGGCCGAGCTGACGCTCCAGTTCGACGATCGCCGCCGCTGGCGCGTCGATGTTCAGGAGCGTGAAATAGGCCTTGCGATTCTTCTTGATGCGGAACGCCAGCGACTTCAAGCCCCACGCCTCGACCTTGGCGACCGAGCCGCCGTTGGCGGCGATGGTGGTCTTGAGCTGCTCCGTCAGCGCTTCGACTTGCGGCGCGGTCACGTCCTGACGCGCCAAATAGATGTGCTCGTAGAGAGCCATGATGAGCCTTTCCCTTGGCCGTTTCGTCGAGCGTCCCGCGCTGAGCCCTTCGAGCCCGGTGGATAGGCTCGAGGCGGATCGTCCGAAGGCGGGAACACGGGAAGTCGGGCGCTTCAGCCCTGCCGCCGCCAAACTCGCGAGAGTTCGGCCCCGGCCTTCCGTTCAGCCCCCAGCGGGACGCTTCGGTCGCGCGGCTTATAGACGAGCGCGGCGGAAGCGCAAGGAAAATCCGCCGCGCCCGAGTTTGAGTTTTGCCGTTTTCGGAGCATCATGCGCGGCGCGTCGCCGCAAATTTTCGCGGAGATCGCCACCGCGGCCGAGCTCGCGCCGCGGAAGATTGGCGTGTGATAGGAGGGTCGGATCGCGCCTCGACTCCACCGTGTTCGCGCTCATCGAACCGTCATAGCCGGCGTCGAGGCGATGACGCTGGTGTCCAGCCAGGCTTTCCCCCGGCACTCGCACGACCAGTTCGGCATCGGTCTGATCGATGTCGGCGGACATCGGTCGTGGAGCGCCGTCGGACAGGTCGACGCCGGCGCCGGCGACGCGATCATGGCGAACCCCGGCGAGCTGCATGACGGCGCATCGATCGACGGCGGCCTCCGAGCCTGGCGGATGCTGTACGTCGAACCGGGATTGGCGATCGGCGAAGTCGAGGAGGAAATCGGGCGAGAGATCGAGATCGCGCGACCGGCCGTTCGTGACCCGGTTCTCGCGGCGCTGTTCGCGCGACTGTTTTCGATCGTGACGGCGCCGATCGCCGATCGATTGGCCGCGGACGAAGGGCTCTTGCGCCTTCTCAGCCACGCGCTGCGTCAGCACGGATCGCGCCGTCCGTCGTCGAGCGGCGTCTCGCCCAACGTGGAGAGGGCGCGTCGCCGTCTCGATGAAGCGCCGGAGAAGCCGGTCTCGTTGGCGGAATTGGCCGCCCTCGTCGGCGTCGGCCGCTTCCAGCTGCTGCGCGGCTTTGCGCGCGAGGTCGGGACGACTCCCTACGCCTATCTCGTGCAGCGCCGGGTGCGTTACGCGCGACGGCTTCTCGTCGCCGGCCGTTCCCTGAGCGCGGCGGCGATGGAGGCGGGTTTCGCCGACCAAAGCCATATGACCAGAGCCTTCACGCGACAGTTTGGCGTTTCGCCGGGGCGCTATCGCGACGCGCTCTCCTGAGAACGGCGTTGAAGGCGCAACATCGTTCAAGACGCCGCGACCCGGCTTTGCGATAGATCGACATAGCCTCTCGGCCTCTTCTCCCTGTCGGGATTTCCATGAACTTCGGCTACGCCGCCGCCATTCGCGCGGACTTTCCCGAGTTGGTCTCCGGCGTGGTTCGCGTCGGCGGGATCACGAAGAACGGCGACGTCGCGCGTTGGGTCGCCGATTTCGAAGCGATCGCGCAAGCCAGGCTGTCGACGGGCAAGGAAGGCGACTTTCCCGAAATCCAGGCTTGGCGGCGCGCGTTCGCGAAAATGGGAATGAAGCCGACCCAGTATCGATGCGCCTCCGAGGCGCTGTTGCGGCGTTTTCGCAAGGAGAGGGCGCTGCCGCGCCTTCATCCGCTCATCGACCTCTGCAACGCGATCTCTCTGGCTTTCGCCACGCCGGTGGCGGTGTTCGACGTCGCAAAGATTTCGGGCGGCCTCGAGGTCCGGCGGGCGCGCGGCGACGAGGCGTACGAGGCGTTCTCCGGCGAGGAGGAGCGTCCGGAGCCCGGCGAGGTGATCTTCGCGGACGATGCGGGAAGAGCCCACGCCCGCCGGTGGACGAACCGACAGAGCGGCTATTCCGCCGTTCGCGACGAAACCTCGGCCGTCCTGATCGTCGCCGAAGCCATGCACGCGGCCGCAGCGGATGACGTTCGTCGGCTGACCGCCGAGGTCGCAAAGTCGCTGGCCGACGTCTGGTCGGTCGCCGCGGCGATCGAGACGTTGCGCCGATGAGCTTCGAGTTTCTGATCACGTCGCTGATCGTCGTCGCCTCGCCCGGCGCCGGCGTTCTCTACACGCTTGCCGCCGGTCTCTCGCGCGGCGCCCGCGCGAGCGTCGTCGCCGCGTTCGGCTGCACGCTGGGCGTCGCGCCGCACATGGTCGCGGCCATCACCGGCCTCGCGGCGCTGCTGCACGCCAGCGCGGTCGCGTTCCAACTGCTGAAATATCTCGGCGCGGCGTACCTTCTCGCCATGGCGTGGAACACGATGCGGCGGCGCGGCGCGCTCGAGGTCGAAAGCGACAGCGCTCCCCGCTCGGCGCGGCAAGTCGTCGTTTCCGCCGTTCTCGTCAACCTGCTGAACCCGAAGCTGTCGATGTTCTTCTTCGCCTTTCTGCCTCAGTTCGTCGGCGCCGACGAGACTTCGCCGCTCGCGCGCATGCTCGAGCTGAGCCTGGTCTTCATGGCGATGACGCTCGTCGTGTTCGTCGGTTACGGCGTCTTCGCGGCATCCGTGCGAGACCGCCTGCTGTCGCGGCCAAGGGTTCTCGCCTGGATGCGCCGAAGCTTCGCGGCGGCTTTCGTGGCGCTCGGCGTCAAGCTCGCCCTCGCTCAGCGTTAGCATTGCGCGATCGAGCGGGGGCTGGCCGCGTTCAGGCGGGCGGGGCGAAGCTCATGACCTTGTCGCTGGGAAAGTCGTAGAGTTTGCCAGTTTCGCGCCAATCGGGCGAGCAGAGCAGGGCGATCTTGGGGGCGAGTTCCTCCGGCGTGCGCAGGCTCGCGGGGTCTTCGCCCGGCATCGCGCTCGCGCGCATGCGGGTTCGCATCGGGCCGGGATTGACCAACATGACGCGGATTGGCGAGGTGTTGACCGTCTCGGCGGCGTAAGTGCGGGCGAGCGCGTCGAGCGCCGCCTTGGAGACCGCGTAGGGGCCCCAATAGGCGCGCAGCTCCGCCCGGCTCGCCGCAGCCGAAGTGATGAACGCCGCCCGGCCGGCCGGCGATTGGCGCAGCAACGGATCGAGGGCGCGGATCAAGCGCCAGTTGGCGGTGACGTTGAGGCTGATGACCTCGTCCCATTGCTCGGGGTCGACGTGATGCAGCGGCGACAGGGGTCCGAGCGCGCCCGCATTGGCGACCAGGACGTCGAGACGGCCCCAGCGACGGTGGAGAGCCTCGCCCAACCGATCGATCGCCGCGTGATCGCGAAGGTCGCAGGGGACCAGCGTGGCGGGATTTTCGCTCCCCGGCCGCAGCGTGCGGATCGCGTCGTCGAGCTCCTCGAGCGCGCCCTGGGTTCTCGCCATGGCGACGACGTGCGCGCCGGACGCGGCGAGGGCGAGCGCGACGGCCCGGCCGATCCCGCGCGAAGCGCCGGTCACCAGCGCGACGCGGCCGTTGGAGGTTTGCAGCGAAGGGCTCATCGGTTTTCCCAAAAAGCGGTTCTCCCCGACGCGCGAGGCGCGACGTTACAGCGGCGTAGCAGGCGCCGCAACGGAACTCCAACGCCGCCTGCTTCGAGAGAAAGCGGATGCGGGCAAAAGCGCCGCGGCGTGTTTGCGGCGAGGTCGGGGCCGCGTCAATCGCGGCGAGCGGCAATCATTTCTTCATCACCGCCCTTGCGAGCGCGGCAAACGGCTTTCCCCTGGCGCGCCTCTTGGTGTAGTGTTGAAATTCGGGATCGCGGCGTTCCATCTCTCTGTCGCAGCATTCGCGCTGTTTCCTTGCGGGGCCAGGCCCGCATGGCGTTCGCGGATCACGAGCACATTGGGGGCTGTCATGACCGTAGCCAAGAGCGACCGTCCGGCGGGGCGGACCGTCACTCGCGCCGACTTGTCGGAAGTCGTCTATCACCGGGTCGGGCTGTCGCGCACCGAGTCGGCGGAATTGGTCCAGGCGGTCCTCGACGAAATCTGCGACGCGGCGGCGCGCGGAGAAACGGTGAAGCTGTCCTCGTTCGGCTCCTTCGTGGTGCGCTCGAAGGGCCAACGCATCGGACGCAATCCGAAAACCGGCGTGGAGGTGCCGATATTGCCCCGTCGGGTGATGGTCTTCAAGCCGTCGAACGTCTTGAAGTCGCGGATCAACGCGGCGCCCGCCGGCGGTCAGGAAGCCGGTTGAAGGCGAGCGCGGCGCGACAAGACGAGCGAGACCCCATGGACAAGAGCCCCGAGGCCTTCCGCACCATCAGCGAAGTCGCCGAAGAGATGGATTTGCCGCAGCACGTGCTGCGCTTCTGGGAAACCCGATTTCCGCAAATCAAGCCGCTCAAGCGCGGCGGCGGCCGACGCTACTATCGGCCCGCCGACGTCGGACTCCTGCGCGCGATCAAGGCGCTTCTCTACGGCGAAGGCTACACGATCAGAGGGGTGCAGAAGCTGCTGCGCGAGCAGGGCGCGTCTGGTTTGGTCCGGAGCGCGGCGCGAGCGGCGGGCGAGGGCGCAGCCGAGACGAGCCCCGAGCCGGCGCCGCCGCGAGGCGGCCTTGCGCGCGCAGGGGCGGAAGTTGCGGCGGCGGGGCGGCTCGCCCCGACCCGACCGCTCGCCCCGGATGCGGAACTGGCGGCATTGCGCGCGATCCAGGCCGATTTGCTCGAAGCGGAAAGAATTCTCGCCCAGGCGCGGGCGCCGTCACGTTAGCGAGCGCGAGCCGCGAGATCGTTTCGCGATCGCCCGAGCCGCCGGTCGCGCTCCCCGCATTGCCAGCGCCGCTGGCGTTGCCTATAAGGCGCGGCGTCGGAGTGTAGCGCAGCCCGGTTAGCGCACTTGTCTGGGGGACAAGGGGTCGGGAGTTCGAGTCTCCCCACTCCGACCATTTATATCAATACAATCAATATTATGTGAGACTTGGCTACGGTCTCGGCTTAAATCCGACTGCGAGGGTTTTCACTCGCCGTCGCACCGGGCTTTGCGCGCGCCGCGCGGCGGGTTCGAAGAACCTCGAGCCTGACGGCGACCGCTGATGCAACGGCGCGCAAGCGGCGGCGCTGTCATCCGCGCCGCGCGCGACGCCCGAGATATTCGAATCCGTCGCCTGGGATCGGCCGCGCGCGTCGTTCTTCTTGCCCGGTCGCCGCGGCCATTTCCTCCCTTTTTGAACCGAAGGGGTCCACGGCGCGACCAACGGACGCGAGGTTCGCGCAGCCCGCGAGCCAAGCCAAAGAAGCGCCAGACCGTAAGGGTCCGCCGACGACCAACCAAGGAGAATTTCCATGCGCGCGTCTCTCAAGAATTCCACTTCGCTGTCCCTGGCCGCGTTGGCCTGCGCGGTTCTGCTGCTTGCAGCGCCCTTCGACGCCGCAATGGCGCGAGGCAATGGAACGGCCGGCGGCGCCGGAGCGGCCGCGGGAGCGGCATCGGGCGCCGGGAGCGGCGGACCGACCGTCAAGGCCTTCGACGCGGTGAGGTACAATCCGGCCCCGCCGACACTCGTGAACGCCGATCAAACCACCCATTCGCCCGGCTGCTACAGCCGAGCGGATCGGCTGGGCCTGACGGGAGCGGGCCGCATCGAGTTTCTGAAAACTTGCCGGCTGTGAGCGGCGGCGCGAGGCGCGTCGCCGAGCCTCGTCGATCGCCGGGATCTGGCCGCGCG
>JBEKBD010000073.1:0-15420 GCA_050015575.1 Roseiarcus sp. | reverse complement strand
GCGGCGATCGGTGGATACGTTGGACTTGGCCATGACGGCGCCTCTTACTTCTTCTTGCCTTCCTTGCGGAAGATGAACTCGTCGGCGTACTTGACGCCCTTGCCCTTGTAAGGCTCGGGGCCCCGGAAGGCGCGGATCTCGGCGGCGACCTGGCCGACCTGGCGCTTGTCGATGCCGCCGATGGTGATTTCGGTCGGCTTGGGCGTGGCGATGACGACCCCCGCCGGGATCGGATAGACGACGTCGTGGCTGAACCCCAGGGAGAGCTGCAGGTTCTTGCCGGCGATCGCCGCCTTGTAGCCGACGCCGTTGATCTCGAGCTTCTTCTCGAAGCCCTTGGTGACGCCGACCACGAGGTTCTGCACCCGAGCGCGCGCCGTGCCCCACAGCGCGCGCGCGTGTTTGCTCTCGCCGTGCGGCGCGACATGCACGTTGCCGCCTTCGATGCGGATGGCGACTTCGTCAGGGGCGGTGAACGTCAATTCGCCCTTCGCGCCCTTCACGGCGATCGATTGACCCTCGAGCCGGGCGGTGACGCCGGCGGGAATGACGACGGGCTTCTTGCCGATGCGAGACATGACGTTGGTTCCAGATTGGCCGCCGACCGAGCCGGCGCCTTCGAGTTCAGAAGACCGTGCAGAGGACTTCGCCCCCGACGTGATTTTCGCGCGCCGCGTGATCCGCCATCACGCCCTTGGGCGTGGAGAGGATCGACACGCCGAGGCCGTTGGCGACGCGCGGCACGCCGTCGACGGCGGCGTAGACGCGGCGGCCAGGCTTCGACACGCGCTCGATTTTGCGAATGACCGGCTCGTTGTCGGAATACTTGAGTTCGATTTCGAACTCGGTGCGGCCGTTGGGGTAGTCGGTAGTCGAGTAGCCGCGGATATAGCCTTCGGACTGCAGCACGTCGAGCACCTTCTTGCGCAAGGAGGAGCCGGGGGTCGAGACCTTGCCGCGCTTGCGCATCTGCGCGTTGCGGATGCGGGTGAGCATGTCGCCCAGGGGATCGTTCATCGCCATGGTCCTGCCCTCCTCACCAGCTCGACTTGACCATGCCGGGAATGAGGCCCTTGTTGCCCAAATCCCGGAGCGCAATGCGGCTCATCTTCATCTTGCGATAATAGCCGCGCGGACGCCCGGTCACCTCGCAGCGATTGCGCACGCGAACGAGCGCGCCGTTGCGCGGCAACGCGGCCAGCTTGATGCGCGCCTCGAAGCGCTCTTCCATCGTCAGCTGTTCGTTGTTGGCGACGTCGAGAAGGCGCTTGCGCCGGCCGGAGAATTTCTTCGCCAGGCGGCGCTTGCGCTGATTGTTCTCGACTGCACTCTTCTTTGCCATCCAGGGCCTCCGTTTTCCGCGTCTGAGCGCTACGCGCTCACTGCCGGAAGGGGAAGTTGAAGGCGCGCAGCAACGCGCGCGCCTCGGCGTCCGTCTCGGCCGTCGTGCACACCACGACGTCCATTCCCAACATCGCTTCGGTCTTGTCGTAGTCGATCTCGGGGAAGATGATGTGCTCCTTGATGCCGAGCGCGTAGTTGCCCCGGCCGTCGAACGATTTCGGATCGAGGCCGCGAAAATCGCGCACCCGCGGCAGCGCCACGGTGACCAGTCGATCGAGGAACTCGTACATACGCGTCTTGCGCAGCGTGACCTTGGCGCCGATCGGCATGTTCTCGCGCACCTTGAACGTCGAGATCGCCTTGCGCGCGCGCGTCACCACCGCCTTCTGGCCGGCGATCAGCGCCAGATCGTTGGCGGCGGAGGTCACCTTCTTGGTGTCGTTGACCGCTTCGCCGACGCCCATGTTCAGCACGATCTTGTCGATCTTGGGCACTTGCAGCACGTTCTTGTAGCCGAACTCCTTGACCATCTTGGGCACGATGACGGCCTCGTAGAGCCGCTCGAGGCGCGCGACGTAGTCCTTCGGCGGCGGCTTCGGCCGGCCCGACTTGGCGACTTCGCCCTCGACCGGCTTGCCCTTGCCCGCCTTGGCCTCCTTGGCTTCGCCGCCGCCTTCGGCCTTGCCGCCCTTGGCGGCGGCCTTGTCGGGCTTGTCGCCCTTCGCGGCGGCCTTGTCGCCCTTCTCGGCCTTGTCGGGCTTGTCGGCCTTGGCCGGCTTGCCGCCCTTGTCCGATTTTGCCTCAGCCATCGATCAGGTCTCCCGAACGTTTGGCGACGCGGACTTTGCGGCCGTCGTCGAGAATCTTGAATCCGACGCGCGTCGGCTTGCCGCTCTTGGGATCGGCGATCGCCAGATTGGACAGGTCGATCGCGGCTTCCTTGGAAAGAATGCCGCCATCGGACTTCGCGGACTGACGCGTGTGGCGTTTGACCATGTTGACGCCGGCCACGATGGCGCGGCGGTCGTCGGGAATGACGCGCATGACTTCGCCGGTCCTGCCTTTGTCGCGGCCCGCGATCACGACGACCTTGTCGCCTTTCCGGATCTTGGCGGCCATCACAGCACCTCCGGCGCGAGCGAAATGATCTTGACGTGGTTCTTGGCGCGAAGTTCGCGCGGCACCGGCCCGAAGATGCGGGTGCCGACCGGCTCGGACTGAGCGTTGATCAGCACCGCGGCGTTCGAATCGAAGCGGATCACCGAGCCGTCGGGGCGGCGGATGTCCTTGGCGGTGCGCACCACGACCGCCTTCATCACGTCGCCCTTCTTCACCCGGCCGCGCGGAATGGCTTCCTTGATCGACACGACGATGACGTCGCCGATCGAGGCGTAGCGCCGCTTCGAGCCGCCCAACACTTTGATGCACATCACGCGGCGCGCCCCCGAATTGTCGGCGACGTCGAGGTTCGTCTGCATCTGTATCATGGCCTAAACGCCTTTCTGGTCAGAACGGCCTCCGCGTCGCGGTGAGCGCCGCGGCCGCCATCTGAAGGAAGCTCGCGCCTCCCTAAAATCAACTCGCCCGAACGGCACGTTCCGTTCAGGCCTTGGGAGCCTCGACGACGATCCACCGTTTCAGTTTCGAGATCGGCTTCGTTTCTTCGATCGAGACCGTGTCGCCGACCTTGTGCGTCTTGGTCTCGGAATGCGCGTGGTAGTTCTTCGAGCGGCGCACCGTCTTCTTCAACAGCGGATGGGTGAAACGGCGCTCGACCTTGACGACCAAGGTCTTCTCTTGCTTGTCGCTGACGACGACGCCCTGGAGGATTCGCTTCGGCATTTCTTCGTCCTCAGCCCTTGTTCTTCGCGGCGCGCTTTTGCGCGGCGACGGTCTTGACGCGCGCAATATCGCGACGCACGACGCGCACCCGCGCGGTGTCCTGCAATTGCCCGCTGGCGCGCTGGAAGCGCAGGTTGAACTGCTCCTTCTTCAGCTTGAGGACCTCGTCGTCGAGTTGATCCTCGCTCATCACCCGCAGGTCCGACAGACGGCTGGCGTTCTTCATCGCTCTCTCCTATTCCGCGATGCGCTGCACGAAGCGCGTCTTGATCGGCAGCTTGGCCGCGGCGAGCAGGAACGCTTCGCGCGCCAATTGCTCGGGCACGCCGTCGACCTCGAACATGATGCGGCCCGGCGCGATCCGCGCGATCCAAAACTCCGGC
Organism: Roseiarcus sp.; assembly: GCA_050015575.1. Taxonomy (GTDB): domain Bacteria; phylum Pseudomonadota; class Alphaproteobacteria; order Rhizobiales; family Beijerinckiaceae; genus Roseiarcus. The sequence continues at coordinate 11,851 of JBEKBD010000073.1, read as the reverse complement.
GCGCCCTTGCCCTTGCCCATGCGCACCTCAATCGGCTTCTTGGAGACCGGAACGTCGGGAAAGATGCGAATCCAGACGCGCCCGGCGCGCTTCATGTGGCGCGTCAGCGCGCGGCGAGCGGCCTCGATTTGGCGCGCGGTGACCCGCTCCGGCTCCACCGCCTTCAGGCCGAACTCGCCGAAATTCAGCTCGTAGCCGCCTTTCGCCGCGCCGCGAATGCGTCCCTTGAACGCTTTGCGGAATTTGGTCTTCATCGGTTGCATCATGGTCGTAGACCTTCAATTCTTTAGGCCGCGTCGTGACCGTGTTCGCGGTCGCGCTCGCGCGGCTCGCGCCGCGGACGATGCGTCGAGGAATGGTCGGCTTCGGCGGCGCGCTTGTCTTGCGCCATCGGGTCGTGCTCGAGGATCTCGCCCTTGAAGATCCACACCTTGATGCCGCAGGCGCCGTAGGCGGTGTGCGCGGTGGCGACGCCGTAGTCGACGTCGGCGCGCAGCGTGTGCAACGGCACGCGGCCCTCGCGATACCATTCTTGACGGGCGATTTCCGCGCCGCCCAGCCGTCCGGAGCAATTGATGCGGATGCCCTCCGCGCCCAGGCGCATCGCCGACTGCACCGCGCGCTTCATCGCACGGCGGAACGCGACGCGGCGCTCGAGCTGTTGGGCGATCGAGTCGGCGACCAGCGTCGCATCGATTTCCGGCTTGCGCACCTCGACGATGTTGATCGCGACCTCCGACTGGGTCAGCTTGGCGACCTCCTTGCGCAGCTTGTCGATGTCGGCGCCCTTCTTGCCGATCACCACCCCTGGACGCGCCGAATGAATGTTGACCCGGCACTTCTTGTGCGGACGCTCGATGACGATCTTGGAGATCGCCGCCTGCTTGAGCGCGCCCATCAGGGTTTCGCGGATCTTCATGTCCTCGTGCAGCAGCTTGCCGTATTCGGCCTTGTTGGAGAACCAGCGCGAATCCCAGGTGCGGTTGATGCCGAGGCGTAGCCCGATCGGATTGATCTTCTGACCCATCGCTTGACTCCTCAGGCCGCCGCGGCGGCGGGCGCCGCCACTTCGCGAACGACGATGGTGATGTTCGAGAACGGCTTTTCGATCCGTCCCGACCGACCGCGCGCACGCGGGCTGAAGCGCTTCAGCACGATGTCCTTGCCGACATAGGCTTCGGCGACGACGAGATCGTCGACGTCGAGCTCGTGGTTGTTCTCGGCGTTGGCGATCGCCGATTCCAGCGCCTTGCGCACTTCGAGCGAAATCCTCTTATTGGAGAACTCCAGATCGGCGAGCGCGGTCGCCACCTTCTTGCCGCGGATGAGTTGGGCGAGCAGGTTGAGCTTCTGCGGGCCGACGCGCAGCATGCGAATAGTCGCTTTGGCCTCGTTGTCGGCGAGACGGCGGGGATTGGCTTTCTTCGACATGGCTTAAGCCCTCTTCGCCTTCTTGTCGGCCGAGTGGCCGTGGAAGGTGCGCGTCGGCGCGAACTCGCCGAACTTGTGGCCGATCATTTCCTCGGAAACCAACACTGGGATATGTTTGTGGCCGTTGTGGACGCCGAAGGTCAGACCGACGAATTGCGGCAGAATCGTCGAGCGTCGGCTCCACATCTTGATGACGTCGGAGCGGCCGGACCCACGCGCCGCGTCGGCCTTCTTGAGCAGGTAGCCGTCGACGAACGGCCCCTTCCAAATCGAGCGCGCCATGGCTCAGCCCTTCTTCTTGCGGACGTGCCGCGATGCGACGACGTATTTGTCGGTGGACTTGTTCGAGCGGGTCTTTTTGCCCTTGGTCGGCTTGCCCCAGGGCGAGACCGGATGACGCCCTCCCGACGTGCGTCCTTCGCCGCCGCCGTGGGGATGGTCGACCGGGTTCATGCTGACGCCGCGATTGTGCGGACGTTGGCCGAGCCAACGGTTGCGGCCGGCCTTGCCGAGCGAGGCGTTCATGTGGTCCGGGTTGGAGACCGCGCCGACCGTGGCGAAGCACTGCCCGTGCACCAGACGCTGCTCGCCCGAATTGAGGCGAAGCGAGACGTAGCCCTGATCGCGGCCGACGATCTGCGCGTAGGTTCCCGCCGAACGCGCCATCGCGCCGCCCTTGCCGATCTTCAATTCGACGTTGTGGACGATGGCGCCGACGGGAATGTTGGCGAGCGGCATCGCGTTGCCCGGCTTGACGTCGACCTGCACGCCCGCGACCACCGAGTCGCCGACGCCGAGGCGCTGCGGCGCGATGATATAGGCCTGCTCGCCGTCCTCGTAGCCGATCAGGGCGATGAAGCTGGTGCGGTTGGGATCGTATTCGAGCCGCTCGACCTTGCCGACCGCGTCGAGCTTGCGCCGCTTGAAGTCGACGATGCGGTACGACCGCTTGTGGCCGCCGCCGCGAAAGCGCACCGAGATGCGGCCGGCGTTGTTACGCCCGCCTTTCTCCGACTTGCCGACGGTCAGCGCCTTTACCGGTTTGCCCTTGTGGAGCTCGCCGCGATCGACCAGGGCCAATTGGCGCAGGCCCGGGGTCGACGGATTGTATGTCTTGAGAGCCATTGTCACGAACCTCTAGAGACCGGTGGTCACGTCGATGCGATGACCGTCCGCGAGCGTCACCACGGCTTTCTTGACGTCCTGCTGCTTGCCGCGGATGCCGCGAAACACCTTGGTTTTGCCCTTGCGCAAGAGCGTGTTGACCTCCGTCACCTTGACGTCGAACAGCTTCTCGATCGCCGCCTTGATCTGCGGCTTGGTCGCGTCGCGGCGCACCTTGAACACGAACTGATTGTTCTCCGAGGCGATCGTCGCTTTTTCGGTGATCACCGGCGACACGATCGTGTCGTAATGGCGGGCGTCCTTGCTCATTTGAACCGCGCCTCCAGCGCTTCGATCGCCGCCCGGGTCAGCACGAGCTTGTCGCGGCGCATGATGTCGTAGACGTTGATGCCCTGCGCGGGCAGCACGTCGACCTGCGGCAGGTTGCGCGCGGCGGCGGCGAAATTGGCGTCGACTTGGGCGCCGTCGATGATCAACACGTTGCGGAGCGCCGTCTTGGCGAAGTGATCGCGCAACGCCTTGGTCTTGGCTTCGGCGAGCTGCGCGCGCTCCCAGACAACCAGCCCGCCGGCGCGCTGCTTGGCCGACAGCGCGTGGCGCAGCGCCAGCGCGCGCACCTTCTTGGGAAGATCGTGGGCGTGGCTGCGCAGCACCGGACCCATCGCGCGGCCGCCGCCGCGGAACTGCGGCACACGCGCCGAGCCGTGACGGGCGCTGCCGGTGCCCTTCTGCTTGTACATCTTCTTGCCGGTGCGGTTGATTTCGCCGCGCCCCAGCGTCTTGTGGCCGCCGACCTGGCGCTTGGCCAACTGCCAGCGCACCATGCGCGCGATGATGTCCGCGCGCGGCTCCAGCCCGAAGATCGCGTCGTCGAGCTCCAGCGAGCCGGTCGCGGTTCCGTCGATCGACGTCATGGCGAATTTCATGGCGTCATTCTCCCTTCGGCGCGGCGGCGGGCGCGGCGGCCGACGCTTCGTTGTGAACGCGGAACTTGCCGGGCGACGGCGCGTCCTTCGGCAGCGGCTTCTTGACCGCGTCGCGCACCGCAATCCAACCGCCGGCGCAGCCGGGCACCGCGCCCTCGACCAGGATCAGGCCGCGCTCGGCGTCGGTCCGCACCACGCGCAGGTTCTGCGTCGTCACTCGGTCGACGCCCATGTGGCCCGCCATCTTCTTGTTCTTCCAGGTCTTGCCCGGGTCCTGACGGCCGCCGGTCGAACCATGCGAGCGATGCGAGATCGAAACGCCGTGGGTCGCGCGCAGGCCATGGAAGTTCCAGCGCTTCATCGGTCCGGCGAAGCCCTTGCCGATGGTCACCCCGGTCACGTCGACGAACTGGCCGACGAGAAAGTGATCGGCGGTGATCTCGGCCCCGACCGGAATCAGCTTGTCCTCGCCGACACGAAATTCGGCGAGCTTCATCTTCGGCTCGACGCGAGCGACGGCGAAGCGGCCGCGCTCGGCCTTGGAGACGTTCTTGACTTTGGCGCGGCCAATGCCGAGCTGAAGCGCGGTGTAGCCGTTCTTCTCCTGCGTGCGATGCGCGACGACCTGGCAGCCCTCGACCTTGAGAACCGTGACCGGCACGTGATCGCCCGCGTCGGTGAAGATGCGGGTCATCCCCAGCTTCTGTGCGATGATGCCTGAGCGCATGGCGTTATTCCCTCGGAGCGCATCCGCTTGAGAAAGCGGACCGGCGCCCGTCCAATCCCCTAGAGCTTGATCTCGACGTCGACGCCGGCGGCCAAGTCGAGCTTCATCAGAGCGTCGACCGTCTGCGGCGTCGGGTCGACGATGTCGAGAACCCGCTTGTGAGTGCGAATTTCAAACTGCTCGCGCGACTTCTTGTCGACGTGCGGCGAACGGTTGACGGTGAACTTCTCGATCCGCGTCGGCAACGGAATCGGCCCGCGGACCCGAGCGCCGGTGCGCTTGGCGGTGGACACGATCTCCCTGGTCGAAGCGTCGAGCACGCGATGATCGAACGCTTTGAGGCGGATGCGGATGTTTTGCGTATTCATGTGTCGAGATCCCTGCCCGGCGCGGACGGGGCGGAGCGCCCCGCCCGGCTTTCACGGCGCTTTCGTCACTCCGCGATGGAGACGACGACGCCGGACCCGACCGTGCGTCCGCCTTCGCGAATGGCGAAGCGCAGCTTCTCCTCCATCGCGATCGGCACGATCAGCGTGACCTCGATCGTCACATTGTCGCCCGGCATCACCATTTCCGTGCCTTCGGGCAACTGAACGATGCCGGTCACGTCGGTGGTGCGGAAGTAGAACTGCGGGCGGTAATTGGTGAAGAACGGCGTGTGACGGCCGCCTTCTTCCTTGGTCAGGATGTAGGCCTCGGCCTTGAACTTGGTGTGCGGTTTGACCGAGCCGGGCTTGCACAGCACCTGGCCGCGCTCGACGTCCTCGCGCTTGGTGCCGCGCAGCAGGCAGCCGACGTTGTCGCCGGCCTCGCCCTGATCGAGCAATTTACGGAACATCTCGACGCCGGTGACGGTGGTCTTGACCGTCTCCCTGAGGCCGACGATCTCGACTTCCTCGCCGACCTTGATGACGCCGCGTTCGATGCGGCCGGTGGCCACCGTGCCGCGGCCGGAAATCGAGAACACGTCTTCGACCGGCATCAGGAAAGGCTTGTCCTTCGGACGATCGGGCTGCGGAATATAGGAGTCGACCGCGTCCATCAGCTTGAGGATCGAATCATGGCCCATTTCCGGGTGCGAGCCTTCGAGCGCGAACAGCGCCGAACCCTTGATGACCGGAATTTCGTCGCCGGGAAATTCGTACTTCGACAGCAGTTCGCGAACTTCCAGCTCGACCAGCTCGAGCAATTCGGGATCGTCGACCATGTCGACCTTGTTCATGTAGACGACGAGCGCCGGAACGCCGACCTGGCGGGCGAGCAGGATGTGCTCGCGGGTCTGCGGCATCGGACCGTCGGCCGCCGAGACGACCAGGATCGCGCCGTCCATCTGCGCCGCGCCGGTGATCATGTTCTTGATGTAGTCGGCGTGGCCGGGGCAGTCGACGTGCGCGTAATGGCGCTTCTTCGTCGTGTATTCGACGTGCGCCGTCGAAATCGTGATGCCGCGCGCCTTTTCCTCGGGCGCCTTGTCGATCTGATCGTATGCCGTGAACACCGCGCCGCCGGTCTCGGCGAGAACCTTGGTGATCGCCGCCGTCAGGGTCGTCTTGCCGTGGTCGACGTGGCCGATCGTGCCGATGTTGCAGTGCGGCTTGGTGCGTGAAAACCTTTCTTTGGCCATGGCCGGGCTCCTTCTTGTGATCTCTCGATGCGCTGGGATTCAGCTCTACGCGTTATTTGAACTTCGCCTGGATTTCCTCGGCGACGTTGGCGGGCACCTGTTCGTAGTGGTCGAATTGCATGGTGAAATTGGCGCGCCCCTGCGTTCCCGAGCGCAACTGGTTGACGTAGCCGAACATGTTGGCGAGCGGCGCCATCGCGTTGATGACGACCGCGTTGGCGCGCATGTCCTGACCCACGACGTGGCCGCGCCGGGCGAGAAGATCGCCCATGACGAAGCCGGTGTGCTCCTCGGGCGTCACCACCTCGACCTTCATGATCGGCTCGAGCAGAACCGAGCCGCCCTTCTGCAGGCCCTCGCGGAACGCCGCGCGCGCCGCGATCTCGAACGCCAGCGCCGAGGAGTCGACGTCGTGGTAGGCGCCGTCGATCAGCGTCGCCTTGACGTCGACCACCGGGAATCCCGCCAGCACGCCCGAGCCCATCACGCTGTTGACGCCCTTCTCGACGCCGGGGATGTACTCCTTCGGCACCGACCCGCCGACGATCTTGGATTCGAACGAAGAACCCGCGCCCGGCTCCGCCGGCTCGAACACGATCGTCACTTTGGCGAACTGGCCCGAACCGCCGGTCTGCTTCTTGTGGGTGTAGGGAATTTCGACCCGCTTGGTCAGCTTCTCGCGGTAGGCGACCTGCGGCGCGCCGATATTGGCGTCCACCTTGTAGGTGCGCTTGAGGATGTCGACCTTGATGTCGAGATGCAATTCGCCCATGCCCTTGAGGATGGTCTGCCCCGATTCCTGGTCGGTCGAAACGCGGAACGACGGGTCCTCGGCGGCGAGCTTGGCCAGGGCGACGCCCAGCTTCTCCTGATCGGCCTTCGACTTCGGCTCGATCGCGATTTCGATCACCGGCTCCGGAAATTCCATTTTTTCCAGAATGACCGGCTTGTGCAGATCGCACAGCGTGTCGCCGGTGCGGGTGTCCTTCAGGCCGGCGAGCGCGACGATGTCGCCGGCAAAGGCTTCCTTGATGTCTTCGCGGTTGTTGGCGTGCATCAGCAGCATGCGGCCGACGCGCTCTTTCTTGTCCTTGGTCGAATTGAGCACCGTCGTGCCCGACTCGATCTTGCCGGAATAGACGCGGCAGAAGGTGATCGTGCCGACGAATGGATCGTCCATGATCTTGAACGCCAGCATCGAGAACGGCTCGGAATCGCTCGGCTGGCGCAGAATTTCCGCGCCGGTGTCCATGTCGACGCCCTTGATCGCGCCGCGGTCGACCGGCGAAGGCAGGTAGGCCACCACCGCGTCGAGCAGCGGCTGAACGCCCTTGTTCTTGAACGCCGACCCGCAGAGGACGGGAACGAACGCGATCTGCCTGACCGCCTTGCGGATCAGGCGCTGCAGGCTCGCGATGTCGGGCTCGTGGCCGTCGAGGTAGGCGGTCATCACCTGGTCGTCGAGTTCGACCGCCGCTTCGATCAGCCGGTGGCGATATTCCTTGGCCTGCTCCAGCAAGTCGGCCGGGATGTCCTCGTCGTGATATTTCGCGCCGAGACCCTCTTCGTCCCAAATCACCGCCTTCATGCGTAGGAGGTCGATGACGCCCTTGAAGCGCGATTCGGCGCCGATCGGCAGTTGCAGGCAGACCGGGCGGGCGCCGACCTTGGCGCTGATTTCCTCGACGCAACGGAAGTAATCGGCGCCGACCTTGTCCATCTTGTTGACGAAGACGACGCGCGGCACGCCGTACTTGTCGGCCTGGCGCCATACCGTCTCCGTCTGCGGCTCGACGCCCTGGTTGCCGTCGAGAACGCAGACCGCGCCGTCGAGCACGCGGAGCGAACGCTCGACCTCGATGGTGAAGTCGACGTGGCCGGGGGTGTCGATGATATTGAGGCGCTTGTCCTGCCAAAACGTGGTGGTCGCGGCGGAGGTGATGGTGATGCCGCGTTCCTGCTCCTGCTCCATCCAGTCCATCGTCGCGGCGCCGTCGTGCACCTCGCCGATCTTATGCGACTTGCCGGAATAATAGAGGATGCGCTCAGTCGTCGTCGTCTTCCCGGCATCGATGTGGGCCATGATGCCGAAATTCCGATAATCCTCGATAGCGTGGCTACGCGCCATAATCTCGATTCCGTATGGAGGTCAGCGGCCGCTCACCAGCGATAGTGAGCGAACGCCCGGTTGGCTTCCGCCATCCGGTGGGTGTCTTCGCGCTTCTTGACCGCGGCGCCGCGGTTGTTCGAGGCGTCGAGCAATTCAGCGGAAAGGCGGTCGACCATGGTCTTGTCGTTGCGGTCGCGCGCGGCGGCGATGATCCAGCGGATCGCCAGCGCCTGCCGGCGCTCGGTGCGCACTTCGACGGGCACTTGATAGGTCGCGCCGCCGACGCGGCGCGAGCGCACCTCCACCGCCGGCGCGACGTTCTCCAACGCCTGACGGAACACGGCGATGGGATCGCTCTTGGCTTTGGTCTCGATGCCCTCGAGGGCGCCGTAGACGATCGCCTCGGCGACCGATTTCTTGCCTTCGTACATGATCGTGTTCATGAACTTGGCGATCACGAGGTCGCCGTACTTGGCGTCCGGAATGATTTCGCGTCTCTCGGCGCTATGGCGGCGCGACATGGCCTGGTTCTCTTTCTTGATCCTCATGGCCGGGCTTGGCCCGGCCATTCCGTTGAATTCTCTCCAGCGATCCTCGAGTCTCGCTGCGCTCAGGTCACTTCGGCCGCTTGGCGCCGTACTTGGAACGGCGCTGCTTGCGGTCCTTCACGCCCTGGGTGTCGAGCACGCCGCGCAGAATGTGATAGCGCACGCCGGGCAAGTCCTTGACGCGGCCGCCGCGGATCATCACCACCGAGTGCTCTTGCAGATTGTGACCTTCGCCGGGGATGTAGCCGATGACTTCGAAACCGTTGGTCAGACGAACCTTGGCGACCTTGCGCAGAGCCGAATTCGGCTTTTTCGGCGTGGTCGTGTAGACGCGGGTGCAAACGCCGCGCTTCTGCGGGCTCGCCTCGAGGTGGCGCGCCTTTTCGCGGTATGTCTTGGGTTGCCGCGGTTTGCGGATCAACTGGCTGATCGTCGGCATTGCTAACCCTTCGTCCCGTTCCAAAATGGCGCGGCCGCAAGGCCGAACCGCGCGAAATTTCCAGCCCATCGTCGGCGCCAGGCGCGAAACCAAACGCGCCGCGAAAACCCCGCTCGAGGGTCTTGGGCGCTGACGAAGCAGAGGACCACGGGAGACCCGCGTTCTTGCGTCTTCAAACCCGACCGAGGTTCGCCCGGCCAGTATGGTCTTCTCGTCGATGAGATCGCCAGCGTTTAGAGCCGATAGGTCTGGGGCGCGTCGCCCCAAACAGCAAAGCTCTACGGCCTGTCGAAAGCGCGCGGACCATATTCGCGGCGTCGGGGGGCGTCAATCCCTTTCAACCGAGAAAAAGCGCCAAAATCAGCGAATATTCGGCTCGGGCGTCGCGCCGCGGCCGCGCGCGCCTCAATTCCAGCGTTCGGCGTCGCCGGCGAAGGGCGTTTCGCCGGGCGGCTCGAGGATCGCCACCGCGCGCAGCAACTGGAACGGCTCGTCGCCTTCGCTGGCGACCGGCACGATCCGCACGCCGAAATCCCCCTCGCCCGGACTCTCCCCGACCGCGACGCGCGAGGCGACGCCGTGGCGCAGCGTCGTCCCGATCGCCGCGGCGAGCATTTCGTCGGCCGCCCGGTCGCGCGCCCGGAGGCGATGGCCACAAAGGTACAGGCCGTCGCCCATCAGCCGCGTCGCCCGCTCGTTGAGGTGCAACACCTCGCCCTCTCCGTCGAGCAGCGCGGCGGCCGCGCCGATCAGCTCGAGCCCATCGGCGACGCCGCGCGCCCGAGCGCCGGCGAGCAACGGCGCGAGCGGCGCCCGCATCGCTTCGCTTTCGGCGCCCTGTCCATCGGCGGCGCCGGCGCGGCGCGGATCAACATACACGTTCATGGCGGGCCTCGTGGGGCTTTGCCGTTTCGCCCGCGCGCGGGACTCCGCTCACAGACGCTTAACGGCTGCAACAAAGCGTGATTTCTCGGCCGATTGAAGACCGGATTGGGGCGCGCGCGCGGCGTCGCCGGGACGCTTCCTGGGCGATTCCCTCTGCACAGACGAAAAGAGCCGCCCGAAAGCGGCTCTTTTTTAGCGATTGCAGGCTCGTCGCGCCCGTCCGAGGGCGCGCGCGTTCACTCGGCCGCGGAGACTTTCGCGGTCTTGCGCGCGGGCGCGGGCGCGGCGCTCGGCGCGGCGAGCGGCAGCGCCAGCGCGGCCGCCGACTCCTCGGCCTTCTGGGCCAGGATCAGCGTGTCGCGCATCGTCGCGATCGAGCGCAGCTTGGTCATCGCGGCGCCGGTGCCGGCCGGGATCAGGCGGCCGACGATGACGTTCTCCTTGAGACCCTCGAGCGTATCCACCTTGCCGTTGACCGCCGCCTCGGTGAGGACGCGGGTGGTCTCCTGGAACGACGCGGCGGAGATGAACGAGCGGGTCTGCAGGCTCGCCTTGGTGATGCCGAGCAGGACTGGCGTGCCGACCGCTGGCTTTTTGCCTTCGGCGCGCATGATCTCGTTGGCCGCCTCGAGTTCGCTCGCGTCGACCTGTTCGCCGGTGAGGAAATCGGCGTCGCCGGCGTCGACGACGTCGACCTTCTGCAGCATCTGGCGAACGATCACTTCGATGTGTTTGTCGTTGATGCTGACGCCCTGCAGGCGGTAGACTTCCTGGATCTCGTTGACCAGATACGCCGCGAGTTCCTCGACGCCCTTGATCGCCAGGATGTCGTGCGGCGCCGGATTGCCGTCGACGATATATTCGCCCTTCTCGATGACGTCGCCGTCCTGCAGATGGATGTGCTTCGACTTGGGGATGAGGTATTCGACCGGCTCGGCGCCTTCCTCGTTCGGCACGATGCTCACGCGCTGCTTGTTCTTGAAGTCCTTGCCGAACTGCACCGTCCCCGAGATGTCTGCGATGATCGCGTGGTCCTTGGGCCGGCGCGCTTCGAACAGCTCCGCCACTCGCGGCAGACCGCCGGTGATGTCGCGGGTCTTGGCGCTGTTGATCGAGATGCGGGCGATGACGTCGCCCGCGTGCACCTTGGCGCCCGGCTCGAAGGAAATGATCGACTCCACCGGCAGCGCGTAGCGCGCGTCGCCGCCGCGATGCAGCTTGACGATTTTGCCGTCCTTGCCCTTGATGACCAACGCCGGCTTGAGGCTCGCGGTGCGTGGGCTAGAGCGCCAATCGATGACGATGCGCTTGGCGATGCCGGTCGCCTCGTCGATCTGCTCGGACATCGAAGCGCCTTCGGCGAGGTCCTCGAAGCCGATGACGCCGTCGACTTCGGTGAGGATCGGCCGGGTGAACGGATCCCATTCGGCCAGACGCGCGCCGCGCTTGACGTGGTCGCCCTCGTCGACCTTGAGGCGCGCGCCGTACTGCACGCGATGGACCGCGCGTTCGTTGCCGTTGCGATCGAGGACGACGATCGCGACGTTGCGCGCCATCGCCATCAGGTCGCCGTTGGAGTTGCGCGCGACATTGCGGTTGCGGATCTTCACTTCGCCGTCGAAATTCGATTCGATGAACGATTGATCGGCGAGCTGCGCCGCGCCGCCGATGTGGAAGGTGCGCATGGTCAGTTGCGTGCCCGGCTCGCCGATCGACTGCGCGGCGATGACGCCGACCGCCTCGCCGATATTGACCGGCGTGCCGCGCGCCAGATCGCGGCCGTAGCAGGCCCCGCAGACGCCGTTGGGCGCCTCGCAGGTGAGCACGGAGCGGATCTTCACCTCCTGGATGCCCGCCGCGGCGATCGCCGGCATGTCTTCCTCGACGATCATACGGCCCGCCGGGACAATCGGCTTGCCGTCGGGGTCGACCAGCGTCTCCGCGGCGATGCGGCCGAGGATGCGCGAGGCGAGCGAGGCGACGACCGTGCCGGCGTCGACGATCGCGCGCATCTTGATGCCGCCGGTCGAACCGCA